>JASFPT010000093.1:0-13306 GCA_050115795.1 Desulfobacterales bacterium
GGAAACCGCCGCACAGATGATTTACAAGCACAAGATCGGCGGGATGCCGGTGGTCGAAGACGGGAAGCTGGTGGGGATTATCACCGAAACCGACCTTCTTCGCGCCTTCATCGACATGATGGGGATTCTGACCTCGTCTTCGAGAGTCGACGTAGTGGTCGAGGAAAAGCCGGGCGCATTCAGAAAAGCGACACAGATCATCGAAGAAAGCGGCGGAGATATCATCAACGTCGGTATGACCGCGCGAAAGAAGGGGCGGCGGACCTACTACTTCCGCCTATCGGCCTGCAAAACCGCGGGAATCCGAAAAGCGCTGGAAGGGGGGGGCTTTTCGGTCACCGCCAACATGGACTGATCGGGGCGGGCGGTTTTTGGGCTTCAGGGTTTTCAAAGGGCGGCACCTATGAATTCTTCTTTACCCCTTGCATTCTTCATGTCCTTTTCTTTGTTCGCCGAGGCTCATCCTTTCCCGGCCTACTGAATATTCCGAAACCCCCGGTGTTATATCCCCTGCCTGCAAAAAGCTTGCGGCAGGGACTCCAGTCAGGGTTCCGTGCCGCCGTTTTTTCTCTTCCGTTGGCATCTATAGGAATTGCCACAAATCCGTTCCGTTTGGTCGGCCTTGGCCCATCCGGCAGGATGAACCCTATCAGACAGGGCACGAGGGTTTCCGGCCGGTCTTTTCCGGCGCGGCACGGAGGCCGTGCCCTGCGTCCGAACAAACCGCGTTCTAAGGGTCTTGATTCGAATGTAGTGGTCGGCCTCTGTGCCGTTCACCGGGTGTTTGACAATTCCGCAAAAAAAAGGCTTATGTTGCTGTTCACGGAGCGGTGACTCCGACTCGAAGCCGCGGATGGTTCTTGAACCTTAAACGACGGCCGAACGTCATTCTGACAAGCGCTCCAATCGGAGGTCTCCCCTATGGATCCGTTATGGATCGTCGCCGCCTTTTTCTGCGGCAGCGCCGCGAGTCGTATCGGGCTGCCCCCGCTGGTCGGATACCTCGCCGCCGGCTTTCTCCTCAACGGCCTGGGAATCGAGGGCGGCGCCACGCTGGCAAAAGTGGCCGACATCGGCGTCACGCTGCTGCTCTTTTCGATCGGCCTGAAACTGAAGCTGAAGAGCCTGGCCAGACCCGAGGTCCTGGGTGGCGCCACCATTCACATGGCCACCACCGTGATCCTTCTGGGCGCCGGCATATGGGGTCTTGCTGCGGCAGGGACGCCCTACTTTCGCCTTCTCGACTGGAGAACATCCCTGCTGATCGCTTTTGCCTTGAGTTTTTCGAGCACCGTGTTCGCGGTCAAGGTCTTCGAGGAAAAAAAGGAGATGTCCTCCCGCCACGCGGCGACCGCCATCGGTATCCTGATCATGCAGGACATCATTGCGGTGGCCTTCCTGGCGGCCTCCACCGGCAGGCTCCCCTCGCCGTGGGCGGCGGCACTGGTCGCGGGCCTGTTGTTCCTCCGGCCGTTTCTGGCCAGATTCATGGCCCGCTGCGGCCACGGCGAACTGCTGATGCTCTTCGGCATTCTCATGACCGCCGCCGGGTACAAGAGCTTCGAGCTGGTGGGGCTAAAAGGGGATCTGGGGGCGCTGGTGTTCGGCATGCTTCTGGCGGCCCACCCCAAGGCGGCCGAACTGGCCGAGCGGCTGCTGGGGTTCAAGGATTTGTTTCTGGTCGGCTTCTTTTTGAATATCGGCATCTCCGGTGCCCCGACCCTGGCCGGCCTCGGCATCGCGCTGCTGCTGTTGCTGGCCGTGCCCTTCAAGGCCGCGCTGTTTTTTGCCGTGCTCACCCGCTTCCGCCTGCGCGCTCGGACTTCGATGCTGGCGGCCCTCGGCCTGGCCAACTACAGCGAATTCGGCTTGATCGTCGGGTCGATCGGCGTGACCGCCGGCTGGATCGACAGCAACTGGCTAATCAACATCGCCATCGCCATGTCGGTCACCTTCGTTGCGGCAGCCCCGCTCAACGCCGCCGCCCACACCATTTACAGCCGGTTCTCGGATCGATTGCGGCGATTCGAAACCGCCGAACGTCTTTTCGAGGATCGGCCCATCGACATCGATGCGACCGAGGTGGCCGTCTTCGGGATGGGGGGCGTCGGGACCGCTGCCTATGATGAAATGCGGCGCCGGTACGGGGATGTGGTCACCGGCATCGATTTTTGCGCGGATACGGTGCTTCGGCATCAACAGAACGGTCGAAACGTGGTCCACGGAGACGCCGACGACAGCGACTTCTGGGACCGGGTCGATCCGAGAAGAAGCCGGATTCACCTGATCATGCTCGCGCTGCCGGATTCGAAGAGCAGCATGTTTGCCATACGACAGCTGAAGCAGAAGGGATTCGAAGGCCGGATTGCAGCCTCGGTGCGATACGATGATGAAATCGGCGTGCTTCAGGAGGCGGGCGTCGATGCCGCCTACAGCCTGTACCAGGAAGCCGGCATGGGGTTTGCCAACCATGTGTGCAAACACATGGATCGGTGCGGCCTACAGGGTTCTGAACAGGTTGTCTGACGCTGTCGCCTCCGATAGCCGGCAATGGTCCGCCTTTCCTGTTGCACCGGGGCGTTGCCCTTTTCGGTCAAGCCGCCTCAGCCCGAGCCAGGCCCGGTATCGATGATGGTCCCGCAGGATTCACAGCGATATCGAATGGCGCCCCCGCCTTCGGCCGCCACCTTTTCGAAGTCGTCCGTCTTTGTACCATCCGTTTCGAAACACTCCGGGCAGTAACCGGCATCCAGCTCTTCGGGCTTGATCGTCAGGTGGCAGCGGCGGCAGCGAAGGCGGCTTTTCTCCGGCGGCAGCAGCACCAGTCGGCTGTGGCGGCAGGGCGTCAACTCAGCTCTCTTCGGGTCTGCTTCCCAGGGAATTGAGCATCAGGGTGATGGGCCGCTCTTCTTCGCTCTTCCCGCTGAATCGGATCGGGCCGGGCCGCCGGTAGTTGTCGTCGCCGGGTGCGGCGGCCAGCCACGTCTCGCGCAGGGCCTCCGCGACCCGGAAGGCGATCGAGTTCGTGTCGACGATACTCTTTTCGATGACCAGGGCGAGCTTTCCCTTTCGTTCTTCCAGCCGCATGAGTGCGGCAATGGGCACGCCCATGGGGGCCCAGGTGGAAAAGTCGTGCTCCAGGTTCCTGACGGCGGCCATCTGCCCGGTTGCGCCGTTGGCGATCAGGGAGAACACGGTCAGACCCAGGTTGTAGGTGTAAATGCAGTCGAACCGCGTCGGATCCGACCCCCTTCCGTCGTATCCGTAGAAATGGATCTGGGTCTTGAAGTTCGGCACCGACTTTTTGAAGATCTTTTTCAGCGGCGCGGGCAGATCGTCATCTTCTTTGAGCAGCCCTCCTCGGTCCAGGGCCTGGCTGAGGGTCTTGACCGAAAAAATCGACCGTCTCATCAACAGAAATTCTTCGCCGTCGTATTTCTGGAACAGCACCGGTCCGAAGCGGTCCGGATCGAGCCCCCCTTTTTTCATCGTCTTGACGAAATATTCCCGGGAGATGCCGACCTTGTACTCGCCTTTTTCCTTGAGTTCGTCCAGATAGTCTTTCACCAGCCCCATGACCACTTTTTCGGTCTCCACCTGGGAAAACTGAAAATTGCCGTGGGCGTCCCGCTCCGTAAGCAGCCCCTCCTGAAAGAACTCGGGGATGTCGTTGAACAGGTCGTCGTCCCTGGTGTTCCAGACCGAGAAGGTCCCCTCCTCCCTGGAGCGGCGGGCGAGGCGCCGGAGATATTCCAGCTTGTCTTCCAGCACCGGAAAGTCGGTGTGAAAATCGGTGTCGTGGGTCTTGTTGTAATCGGCAATGATCGTGTTGAGCTTGATGATGAACACCTGAATCTCGTTGATGAACTCCAATACCCCCTCGGGCAGCACCAGCACCCCGTAATTTTTCCCCACGGCGGCCCGGCGCAAAATACCGTTGCAAATCACCCGGGACATGTGCCGCAGCGTCATGCCGTAGGCGGTGTAGTCGACCGTCTCCTCCTTTTCGGCCCTTTCGATTCGCCTCACATCGACGTAGCCGGCAAGGTCTTCTCCGATCATGGTCATGTTCGCATGGGTCTGGAGCGCCACTTCCAAGGCGAGATGGCTGGCCACCCGTCCCATCACCTTGCAAATGTGCCAGTACTTGACGTCCGAGCTGCAGTCATTGGACAGGTTGCTGATGTCTGCGGCAAAGGCCCGGGCGGCGGAATGAAATCCGAAGGACATGGCGCAAAGGACGTTGCCGTCGGCGTCCCGGACCTGGATGTCGCCGTCGATGGTCTTGGGCACCCCGACGACCTGCACCCCGTCATCGTAAAGCTCCTGGGCGAGAAATGCGGCATTGGTGTTTGAATCGTCCCCGCCGACGATCACCAGCGCGTCGAGCCCGAGTTCCCGGCAGGTTCGCCGCGACATGGCCATCTTTTCGGGGGTGTCGATCTTGGTCCGGCCGGTCTTGATCATCGTAAAGCCGCCGATGTTTCGGAATTTGTCGATCCGCTCGGCGGTCAGTTCCACCGCTTCGTTTTCGATGATGCCGTCCGGGCCTAATATGAAACCGTAGACGACATTCTCCGGATTGGCCTTTTTGGCCGCGTCGAAAAGCCCCGCGATGACGTTGTGCCCGCCGGGGGCAGGGCCTCCGGAAAAAACGATTCCAATGGTTCGTTTCCGGCCGTACCGGCGCCGAAGGTCGTCATCGGCATCGGCTTCGGATATGCCGACCACTTTCTGTACGCGGTTGTCGATGATCTTCGGAAGCTGGCGCCTAGCCTCCGGATCGATGTCGAACCGGAAACGGTCGGTCTCTTCCAGGACGGTGTAGGGGCTATTGAAGACACTGCAGACGGGGGGCCGGTAGGACCGGCGCTCGACCAGCTCCGGATTGACGTTTCCTGTCACCTCCCGAATCGTGGGATTTTCGAGCAGTTCTTCGAGGGGAAGGGTTTCGGGCTCGGTCATGGGAACCTCCCTTGCGATTTCAGGATTCCGGGGTCCGTCGGGCAGCGGACGACGGTCCGGGTATCGATTGGCCGGAGGCAACGGCGTGCATCGAAACAGCAGCGCCGGGGCGCCTCCGGGATTGAAAGCCGCAGCATCTGAATCATTTTTATATCCTCCCCGTGGAAAGGATGCAAGCCGCCCGCGTGGCGGGCAAAGAGAGAATGGATGGCGGGCCGCAGCCTTTTTTCTTGACCCGCGCAAGCCGATCAATTATGGTCGGTTTGATGTTTCAAGCTTTCCTATCTCGGTGAAAACATATTAAATCCACTTGTTTTTTCAGCATTCGAACATGAACGAAAAAATTGAATTCGTAGAAGTAGTCTGCCCGAAGTGCAAACAAACGAAAATCGTCCGGCTGCCGGTGGACGAATTTCCAAAGTGCGCGGAGTGCGACATGCGCATGAAGATTCGGGAGCTTCTCAAGGAAGGCAAATCCTACTGACGCAGGTCAAGGGGCCTTTGGCTTGGCGCGGTTCCGGGACCGGGACCTGCAAAACAAATCAACGTAGCTGGAATCGACAAGGAGGGGCAAGAATGAAAAAGGGAACGATTCTGGGGTTGGCAACTGCGGTTGCCCTGGTTTTTTTGCTGGTATCCGGCGCCTGGGGCGCCAGCATCGATCTGGCCAAAGAGTCTACACTGGAAAAGATTCTCCAAAGAGGGGAACTGCGCGTCGGTTTCGAGGCGGGGTACATGCCGTTTGAGATGACCGACAAAAAAGGGGATTTCGTCGGCTTTGACATCGACATGGCCAAAGAGATGGCCAAGGCCATGGGGGTCAAGTTCGTGCCGGTCAACACGGCATGGGACGGCATCATCCCGGCCCTGCTCACCGACAAATTCGACATCATCATGAGCGGGATGACCGTCACCCAGGAACGGAACCTGAAGATCAACTTCGCCGACCCTTACATCATCGTGGGTCAGACCATCCTGCTCAACAAAAAGCATGAAGGCAAGGTCGAATCCTACAAGGATCTGAATCATTCCAAATTCATCGTCACCTCCAAGCTGGGTACCACCGGGGAGCAGGCCGTCAAGCGCATGATCCCCCGGTGCACCTACAAGTCCTTCGAGACCGAGACCGAAGCCGCCCTGGAGGTCGTCAACGGCAAGGCGGACGCCTTTGTCTACGACCTTCCCTACTGCGTCGTCTTCAATGCCCAGCAGGGTGCGGGAAAACTGATTTTCCTCGACAAGCCCTTTACCTTCGAGCCGCTGGCATGGGCCATCAACAAGGGCGATCCGGACTTTATGAACTGGCTGAACAACTTTTTGCGTCAGGTGAAAAACGACGGCCGGTACGACCGCATCTACGACAAGTGGATCAAGAGCACCGACTGGATCCAGCAAGTGCAGTAGACCGTTGATCCAGCGGCGGATCGCGGCGACGACCATATGCCGGGGCCCCATCCTGCCGGGGCCCCGGCGGTTTTTCCGATAGAAACGACAAAAAAAATCAGGACAGCCATGGGTGCTGCAGCCAAATCGTTGTTGTCGAAGAAAGACCCGAAGTTCTTTGTCTGGGTGGGCATCTTCATTCTGGTCATCTCCATTTTATTGGGTCTCTTGTACTACGCCACGTTGAAGATCGACTACGTTTGGCGTTGGTACCGGATTCCACAGTACTTCGCCTATTACGATCAGGTGGAAATCCGGTCGCAGATCGAAGGGGAAGTCGCTACGGTCCGCAAACAAAAAGACGATGCCGTGATCACGGTATCCGGGGATGGAGAAAAAGAGTCCTATACGGTTCCCGGTGGAAAGGTGCGGATCTCCAAGGGCGACTATGTCTACCCGGGAGATGTACTGGGCGGTTTCGGCAAATGGAAGGTGGGCATCCTGCTGCAAGGACTTTGGCTGACCCTGAAAGTCAGCATGATCGCCATTATTTTCGGGGTGTTCATCGGTCTTTTTGCCGGCCTTGCCCGGATATCGGATAACCCGGCGCTGAAATGGGGGGCCATTTCCTACATCGAACTGATCCGGGGCTCGCCGCTGCTGGTGCAGATCTTCATCTGGTATTTCGTTCTGGGGACGCTGATCAACACCCTGCTGGCGCGGCAGGGAATTTCCCAGGTCCCTCCGCTCTGGTTCGGGGTGGCGGCCCTGGCCACCTTCACCGGTGCCTATGTGGCCGAGATGGTCCGCGCCGGAATTCAGTCGATCAGCCGGGGACAGACCGAGGCCTCCCGGTCGCTGGGCATGACCTACGTCCAGTCGATGATCCACGTGATCCTGCCCCAGGCCCTGCGCCGGATCATCCCGCCTTTGGCCGGCCAGTTCATCAGCCTGATCAAGGACTCGTCGCTTCTGGGGATTATCGCGATCCGGGAGCTGACCAAGGCCACCCGGGAGGTGGTCACCACCAGCCTGCAGCCCTTTGAGCTGTGGTTCGTCTGCGCCCTGCTCTACCTGGTGCTGACCTTTTCGCTCTCCATGCTGTTGCAATACGTCGAAAGGAGGACCCTCTACCAGTGATCGAGGTTCGAAACATCTATAAAACCTTTCAGGTGCCCTACCAGGTGCGGGCGCTGGTGGACGTGTCGATCAGCATCGAACCCGGAGAGGTCGTGGTGGTGATAGGCCCTTCCGGATCGGGCAAGAGCACATTTCTGCGGGCGTTGAACCGCCTGGAGTCGCCCGATTCCGGCCATATCTGGATCGACGGCGTCGATGTGATGAACCCGAAAACCGACATCAACAAGGTCCGGGCCGAAGTCGGGATGGTCTTTCAGAACTTCAACCTTTTTCCCCACAAGACCGTTCTGGAAAATGTCACCCTCGCCCAGGTCGTGGTGCGGAAGCGATCCAAGGAGGATGCGAAAAGTACGGCGATGGCGCTGCTCAATAAAGTCGGCATCCAGGAAAAGGCGCAGGTCTATCCGGACCAGCTCTCCGGTGGCCAGCAGCAGCGGGTGGCCATCGCCCGCGCACTTGCCATGAATCCGAAGGTCATGCTCTTCGACGAACCGACCTCTGCGCTGGATCCGGAAATGATCGGCGAAGTGCTGGACGTCATGAAGACCCTGGCCAAGGAGGGGATGACGATGGTGGTGGTGACCCACGAAATGGGGTTTGCCCGGGAAGTGGCCGACCGGGTCATTTTCATGGACGCCGGCGCCGTCGTGGAAACCGGAACACCGGAGCACTTTTTTAAGAACCCGACCCACGAACGGACAAAGCTGTTCCTCAGCCAGATTCTCTGAATTGCCGCGAAACGGCATGCTCGAAACCGCGGGCCTCTCCCGGGCAGCGGCCGTCTGCCGTACCGCGCAAGCTTCAGCCCCCGTCAAACAGCAACCCATCTGGAGCGCATTTTTCCAATCTCTTTTCCACCCCCTCTTGCAATAACCGCTGCGATTTCAAGCCGTTGCTGCCCAACGATCGCACGGGAATTTCCGGCCCCGGGCAAGCGGGTTCGAAGCGATGCGGGGATGGCGCCCTGGTCCACCATATATTGTATTGAAATCGTTGCGAGACACTTTCTGTTGTGCTTTTTTCTTTACAACCGGTATGTTTCCTGATATTTCGATACCCGATTGGACTGCCGCCTCGAACTGAAATTCCGCACAGAAATTCGGTTCGAGATTGCTACGTCTATATGGGGAGACATTCTGAATGAAGCTCAAAAAACTTGAGCTGCTCGGATTCAAATCTTTCGTCGACCGGGTCAGCATTCCCTTCCCCCCCGGGGTCTCGGCCATCGTCGGTCCCAACGGATGCGGCAAAAGCAATGTGGTCGATGCCCTGCGCTGGGTCATGGGCGAACAGAGCGTCAAACAACTTCGGGGAAAGGCGATGGAGGACGTCATTTTCGCCGGCGCAGACGGCCGCCCCCCCCTGAACATGGCCGAAGTCTCGGTTACGCTCTTAAACGACAACGGCAGCGCCCCGGAGGAATTCCGCGAATACAGCGAGATTCAGGTGACCCGCCGCCTGTTCCGGTCCGGGGAAAGCGCGTATCTGATCAACCGGCAGCCCTGCCGCCTGAAGGACATCCACAACCTGTTTATGGGAACCGGGATGGGGGCCAAAACCTATGCCGTCATCCAGCAGGGAAACATCGGCGCCATCACCGACGCCGGGCCGGAAGAGCGCCGTCTGTTCATCGAAGAGGCCGCCGGCATCACCCGCTACAAGACGCGGAAAAACGAGGCCCTTCGGAAGGTCGAAGCGACCCGGCAAAATTTGCTGCGTGTCTCGGACATCATCTCCGAAGTCCAGCGACAGATGAACGGTCTCAAACGGCAGGCCAAAAAGGCGGAGCGGTTCAAGCAGTTCCAGGATCGAATCCGGCGTCTGGACATACTGCTGAACCTGAGCCACTACAGCGGTCTGAGCGCCGAGGTCGAGAAAACCGAACAGCTTCTCCAAAATCTTCAGGACACCGATATCGAGCACACGTCTCAGCTCAAGCAGCTGGATGCGGCCGTTGAGGAAATCAAGCTCAAGCGCTGGCAGAAGGACCAGGAGATCGCAGACCAGAAAAACCGGAAATACGAGGCTCAGCGGCGCCTGGACCGGATGGAAAACGATTCGTCCCACCTTCGCGAAGAGGTCAAGCGGCTCGAATCAGAGATCGGGGAACTCGATGCCGCCCGGGTCGACCTGGAAGAAAAAGAGGCCGGCATCTCTGCTGAAATGGAGCAGGTCCGGGCGGAAAATACAAGCCTTCAGACCCGCATATCGGAGGTCAACAGCGAGCTTGCCGGCGAGCGCACGAAATCGGGGGCCCTTCGCGAGCGTCTCGACGGCCTGAACGAGTCCCTGGAAAGCGCAAAATCGGAAATGATGGAACTGGTGGCCGAAGAGGCGCGGTACCGAAACATCTACCAAAACGCGGCCAGCAACAAGGAAAGCCTCCAGCGCCGATTGAAGAAAACCGACGAAGAAGAGGCCCTGGCCGGGCGTCGCATACAGGAGGCCCGGACAAAGGAGGCCGCTGCAGGTAGGCAGCTGGAGGACATCAGACAGCAGATCGAGAAATGTAAAATCGAGGTGAAACAGGCCCAGGAGCAACTGGACGAGCACTCCCGGGCGCTTGGCGAGCAGGTCAAAACGGCCCAGACGCTGGAACTGGAGCGCAAAACCTGCCGCAGCCGCCATGCCGCCCTAAAGAAGATGGAAGACAACTTCGAATGGTTCAAAAGCGGCGTGCGGGCGATCATGAAGCCGGCCGACGGGGGCTCCCCGGATGCCGCGGCGGATCGCAAGCGTTTCGAAGGCGACGTCATCGGACTGATGGCCGACGTCATCGAACCCGAGGATGGCTATGAAACCGCCGTGGAAGCCGTTCTGGGCGAGGCACTCCAGTACATCCTGGTGCGCAATCAGGACTCGGGGGTGGCCGCCATCGACTATCTCCAGCGCTCAGGGGCCGGCCGGGGGGGCTTTGTCCCGGTCGCCGGGCTCAAGGAGCTGGAAAGAGGATCCCGCTCGAAGCCGGACGGCGAGCGGCTGCTCATGCGCCACATCACGGTGAAGCCGGGCTTCGAGGGCATCGTCGGCGCCTTGATCGGCCATGTAACGGTCGCAGAGAACCTCCCGGAAGCCATCGCCCTCTGGAACCGCAACGGAACGCTGCAGACCGTGGTCAGCAAAGGCGGCGACATCGTCGATCACCAGGGGGTGCTCATCGGCGGCAGTCCAGAAAACCTCTCCGGGATTCTGGCCAAGAAGCAGGAAATCAAATCCCTGGAAAGAGAACTGTCGACACTGGACGAGAGAATCGATTCGGCGCAGGAAAAACAAATTCGGATGGAAAAGGAGGTCCGGCGGCTTGAAGCCGATCTCCAGCAGCGGATCGAAGAAAAAACCGTTTCTGTGGAAAACGAAATCGAAGCCGAAAAGCACCTCTACAAAGCAACCGAAGACCGGAAGCAGGCCGAACGTCATCTGGAAATCGTCCGGCTCGAACAGGAGCAGCTGCTTGGAGAAGAAAGCGATATCGACGACCAGATGGCAGAGTACGACCGTGTTTTGAAAGAGATCGAGAACCGGGTGGAAACGGCTCAGGCGGCGGTGTCCGAACGGAGTCTGGAAATCAGACGCGTGTCGGAGGAGATGGAAACCTTCAACCAGCGGGCGGTCGATTTCAAGGTCAAATTGACTTCCCTTGAAGCCAGTCTGGAAAACAGCGACAACACCCTGCGGCGGCTCAAGGAGTTCTTCGACGACGGAAAGCTTCGCCTGGAACAGCTCAACCGCGATCTGGCCATCAAGAAGCAGCGGATGACGGAATCCGGCCGGAGAATCGAAGACAACAAGAGCACCCTGTCCCGGCTGTATGAAGAGATGAAAGAACTGGAAAGTCAGATCGAGACCAATGAGGCCGACTATCGCCAAATCGACGAACGCCTCCAACAGATCGATGGACAGGTTTCCGACATCCGCAATCTCCGGGAGGAGACCCTCCAGAAAATCCGGCTCCTGGAGGTTGAACTCTCCCAGTACCGGGTGAAGCAGGAAAACATCGTTCAGCGCCTGAGCGAACGATACGAGCGGTCCTTGGCGGATCTGAGGCGGGAATTTGCCGACAGCGACGAGGCCCGACAGTCCGCCGAAGAGGGCGGGCGCCAGGGGCTGGAAGAAAAGCTGGCCGGATACCGCAAGAAGATCGAACGCATTGGCGACGTCAATCTGGGCGCGATCAAAGAATACGAGGATCTCAAGACCCGGTTCGATTTTCTCAACGAGCAGCGCGAGGATCTCTTCGCAGCCATGGAGGACCTGCAAAAGGTGATCCGGAAAATCAACCGGATCACGCGGGAGCGCTTCATGACCACCTTCGAACTGGTCAATGAAAAATTACAGGAGATTTTTCCGCAGCTTTTCGAAGGCGGGTCGGCCAAGCTGGTCCTCACCGAGCCGAACAACCCGCTGGAAACAGGGGTCGAATACCTGATCCATCCGCCGGGCAAAAAGCTGACCCGGATGAGCCTGCTGTCCGGAGGCGAGAAGGCGATGGCGGCCATCGCATTTGTCTTTTCCATCTTCATGATTCGACCGACTTCTTTCTGTCTGATGGACGAAATCGACGCCCCCCTTGACGAGGCCAACGTTTTTCGCTTCAACGACCTGCTCAAGGTGATCGGCGAAAAATCGCAGATCATCATGGTCACCCACAACAAGAGGAGCATGGAGTTTGCCGATACCCTCTTCGGCATCACGATGGAGAAAAAGGGCGTTTCCAAGGTCGTGTCGGTCGACCTGAGCCGCGGCGATGAACGGAACATCGCCGCCCGGAACTGATGCCGATCCGGAAACGGTATGGCCATGGGCTGGTTCAAGAAAAACAAAACAGAAAAAACCGATAAGACGACTTCCGGAAAAGAGATCGAAAAGCCTCCCGGAACGCCCGGGCCTGCTTTGCACCCGGGCGAGGAAGCCCCGCCGCCGACCGGCGTGAATCTATCGCAGAAGAAAACGAAGACCGAAAGCGAAAGGGTGGGCTTTTTCGCCCGGCTCCGCAAGGGGCTCACCAAAACCCGCGAAATCCTCACCAGCGACATCGACGATCTGTTTCTGGGGAAAAAGGAGCTCGACCAGGAACTCCTCGATGAGCTGGAAGAACGGCTGATTACCGCCGACCTCGGCGTTGAGACATCCATGGCGCTGATCGAGCGGATATCCAAACGGGGACGCCAAATTTCAGGACCGGATCAGCTGAAGTCGGCAATCAGGGAGGAATTGCGCTCCCTGGTCGGCGATGCCCCGCCGCCGGCCGAAGCCGGCGAATCACGGCCGCATGTGATTCTGGTGCTGGGTGTCAACGGCGTCGGGAAAACCACGACCATCGGCAAGCTGGCCGCCCGGGCGAGACGCCGGGGGCTCAAGGTGCTGATCGCCGCCGCCGATACGTTCCGGGCAGCGGCCGTCGAGCAGCTGGAGATTTGGGCCGATCGATCCGGGGCGGATTTTGTTCGCCACAAGGAAGGCGCGGATCCGGCCGCCGTGGCGTTTGACGGCATCGATGCCGCCCTGGCCCGCGGGACCGATCTGGTGCTGATCGATACCGCCGGGCGACTTCATACCAAAGTCAACCTGATGGAGGAGCTGAAAAAGATCAAAAGAAGCATCGCCAAAAGGCTGCCGGATGCTCCCCATGAAACCTTGCTGGTGCTCGACGCCACGACAGGTCAAAACGCGCTTTCCCAGGCGAAGTTGTTTCATGAAGAACTCGGGGTGACGGGGCTGGTGATGACCAAGCTCGACGGCACCGCCAAGGGAGGCGTCGTTGTTTCGGTATGCAGCACCATGGAGCTGCCGCTTTGCTATATCGGCGTAGGAGAAACAA
>JASFPT010000094.1:0-13291 GCA_050115795.1 Desulfobacterales bacterium
GGTTTGGACCTTCACACTGGCTTTTTTCATTCAAAAATAAAACCGGGCCTGGGTGGGTTTCCAGGCCCGGTTTTATTTTTGAATTGGTGGTCCCACGGAGACTCGAACTCCGGTTTCCGGCGTGAGAGGCCGGCGTCCTAGACCGCTAGACGATGGGACCAGCGTGCCGGTGTATACTGAAAACACTCGGATATGTCAAATGGAATTTGGGACGATTCACCGGCGGCTGCCGGCTGGAAGGCTGGGACGCTGGGAGGCTTGGAGGCCTGAAAATAGATACGAACCTCGGTTGTCGAAACGAAAGAGCCCCAGGGAGAAAGAGTTTGAAGACTACCCCATCTTTTGCATCCCGTCGTCCAAGCCTCCCAGCCTTTCGGCGGCGCCCGCAGGGCGCCTATTCCTTTTTCCCCCGCCACCGTCCGAAGATCAGGTAGACGACGAAGCCGATGAAGGGGACCGAGGCCACCAGCATCCAGACCAACTTCTGGTTGAAGGTGGCAAACTCCCGGCCCGAGGCGTCGACGATGGCCCAGAGCGTGACCGCCAGAAACGGCATGCAGACGGTGACAAAGACGATGGCGGTGGTGATGTTTTCGATCAGCATAAATAAAATCGCTGCACGCTTCTATTCATAAGAGCGGCTGCGCCGCTGAAAGATAGATTCAATAAGGTGAGCGCATCCGCCACCGGGTCTGCTCGTCGGAGTCCGGCGGCGTATCCGGTACGACCGATGCTGGTCTGTATCAACTTTTTGCCCTACGCGGCGAAGCCGCGTTTCATAAAATCGCGAAGCGATTTTATTCAGCCTTTCAGCTTGTCGGCGATTTCCAGGATCGTCTCCACGTAGTACTCGCTGTGGTTGTACCGGTAGATCACTTTGAAACGCTGGTCTTTCCCCATGTCTGGTCGCCACCCGTTCTTTTTCAGATAGCGTCCCACGCTGGCGATGGCGTCCGCGTGCTGAAACAGGTTGACCTGCCCGTCCCCGTTGCCGTCGGCCGCGTACATCAGGATGCTCGACGGTATGAACTGGGCGATTCCGAAGGCGCCGGCATAGGAGCCTGTGACGTCGACCGGGTTCAGTCCCTCCCGGGCGGCATAGCGGAGGAAGGCTTTCAGCTCCCGATAGGCCCAGCCGGACTTGTCCTCGGCCCACCGGTCGAACCGGTCCCGACTCAGGCGCGGGGTCTTTTCCATTTCGATCCAGGCCGCGTCCCTTACCCAGGCGCTGCTGAGCGCGGCCAGGCTCGATAGGATGTTCAGCGTGGAACTCCTTCCCACGTAAGTGCCGAGACGGGTCTCCACCAGCAGGATCGCCGCGATGACCTCCCGGTCCACGCCGTAGGTTTTCTCGGCCCGGGAAAGCGCCGCATCGTGCTGTTTGAGATACGCACGGGCCTTTTGGATCGACGCCGGATCGGTGAACTGATCGTAGTTTAGCTTCGCCTCCCGGTGCTGGAAATAGCTGGCCGCCCCGCGAAGATCGAATTCGACACCGGGGCTGCCGTAGATCTGGTCGATCCACCCGGCCTCGAAACCATCCGCGGCCAGCTGCTTGCGGACCGGTTCGAATCGGGCGTCGGCAAACGCCTCGGCCGAGAAAAGTGCCGCCAGGGCCAGCACCAACCAGAAAAGGATGTTCGTTCTCAATTTCATGTCACACAGGGCGCTTTGTGCCGTTGGGATCCGTCTTTGCTCGAAGAGCCTGCGACGGGCAAGGGCCGGACGGCGCCCATCGGACGCCGCCATGACGGTTTCTCCGCGATGCTGCTTCCAATGAACTACGGAGAAGTTAGGCATTCTTTTGACGTTTACGAGGCCCCGCATCGGCTCCGCCAAACCGCGACGAAGCCGCAAAGGTCCGATTGAAAGAGTGAAATTGGCATGCTATGAACGGCCATGTCAAACGATAAAATCGCTTTGCAATTTTATATAGCGGCGCTTCGCGCCTTGGAAAAGGGCAAGCCACAAACGAGCGAAAAGCGTATAATGAATCTATCCTGACTCTTGGCTACTGGCTCCCTGTCCTGAATTCTGGGTTCTCTTTTGATGTCATCCAAGTCCCCCAAAACCGTCTACACCTGCCAAAGCTGCGGCTACCAGGTGCCCAAGTGGATGGGCAAGTGCCCGGACTGCGGCCAATGGGACAGCCTGCTGGAAGAGACGCTCTCTTCTTCGACCGTCAAAAGTGGCCCGGCCAGCGATTCGGCGGCCCCGGTACCCATCGACGCGGTGGATGTCGGGGACGAAGAGCGGCGGTTGACCGGCATCGCCGAATTGGACCGGGTGCTGGGCGGGGGGCTTGTGGCCGGGACCCTCGTGCTGATCGGCGGCGACCCGGGCATCGGCAAATCGACCCTGATGCTCCAGGCGCTTTCCGGTTTGGCCGCAGACGGGCGAACGGTGCTCTACGTCTCTGGGGAGGAGTCGGTTCGCCAGCTCCGGATCCGCAGCCGGCGGCTTTCCGCCATGGCCACTTCGCTCTATGTGGTCTCGGAGGTAGATGTCTCGGCGGTGCTGGCCATGGTGGAGCGGCTTCGTCCCGAAGTGCTGGTGGTCGACTCGATCCAGACCATGTTCCACCCGGAGCTCACCTCTGCTCCGGGAAGTGTCAGCCAGGTCCGGGAGTCGGCCATGCGGCTCATGCTCATGGCCAAGCGCTCCGGCATCCCCACCTTTCTGGTGGGACACGTCACCAAGGACGGCGCCATTGCAGGCCCCCGTCTGCTGGAGCACATGGTCGACACGGTGCTCTATTTCGAAGGAGAGCGCAGTCACGTGTTCCGGATCCTGCGGGCGGTGAAAAACCGCTTCGGTTCGACCAACGAAATCGGGGTCTTCGAGATGAAGGACACCGGCCTGGCCGAGGTGGCCAACCCCTCGGCGGTCTTTTTGTCGGAGCGATCCCACCAGAGTCCCGGATCGGTGGTGACCCCCTCCATGGAGGGCACCCGGCCGATTTTGGTGGAGCTCCAGGCCCTGGCCAGCAGCACCAGCTTCGGCACCCCCCGCAGGACGATTTTGGGCCTGGACGCCAACCGGGTCGCCCTCCTGGTGGCCGTCATGGAAAAGAAGCTCGGCATGCACCTGCTGGGCCACGACATTTTCATGAACGTGGCCGGTGGGGTCAGAATCGACGAGCCGGCCGTGGATCTGGGCATCGTCACCGCGGTTGCTTCCAGCTTCCTGGACAAGCCCGTGGTCGAAGGGGCCGTGGTTTTCGGGGAAGTGGGGCTCACCGGCGAGGTACGGGCCGTGGGGCAGGTCGAAACCCGGATCGCCGAGGCGCGAAAGCTCGGTTTCAAGCGGTGCGTCGTGCCCGAGAGCAACCTGAAGCGGCTGCCGGCCGCAGACGGAATCGAACGGGTCGGCGTGCGCACCGTGGCCGAGGCGATGGAATCCATCTTCGAATAAAATCGCTGCCGCGATTTTATGAGAGCTTCGCTGCGCGAATAAAGCGCAAAGCGGCAGAAGAAAACAGGAGAAAAAGAGAATCCACTTTTGAAGCGCAAAAGCCAAAAAAGCGGTAAAAACCCCTGGGCCGACCATTACACCCGGAAGGCGCGGAAGGAGAAGTATCCGGCCCGGTCGGTGTACAAGCTCGAAGAAATCCAGAAAAAGCACCGCCTGATCCGTCCCGGGGACCGGGTCCTGGATCTGGGATGCGCGCCGGGCTCCTGGCTCCTGTATGCGGCCAAGGAGGCGACCGGCGGCGAAGCGGTCGGAATCGATCTGAAGCCGGTCACCACGACGCTGCCCAAAAACGCCCGGGCGGTCGTCGGAGACGTCCTCGATCCGGAGTCAGGCGCCCTGAAACAGATCGAAGGGGACTTCGACGTGGTGCTCAGCGACATGGCCCCGTCCACCACCGGCCGAAAGGAGGTCGATGCAGCCCGCTCGTTTGACCTGTGCATGGCGGCCCTGGCCATCGCCCGCAGGCGGCTGGGGGCCGGGGGCCGGTTTTGCTGCAAAATTTTTACGGGGGAGGACTTTCAGCGCTTTCATGAAGCGGTGAAGGCCGCCTTTTCCGAGACAAAAATCTACAAACCGAAAAGCAGCCGAAAGGCGAGCAAGGAAACCTACATCATCGCCACGGGAAGAAAAAGGGAGGAAAGCGAACATGTCGGGGCATAGCAAATGGTCGACCATCAGACATAAAAAAGGCGCCGCCGATGCCAGGCGGGGGAAAATCTTCACCAAGCTGATCAAGGAAATCACCGTCGCGGCCCGCATGGGCGGCGGAGACCCGGGGGCCAATCCGCGCCTGCGGTCGGCGGTGGTGGCCGCCAAGGCGGAGAACATGCCCAAGGACAACATCGAACGGGCCATCAAAAAAGGCACCGGTGAACTGGAGGGCGTCAATTACGAGGAGAGTCAGTACGAGGGCTACGGGCCGGGCGGGGCGGCCGTGCTGGTCGAGTCGCTGACCGACAACAAAAACCGGGCGGTTTCCGAGATCCGGCACATCTTTTCCAAAAACGGCGGAAACCTCGGCGAGAGCGGCTGCGTCTCGTGGATGTTCAAGAAAAAGGGGTATTTCGTGGTGGAAAGAGCCGCCGTCGATGAGGAAACCCTGATGGAGGCGGCCCTGGAGGCGGGTGCAGAAGACGTCCGCGAGGATGAAAGCAACTTTGAAGTCATCACCGCCCCGGAAGATTTCGAAAAGGTCAAAGCGGCACTGAAAAAGGCATCGATCCCGTTTGAAGACGCCGAGGTGACCATGCTGCCGGAAACCTTCGCCAACCTGGAGGGCAAGCAGGCCGAACAGATGTACCGGCTCATGGAAATGCTCGAAGACTGCGAGGATGTCCAGAAAGTTTACACCAACGCGGACATCCCCGAGGAGGTGATCGATGAGATGGGATAGCGGCGCCTGGCGCCGCTAAAAAGCAGTAGGCAGTAAGAAGTAGGAAGTAGGCAGAAAACTGGGTTTTTATTCCGTCTTCTTACTACCTACTTCTTACTGCCTACTTGCTTTTGCACCTACAGTAGAGCTTTCCAGCCTCCTGGCATCCCAGCCTCCCGGCGGGCGCAAAGCGCCCTCGGCGTCTACGCCGACAAATCCAGCATTCGCTTGACGGCCTGGTAGGCAGGGTCCCGGACTTTTTCGGGAACTTTCACCTCGCCGGTGAGCTCCTCCAGGCAGCGGACCAGATCGGTCATGCTGATTTTCTTCATGTCCGCACAGTACATCTTCTCTGAGGCCGGGAAAAACCGCTTCTCGGGATTTTCCTTTTGAAGCGGATAGAGCAGCCCCACCTCGGTGCCCACGATGAACTCCCGCGCTTTGGACTCCCGTGCATAGCGAAGCATTCCGGAGGTGCTGGTGACGACGTCGGCCGCATCCAGAATCTCGGGCCGGCATTCCGGATGGGCCATGAACAGCGCCCCGGGATGGGCGCGGCGGGCCGCTTTCACCTCGCTGATCGCGAGCCGGTCGTGATAGGGGCAGAATCCATCCCAGGGATGCACTTTTTTCCCGGTCTTTGCGGCGGCATACCGCGCCAGATTCCGGTCCGGGACCATGATCAGTTCGTCATCCGGCAGGCTGTTGAGGACGGCCTCTGCATTGGCCGAGGTACAGCAGATGCTCGAAATGGCTTTTACTTCGGCGGTGGAGTTGACATAGGTGACCACCGGCAGCAAGGGGTGCTGTGCTTTTTTTGCGGCCAGGGCCTCGGCCGTGACGGTGTCGGCCATGGGGCAGCCGGCGTCAGGGCTGGGAAGCAGCACCGTCTTTTCCGGTGAGAGGATCGATGCGGTCTCGGCCATGAACCGCACCCCGCAAAACACGATGACCTCGGCATCGGTTTCAGCGGCGCGGATGCTCAGCTCCAGGGAATCCCCGCACAGGTCGGCCAGGTCCTGGATTTCCGGCGGCTGGTAGTTGTGGGCCAGGACGACGGCATTGCGCTCTTTTTTCAGTGCTTCGATTCTATCCTTCATTGCCAGCCCTTTTTGGGGGGATTCCGGTTTTTATGACATCCCCGCTTTGTAAAACTTCCCCTGATACGGGTGTGTAGGGCACGACCTCCGTGTCGTGCCGCCCTGAACGGCACAGAGGCCGTTCACTACGTGGGTGGATGCTTTGCACGATGTTTTTCCCGGGTCAACTGAAGGGTTCGACGATCGGTGGACGGGCTGTCTTGCCTCTTTGTCGTTTTTATAGACCCGGCGGCGAGGCGGCCTTTATAAATGCGCGCAGCGCATTTATTGCTCGTTGAGCTGCAGCACATCGGTCCCCGGCGGGACCTCGAACCGAAACAGACTGTCGTCCGGGTTCAGCCCGAAGGTCAAATCGGAGAAGGTCAAGCGGGTTTCGTCGCCGAATCGATTTTCGGTGAGAACCTGTTCAATTTCGAAACGGTCCCGGGAAATGTAGAGCCAGATCGCATCGACGTTGTAGCGGTCTTGCCGGGGAATCAGCTTGAGCACATGGTGGGCATCCGTGGGCGGGCCCGGCACCACGATAAAATCTTTCCGGACGCTTTTCACATCGGAGAGAAATCCGGCCCCTTTGCCGCCCCCGAAGTATTCGGGCGCGTCGCCGATCATCACCTGCCGATCCTGGGGACGGTAGATCCAGAGCATTTCGCCGTTGGTGACGATCAGTTGCGGGTCGGGTCGCTCATACTCCCAGCGCATCATGCCCGGGCGCTTGATCAGGATCGTCCCCTCGGCCGTGTCGGTAATGTCCATGGCTTTGAGGGTCGACTCCTGGAAGAACCGGGCGGAAAAACCGGGGCCTTTGTACCGGGCTTCCACGCCGGCCAGGATGTCATCCACGGACGGCTCTGCCGCCGATACGCCTGCGGCAAGGGCCAGCGCCACGAAGATCAATGCCAACGTCACGAACCGTTTCAATCGTCCTCCTTCCGGAAATTCTCCAAAGGAAAATCTCTGTATCGGATTCAATCGGATTTGTATAGAAATTGTAACAAAAAACCGTTCCGATTCCGGAGCGCTTTTTTGCTGCAACCCCTGATGCCGCGGGTCCGTCTCTGGGACCGCAATGATGGCAAGCGGCATAAACACGGGCTGAACGGACGACCACCCCGCCCCCGGCCGCCCGGGGCCGATAGACCCCTTCACCGGGAGAGCGCAAAAGCGCTTTCACGGTTTGGAGAAAAAGCGCATCAGCCGATCGAGGTCCTCGCGGCCGGTCACCTCTCCCAGGTCGAGGGAGTGCCCCTCGGTCGCTGCGGGGATCGGCCGTCCGTACAGGATCAGGCCCAAATCGTCGATGCGAGCAACCTCCCCTACCAGGGCGTCGACGTCCACGTGCGGCATCCGTTCGCCGCCGATCAGGATCGTTTCGATGTTGTGCCGTTCCAGGGTCCGAATTCGGTCCGATGCCAGCCGAAGATGCCGCAGACGAGCTTGTTTGCGGTCGGCCATGGCGTTGAAGAGATCCCGGCCGGGGGAAAGGTCCTGTAAGAAGCCGATCAGGGTTTCAAGCAGGGGCCAAAACAGCTCCTGATCCGGCCGCCGGGCCGACAGCAGTCCCACCAGCCCCTTTTTTTCCTCCTCGGTGCCGGATAGCCCGGCCTGCCGAAGCCGAAACCGCACCTGCAGCGCAGCGGCCTCGCCGCAGAGCTCGTCGGCTGCGGCGACCAGCGCCGGGTCCAGCGGCCGGTTGAGGCAAAGACGATCCAGAAAGCCCTCCACGAGGTCATCGGGCAGGCAAACCCGAATCGGGCCTTCCCCGCCCCGGATCCGCGTCACCAGGGGGTCTCGGTGCAGCCGCGAGGCAAGCCGGCTCCGCTGACCGGGCAAGAGCCCTTCCGGCGAAAGATGGTACTCGACCCGGCAGCAAAGGGCTTGATCCGGGGAAAAAAGAAGGTCGACGAGAACTTCATGGTCTTCGCCCGCTGCGTTCAGCAGCTCGGACAGCACCTCGAAGGAGGCGGCGCCGAAGGTCGATTCGATAAAATGAATCGTCTCCGGTTCCAGCTCGATGCCCGCTGAAAACCGGCTTCGAATTTCTTCCTCGATCCGCTTCGCTGGATCTCGATCCACGATACTGACTCCCCCGGTTCAGGCGCCATGGAATCGGACCGGTGGCAAAGGGGAACGCTGCAACTGCCCCCGCGCCCTGCCGCTCTTGCTGTGGAAGAGGCGGCTCACAGGTATCTGGCCATTTTGATCCGGAGCTGGTTGATGTCGGCCACACCGGGCATGCTCTCTTTGACCAGGCCGTTGTCGTAGATAAAGAGAAACGGAACCCCCATCACGTTCAACCGATCGGCGGTCCGGGGGCTTGCGTTCACGTTGAGTTTGGCGACCCGGACCTTCTGCCTGGCGTCGGCGGCGAACCTGTCGATCACAGGCCCGACCTGGGCACAACCCGGGCAGGTGGGGGACATGGCATACAGGAGCACCGGCAGCGGCGACTTGAGCACTTTTTCGTCGAAGTTGACGTCGGTGACCATCATCGGCTGGGGAGCGAAAAGGGCCTCGGTGTCGAGCCCTTCGCCGCACCGGCCGCATTTTGCACCGGACTCCATCCGGCCGGATTTCACCCGGTTTTTGGCACCGCAGCCGGTGCACCGGAGGGTGAAGACCGCCCCGTCGTCTGCCGGTTTCAGGGGTGCCTTGCATTTACCGCAGCGGGCTTCGGATGCCGGGCGCGAGGCGGCGATTCGGTTCTTGGCGCCGCACTTCCCGCAGCGCACGATTCGGGTCTCTTCGGTGTTCATTGCCGAGCGTGCCTTTCTGTCATTCCGTTCGAAGGCTCCCTGCCCGGCATCGCTCATGCGACGCCGTATTTTTTAAGCTTCGAGTGAAGTGTTTTTCGGGTAATACCAAGCCGGCGGGCGGCCTCGCTCTTGTTGCCGCCGACCGCGTCCAGCGTCTTTAAAATGGTCGCCCGCTCGACGTTGTCAAGGGTCTGTTGCCCGGCGACGATGACAGGCTCCGGTTCGGATCCGTCTTTTTCGACCGGGGGCCCGATCACGGGAAAATCGGCTGCGGTCAGGTAATCGCTCCGGGCCAGGACGACGGCCCTTTCCACCGCATTCATCAGTTCGCGCACGTTGCCCGGCCAGCGGTAGCGGATCAAACCGTCCATGGCCTCCGGGGTAAAGCCCTTGATCGTCTTGCGGTTCTTCTCGGCGAATCGCTCCAGGAAATGCTGGCACAACAGCGGGATGTCCTCCCGCCGGTTTCGCAAGGGCGGCAGTTCCAGCCCGACCACATTGAGCCGATAGTACAGATCGTCGCGGAACGTTCCCGCTTCGATGGCTTCAGGCAGGTCCCTGTTTGTGGCGGCCACCACCCGGACGTCGACCCGGAGCACCTCCTCACCGCCGACGCGGGTAAACTCCCGTTCCTGGAGAACCCGAAGCAGCTTGACCTGCATCGGGAGCGACATCTCGCTGACCTCGTCTAGAAAAAGGGTTCCGTCGTTTGCCTGGAAAAACTTGCCCTCTTTCCGGCGCTCTGCGCCGGTAAAGGCCCCCCTTTCGTGGCCGAACAATTCCGACTCCAGCAGCGATTCGGTGATGGCGGCACAGTTGATCTTGACAAAGGGGCCTTCCCGCCGGGGACTGTTGTGATGAATCGCCCCGGCGATAAGCTCCTTACCCGTTCCCGACTCCCCGGAAATCAGCACCGTCGCCTCCGAGGGAGCCACCTGGGATACGGTCTCCAGCAGCCGCACCATGGAAGACGACCGGCCGATGATGCGGCCCGGATCGAACTGCTCGCCGAGCCGCTTTTTCAGCTCCCGGTTTTCCTCCCGGAGTCGGCGGTGGTCTGCCGCCCGACGGAGCGTCACCCGAAGTTTTTCAAAATCGAGGGGTTTGGTGAGATAGTCGTAGGCGCCTTTTTTCAGGGCCGACACCGCCGTTTCCACAGAGGAGTAGGCGGTCATGAGAATGACCGGGATGGCCGGATTCAAAACCCGAATCTCTTCCAGGGCCACGAGCCCTGAAACGTTGATCATCCGGATGTCCATGAGGATCAGGTCGAAGGGGCGCTGCTTGACCGCTTCGATGGCGGCCGACCCGTCGTCGGCCTCGAAGATGTCGTATCCCCATCCGCCGACCAGGGTCCGAAGCATGGTCCGGTGAGCCCGGTCGTCGTCCACGACCAGAACGCTTGCCGGTGATGTGGTCTCTTTAGGATTCACGGCCGGTCCTTGTCTTCGCCGTCCGGCAAATCGATCGCCATTAAGGAGTAAACAAACGAACCGCCCGCCTCGCTCCTGCGAGCAGGCGGTTCCACCGCTTTTCCCTCAAGTGAAACTTCGATCCAAGTCCAGGTTCTTGCAGGGCACGACCGCTGTCGTGGCCGTTTTGAACGGCACGGAGGCCGTTCACTACACAGGCAGAGGCTCCGCAAAACAGTTTCACGTTTGATCAAACGGGTCGGCGCCGCCGGCCAGCGGCGGGGCTGACCTTCCGACTTCCGGCATCCGACTTCAGTCCTTTGCCTTTCCGCTGTCTGCAGATCCGGTTCTGTCGGAGCCGGCTTTCGGCAGATGCAGAATCACCACCGTCCCTTCGCCGGGCCGGCTTTTGAGCCGAATCTCGCCGCCGTGGGCGGCCATGATGTTGTGGACGATGGCCAGGCCCAGCCCGGTGCCCGACGCTTTGGTGGTAAAGTACGGATCGAACACATGCGCCAGATCGGACTCGGCGATTCCCGCACCGGTATCGGCCACCCGTATATCGATCCCGCGGCGGTCTTCTGTGGGATCCGCCGAAACAGACAGCCTCCCGCCACGGCCCATGGCGTCCACGGCGTTCAGGTAGAGATTGAGCAGCACCTGCCGGATCCGGTCCTCGTCGAGGGCGACATCGCCGACCGCTTCGTGGACCCGAAGCTCAAGCTGGATGCCGTGCTCGGCGGCACGGGCTTCGATCAGCTTCAGCGAATCGGCCAGCAGTTCGGGCAGCGAGGTTGCGGCAATCCGAATCCGCACCGGCCGGGCGAAATCGAGAAGCTGACCGATGACCCGGTCCACCCGCTCGACCTCCCCGATCATCAGGTCGGCGATCTGGAGATCTTCGCCGACATCCCGGTAGCGCTCCTTGAAATAGGTGGCAAAGCCCTTGATGGAGCTCAGGGGGTTGCGGACCTCGTGGGCCACTCCGGCGGCCAGACGCCCCACCGACGCCAGACGCTGAGCCCGGGCGATCTCCCGGCGCAGGGCCCGGACCTCGGACTGGTCCCGGAACAGCACCACGGACCCGATGGGGTCCCCCTCTTCGGAACGCAGATGGGAGACACTGACCTCCAGGGAAAGCACCCGGTCGGGACCGATCGGGCATTCGATCTCCCGGACGCGGCCCGGTCCGGGATTGCTCGCCGCATCGGTCTCTGCCAGAAGGGGCGCCGGAAGAACCTCCGCCGCGGGACTTCCCAGGGCCTGGTGTGCCGGCAGGTCCAGGATCGATTCGGCCACCCGGTTAAACGATGCGATTCGGCCCCGATTGTCTATGGCCGCCAGGGCCGCAGGCATGTTCTGCACCAGGTGGTCCGAAAACGCCCGAACCCGGGAAAGGGATGCCCGGGTGCTTCGATAGCCCTGGGCCATGAACAGCAAAACCACCCCCGCAAAACCGATCAGCAGGAGGATCACGGCCATGAGCACCGTGTGCCGGGCATCCACCCGCTGGGCCTCCTCCACAGCCGTCATGTCCAGTCCGATGAAAATCACCCATTGAGGCGGGGGTGAGAGCTGCTCATCGGAAGGGGAACGGTCGTCGGAGCCGAACCGCCCCCGGTGCATCATCATCCGGTGCATCCAGGGCCGCTGCGGTGCATCGGGTAAAAAACGCCGAAAGACCTCAAAGACCCGGTTGCCGTCTGTCGTGACGATCCGCCAGCGCGGCGATTCCTGACGGGAGACGGCTTCCAGATCCAGATCCGTGTTCAGGACCTTGCCGATATTGGCCGGGTCGCTGTGGGCCACGACCCGGGAGTGGGTGTCGGCCACGAAAAGATAGACGATGTCGGGCTGCTGGGCGGTTTCGATCAGCAGCCGCTGGAGCTGAAAATTGCCGCCCCCCATCATGCCGGTCCGGGTGCCGGCCTCGAAAGCGCGAATCAGGGCGGCGCCCTTTTCCTCGAGCAGGCGGGAGCTGTTCTGCTTCTGCCGGTTGATGTTGACCGCAGCCATAAAGACAAAGAGAGGCAGCAACACCCCCACGGCCCCGATCACCATCCAGGGCGATACGCCGGTCCAGAACCGCCGGCCTTTTTCGCTTTCGATCTGCATGTTCAATGCAAAGGCAAAACCCGTGCCTGCGATGGGGTTCTTTAGGAAGCGGGGGTGGGGCCGTTTCCGACCGGCGGTCCCCCGACCCTTTTTCCGATGCGGTCGAAACTGATGTTCCGATCGGCCAATGGGATTCTTTGCGGAGCACGAACCCTTTTTTACCTTGTGACGGCAACTGTAAAATGGTTATTTTTTATACAGATGCAAGCCGAGGCTGGCACCTTTTTACCCGAAAGCCGGGGTTTCCGATTGACAAGCCGTGAGGCCTTTTTTATTTTCCCGATCGACGAGGAGGAATTTACCACCATGAGAGCCGCACTGTCGAGTGACCGACGCCCCGGACCTGATTTTGACAAGCACAAACGGGCCCTGCAGGCCTTCCAACGCCGCCGGATCGACGACACCTACGCCGATTTGAAGGCGGACGCCGAGTACCGGGAATTGGGGCGTTTCTTTTTCGAGGAGCTATACGGGCCCGAAGACTACTCTTTTCGGGACACCAGCATCCGCAAGCTGCACACCGCCCTGAGGGGAAAAATCCACAGGGGGATCATTGCCGCCGTCGACCGCGTCCTGGAGCTGCAGGAACTCTCCGAAGATCTGGACGACCGCATGGCCGCGGAAATGATCGAAAACGGCGTCGGTCCATCCCTCACCATGGAAACCTACCGGAAACTCTACCGTGCGCTGGGCAACCTGAACCAGCGATTGTACCAGATCGACCTGACCGTGGATGTTACCCGGGACTTTTTCCGCCTCAGTCACAAGTGGACGATCGGCGTCTCGCTGAAAGCGGCGCGGAGCGCCGCACACCTGATGGGGATGGGAAAAATCATGGACTTCATCCACAAGGGCTACACCGCCTTCCAGACGATCTCGGACATCGATCCGTTCATCGATGTGGTCCGCCGCCGGGAGCAGGCCTTTGCCCGGAACATCTACAACGGGTAAAATCCTTTCGCGATTTTACGGAGAGCGGCTGCGCCACCGGTATTTTTCAGCCGGCGGCAGATCCGGCGCTTCGGTGAAGCCGACGACGTCTCCGCAAGACGACGGTGTTCGCCC
>JASFPT010000095.1:0-13256 GCA_050115795.1 Desulfobacterales bacterium
CCACATGGACGATCCGGGCGGCCTTGGAGGCGATCATCGTCTGGAATCCGAAGCAGTTGAGGAGCATCGTCTCGACGATCTGTGCCTCGATCACCGGAGCGGTCACCTCCACCAGGGGCTCGTCCGTAAAAAAGACCGTCCCCTCGGCCAGGGCCCGGACCCGGCCGGTAAACCGAAAACCGGAGAGATAGTGGAGAAACGCATCGTCAAAATGGCCTCTTTGCGCCAGATAGTCGATGTCCGAATCGGTGAACCGCAGGTGGGAGAGAATTTCCAGGGCCTCGTCCAGCCCCGCAGCCAGGAAGAAATTCCGCTCCGGGCAGTCCCTCACGAAGAGGGAAAACGTGGCCTTGGCCGACCGATGATACTTCAGGTACCCGGCGGCCATGGTCAGCTCATACAGGTCAGTGAACATCGGGCCAATGGGTTCGCTTGGTTGGGGTGTCGATGAAGACATGGGGACCGTCCTTGGTTGCGCCGAAGGATCCGGGACTCGGAGCCCGAAACTCGGAAGACGGAAGCCGGGCGCTGGGAGTCGGAATCCGGAATCAACCGCTGCAGCACAGACAGAAATGGAAACCTTTTTTTCCTGCTTTCCTTTTTTCCCTCGTTTCCCGCCGGGGCAGGGGCGCGCTGATCGCTCAGCCGTGGCGTTCCAGGACCCCGGCCCCCTCCGAGTTCATCTTAGGTCGATCGGGCCATAATGCAAGTGCTTTTTCATGCAGATCCGCGCCAACCCCGTAACGGCAGGGCCCGGCGCGGTTCCGTGCCCGCCGCAACAGGCCGATAGCAGTTGACAAAATCGACCCGATCAGAGTAGCATGCCCCAGCATTCGTCCTGTCCGCTCCTTCACGCACGCCGAGCCAAAACGTTCTGAGGCAGCCCGGAAAAGCCGAGGATCAGGGGAAACAGGGATGGGAATTCTCAAACGCCACCCGACGCTGATGATGGGCATCGGGATCACCCTGCTGTTCTTGTGGCTCGGCTTCTTTCGTCTCGCCTTCTTCGACAATTTGGAGCTCAAACGATACGACCTGATGATGAGCCTGCGGGGGGCCCCGGAAGCCCCCAGCGATATCGTGATGGTCGACATTGACGACGATTCGATCGACAAGCTTGGCCGGTGGCCCTGGCCCCGCTCACTGATCGCCCGGGGGATTGACGCCATCGACGCGGGCGGCCCGAAGGTGATCGGCCTCAACTTCGTCTTCAGCGAGCCGGAGGAAAGCTCCGGCCTCCACGAAATCCGCCTCCTGGAAACAAACCTGATCGAATCGGGCTTGACCGGCCAGTCTCCCCAGGGAGCGGCGTTTCTCAAGGCGGTGCAGGCCGCCCAGCAGCGCCTCGACAACGACCGGAAGCTGGCCGTCGCGCTGAAGAAATCGGGCAAGGTGGTTCTGCCGATCTTCTTCAAGGAGTCGAACATCCGCGTGGAGGGGGAGGCCCCCGCGGAAACGCTTCGGCAGGCGTCGATCGGAAACGTCAGCAACCCGGGCGGATTCGTGGTTCCGGTCGGAAGCGAAGCCATTTTGCCCATCGACGAGTTTACCGCCGCGGCAGCAGGCATCGGGCACATCAACCTGGCCTACGACCGGGATGGAACGGCCCGGCGCGAGCGGCTGATCTACGAATACAGGGGTCTTTATATCCCGTCGTACACGCTGGTGATCGCCGCGGAATATCTGAAACTGCCCCCCGGCCGAATCCGGGCCGAACTGGGGACCACCGTGTCTTTGGGCACCATCGAGATCCCCACCACCCTCTATTCGGAGATGCTGGTCAGTTTCAAGGGTCCCCGTGGCTCGTTCAAACGCTACTCCTATTTCGACGTCATCAACAACAAGGTGCCGTCCAGCGTTTTCAAAAACAAGATCGTCATGGTCGGTGCGTCGGCAACCGGCATCCTCAATCCCCTCAGCACGCCTGTGGATCCCACTATGCCGGTGGGGGAATTCTCCGCTAACGCTGTCTGGGCGATGCTCAACCAGCAGTTTGTCCGGCAGCCCCTCTGGAGTGCGACAGGGGAACTGGCGCTGATCCTGATCATCGGCGCGGTGATAACGGTCGTTTTGCCGCGGCTCCGGGCAATGGCGGCCGGGATCACCTTCCTGGTCCTGTTCCTGGCGCTATCCGGCGGTTCGGCCTACCTGTTTCTTTCCAACGGGCTCTGGCTGCCGGTCACCAATCCCACCTTGCAGTTGATCCTCGGCTATATCGGCGTGGTCAGCCTCAGCTACTTTGTCACCGAGGCCCGCGAGGAAAAGCTGGAGGGGGAATCGGCGGAAACCAACCGCATGCTCGGCCTCTCCTTCCAGAGTCAGGGGATGCTCGACATGGCTTTCGACAAGTTCCGACGCTGCCCGGTCGACGGCGAGATGAAGGACATCTTATACAACCTCGCCCTGGATTTCGAACGCAAGCGGCAACTGAACAAGGCGGCAGCGGTCTACGAACACATCGAGGAAACCGACCCCAAGTTCAAGGATGTGACGGAGCGCAAAAAGCGGCTGGTGCAAGCCAGTGAAACGATGGTCTTCGGCGACGGGCTGCTCGGCGGCGGATCGGGGGGGGACACGCTGATGAGCACCGCCACCGGGACCCGGCCGACCCTGGGGCGCTACGAGGTGATGCGCCAGCTCGGCAAAGGCGCCATGGGGATCGTCTATCTGGGGCAGGACCCGCGGATCAACCGGACCACCGCGATCAAGACCTTTCGGTTTTCAGACGACTTCGAACCCGAAGAAGCCGAAGAGCTCAAGCAGAAGTTCTTCCGGGAGGCCGAAAGCGCCGGGACCCTCTCGCATCCGAACATCGTCACCATCTACGATGCGGGCGACGAGCAAGACCTGGCCTACATCGCCATGGAGTACCTGGAGGGCAGCGATCTGGAGCCGTACACCAAAAAGGACCATCTGCTGCCGATGCGGAAGGTGATCGCCTATGTGGCCGACGTGGCCGACGCGCTGGGCTACGCCCACGACAAGGGGATCGTTCACCGGGACGTGAAACCGGCCAACATCATGCTGCTGGAAACCGGCGTCATCAAAATCACCGATTTTGGTATCGCCCGGATCACGGCCACCTCCCAGACCCAGACCGGCGTCGTCAAGGGTACCCCCTACTACATGTCCCCGGAGCAGATCTCCGGTGAAAAGGTCGACGGCCGTTCGGACATCTTTTCTCTGGGGGTGATGCTCTACCAGATGCTCACCGGTGAGCTTCCGTTCAAGGGAGACAACCCGGCGGCGCTCATGCACCAGATCATGAATACGCCGCACCCGGACCCCCGCACGTACAACCCGAAAATCGTCAAGCCGCTGGTCTTCATCCTGAACAAAGCCTTGGAAAAAGACCGGGACAAGCGCTACCAGAAGGCCGCGCAGATGGCGGCCCACCTCCGGGAGCTGGGCAGCAAACTCGACGCGGTCCTGATGAAGAAAAAAGCCCAGCGCCAGCACTGATGACAGGCCCTGCGAAAGCGGTCCGCTCGGCGGGCCGCTGTTTTGTATTTTCAATGAAATGCTTGACTTGTCGGGCGGTTATGCTGTAAGCGAAAGGGCAGGGTCGGGATCACCCAACTCTGCCGGAGATCCATACCGCCCTCCTGCCAAGGGGAAAAACCCGAAAATTTGCACTATGGTCGTCGTCGAATCGGCTGGCATAACCGACGTCGGAAAAAGACGTAAGGGAAATGAAGACGCCCTGTTCATGGACGACGACAGCGGGCTATACATCGTTTCCGACGGAATGGGGGGTCACCGCGCCGGAGAAGTGGCCAGCGCCATGGTCATCGAGACCATTTCCGATTTCATGGCCGGAACGGCGGGGGGAAACCCGCCCGGCGCCTCGCAGGCCGGTGGGGACAGCTTGTCGCCGAGGGCAAGCCGGCTCATGGCCGCCATTCTGCAGGCCAACCGGAAAGTGTACGAAGCGGCTCAGAGCCGGGAAAGCTACCGGGGTATGGGGGCGACCGTTTCTGCCGCGGTTCTCACCGACGAGACCTTGATCGCCGCAAACGTGGGAGACAGCCCGATCTACCTGATTCACGCGGGGGCGATCGAGCTGCTGTCGGTCACCCACAACGTTGTCAGTGAACAGGCGGCGCTCAATCCGGCCGCTGCCGATCGCCTCGGTGAAGACGTCAAGTACCTGCTGACCCGGGCTATGGGCGTCGAAGAAATCGTAGAGCCCGACATCTGCGAGATCCCTTTTTTCAGGGGAGATGCGGTGGTGATCAGCTCCGACGGTCTGAGCGACCTGGTGTCTCCGGAGGAGATCATGGAAGTCGTCTCCTCCCTGCCGGCGGCCCGGGCCTGCCGGAAGCTGGTGGAAATGGCCAACCAGCGCGCCGGCCACGACAACATCACCGTGATCATCCTCAACGTGAAGGACGTCAAACGGCAGGGACTGCTCGGCCGGCTCCTGTCGAAGTTTTTCCGGTAATGGGTTCACGCGCTGGAGCGATTTGCATAGAAGCCGGCCCCGGATGGGCAACAGGGGATCGGCCACCTTACCGTAAACCTTGAAAGAGGGTGTTTTCGATGCCGAAGTTGACGCTGAAATTTAAGGACAACGTCGTCGGAGAGTTCGAGCTGGAAACGGGCAAGAGCCTGACCATCGGCAGGATCGACAGCAACGATATCGTCATCGAGAATCTGGCCGTTTCCGGCCACCATGCAAAGATCGATGCTGTCGGAGACGGCTACTTGCTGACCGATCTTCAAAGCAAGAACGGCTCGTTTGTAAACGATCAGCAGGTCACCTCCCACTGGCTCCAGCACAATGATCGGATCCTGATCGGAAAGCACGTCCTGTTCTTCCAGTACCTGAAAGGGGAAACTCGTCCCCAGTCTTCCGCGGCGCCGTCCGGGGGCATGGATCAGACCATGGTCATGGACACCGGCCAGTACCGCAAGATGAAGGAAAAGTCCGGCGCAGCCGCCGGCGCGGGGCTGAAAGGCGAGCCGATCGGGGTTCTCTCCTATCTGGCCGGCGGCGAAGGGGAAGTGGAGATCACCAAGAAGCTGTTCAAGATCGGCAAGAGCAGTTCTTCCGACCTCGTGGTGGGCGGACTGATGATGGGCCAAACCGCGGCCACCATCAGCAAGCGCCCAAACGGCTATTCGCTCAGCTTCGTGGAAGGGATGACCAAACCGAAGGTCAACGGCACCGCCGTGAAAGAATCGGTGATGCTCAAGGAGTTTGACGTGGTCGAAATCGGACACGTCAAGGTGCAGTTCGTCCTCAAGAGCTGAACCGGGCGCCGCTGCTGCCCCGACACACCCAAAGCAGGAAGAAATATAAGCCGCTCAGGTTTCTGGGCGGCTTTTTTATCAACGGCGGCATGTGGTTCGTCGTTGGTGGTGGGTGGTTGCTCGAACAAGATGATGGATCGGTGGCGTGTCGGGTCCATAAAACCGTCTGATGTCTATTCGACACCGAAAAAAGAGCTTGATTTCAGAAAACCGAACACAAAAAAATCCACAAACCACCGACCACACGCCACAAACCACTCGCCCATTTCCCGATCTGCCGCGTCGCCGCCGCTGCTTCACTTCAATCCACGACAAATCTCACACCGCCGCCGTGCGGGGTCGAAACAGCATCAGCACCGCCGCCCCGGCCACTGCCGTCAGCCCGCTGACGGCAAACAGGGCGAAGGATCCCAGCGGGGCGTAGAGCAGGCCACTCCCGAAAAATCCCACCATCATCCCCAGCCCGTAACTGACGGCATTATTGGCTGCCTGGCCCACGGTCTTTGCCTCGGCAGGCATCAGTTCGTCGATCCGCAGCACGCTTGCCATGTGAAAGGCGCCGTAGGTAAAGGCGTGAAGAAGCTGACTGACGAGGATCACGGCAAGCGACTCGGTGGCGGCCAGTGCAAACCAGCGGACGGCGGCCGCGGAGAAGGAAAAGATCAGCACCGCCTGCAGCGAAAAGCGGGCAAAGAGACGTCGGGAAAACAACATCACCACGATTTCAGCCCCCACGGCGATGGCCCAGCAGAAGCCGATGGTGGTCCGGCCGAATCCGAGGGCATCAAGGTGGATCGAAAAAAAAGCGTAGTAGGCACCGTGGCTGACCAGCATCAAAAATGCCGCCGCCAAAAAACCGGCCACTTGCGGCCGCCGCAAAAGGCGAAGGCTGGATGCGTCCTGCCGCGGCCCCGTCGTTGTGCTGGGGGGCATCTGCGTGGAAAAAACGGACCGCAGCAGGGATCCGGCCAGAATCAGGATCGGAACGATCCGCAGCGACGTCTCGTCGATGGCAAGACCGGCCAGGGTGACCACGGCGATAAAGCTGATCGATCCCCAGGCGCGAAGCCGCCCGTATTCCCGGCGCCGGCTTCCGAGATAGTCCATGGTGAACGCTTCGAGAAACGAGATCACCGGTGCATAGAAAAAGCCGTAAATCGCCATGATTGCCAGCATGGCGGGAAAATCGGTGGTCGTCAGAAAGAGGCTCCACACCAGGGTGCCGGCAAAGCTGCATCCAACGTAGATCGGCTTTCGAATCCGGTACCGGTCGGCCAGCTGCCCCCAGGCCATCGGAAACAGGGCGGCGGCCAGCGTCCGCACTGCGGAAATCAGGCCGATCTGGAAACCGGAAAATCCGATATGATAGCAGTATAGATTGAAATACGGCAGGTAGACGCCCAGAACGCCGAAATAAATGAAGTACTGGCTTCCGAGAACCGCCCGCAGGCGAGGGGGTGCAGGTGCAGCCATGACAAGAAGTATACCCGATCCGCCCCCGACTGACAATGGCGCCAACGCGGCGCTCCCTGCCGCCGGTGGGGCGGACCTTTGGCCGCTTGACCCGGATCCGGCCGGAGATGGGCAGCGGGCACCATGCTTTACAAAGCCGGAGGAGGATGTTAATTTTTACCATCAGCGCCGCAATGGGCGCGGCGCCGCTTGCTGCAGATACCGTGCCCCGGTGGCGGGATGTTGGCTTTTTAACCCATAGCGTTTGCTCATCGTTTCACCAGACAGGGGTCTAAAATGGACTACATCAAGATTCGATTCGGTGACGACTTTGAGGACGTAGGCTCCAGATTCGAAAAAACCCTGGAGCAGATGTTTCGCTCCGTAAACCCGATGTTCTCCCTGTCGGAGCGGAACTGGAGTCCGCAAATGGACATCTACGAGACGAAAGAAGAGATCATCATTCGAGCGGAGATCGCCGGCGTGGACAAGGAAAACCTGCAGGTTGAAATCAACAGCCGCGCCGTGCAGATCTCCGGCACCCGGAGTGAGCAGACCCGGAGCCCAGGTGGAACCTACCGGCTGGCCGAGATTCAATACGGCTCCTTCGAGAGAATCCTTTATCTTCCGGCACCCATCGACACCGAAGTGGTCACATCGTCATACGTCAACGGATTTCTTCAGCTCCGGCTGGCCAAGCTGCCGCCGGCGAAACGCCACAAGATCACCATCGAAGAAAGATAGACCGGACCGCCGGCCTCTCGCTGATCTACAGGAGGAACACATGACGGAGCCCAAAGCCCCGGCTCAGCTCGACATCGACAACCTGCCCGACACGCTGCCGATTCTGCCGCTGTTCGACGCGGCCCTGTTTCCGAAGATGGTCCTCCCCCTGGTCGTCATGCAGGCCGAGTCGGTCCAGCTCATCGACGAGGCCATGGCAAAGGACCGGATCATCGGGCTTTTGGTCTCAAAACAGGTGGAGGCCGACAAAACTCCGTCAGAACAGGACCTGGCTTCGATCGGTACCAGCGCCCTGATTTTGAAGATGGCCAAAACCGCCGACAACCGCGCCCAGCTTCTCGTCCAGGGGATCGCCCGGTTTCGGGTAAAAAAAATGATCGCGGGCAAGGCGTACCTGCGCGCACAGATCGAAAAGATCGAGGACATCCCGGTGATGGACAAAGAGGTCGAGGCACTGATGTCGAATCTCATCGGCCAGTTCTCCCGGGTGGTGGAGTTGTCTCCGGGTCTTCCGTCGGAAATGGCCCAGATGGCCGCTTCCATACAGGACCCCGGCACGCTGGCCGACATGATCGCCTCGACGCTGAACACCCCCGCAGAGGATAAACAGCGGATTCTCGAGATCCTGAACGTCAAGAAGCGGCTGAAGGAAGCCACGCGGATGGTCAATCACCAGCTCGATATTCTGGAGCTGGGCAACAAGATCCAGTCCCAGGTCAAAGGGGACATGGACAAGAAGCAGCGGGAGTACTACCTGCGTCAGCAGCTCAAGGCGATCCGCGAGGAACTGGGCGAAACCGAGGACGAAACGGTCGAAATCGAGGAATATCGGACCAAGATCGAAGAAAAAAACCTTCCGGAGGAGGCCCGCAAAGAGGCCGAGCGGGAATTGAACCGGATGTCGAAGATGCATCCGTCCTCGGCCGAGTACACGGTGGTCTCCACATATCTGGACTGGCTCACCGCACTTCCCTGGAACGAAACCACACAGGACATCCTCGACATCGGCGAGGCGAGAAAGGTGCTCGACGAAGATCACTTCGGCCTCGAAAAGCCGAAGCGCCGCATCATCGAATATCTGGCGGTGCGCAAACTCAAGCCCGACTCCAAGGGGCCGATTCTTTGCTTTGCCGGCCCCCCCGGAACCGGGAAAACCTCCTTGGGCGCCTCCATCGCACGGGCCCTGGGCCGGAAGTTCGTGCGGATTTCCCTGGGCGGCGTCCGCGACGAAGCCGAAATCCGGGGCCATCGAAGAACCTACGTCGGCGCTCTGCCCGGACGGATTATCCAGGGCATCCGGCGCGCCGAGACGAAGAACCCGGTCTTCATGCTGGACGAAATCGACAAGGTGGGCAGCGATTTCAGGGGGGACCCGTCTTCGGCCCTGCTGGAGGTGCTCGATCCGGAGCAGAACCATGCGTTTCAGGATCATTACCTGGATGTGCCCTTCGACCTGTCGCATGTGATGTTCATCACCACGGCCAACATCCTCGACACCATCCCGCCCGCCCTGCGGGACCGGATGGAGGTGCTCCAGCTGCTGGGCTACACCGAGGACGAGAAGATCAAGATCGCACAGCGCTATCTGATCCCCCGGCAGCGGGAGGCAAACGGTCTGAAGGCGAAACAGATCTCCTTCACCAAGGGGGCGGTCCGCGGGGTGATCTCCGGCTACACCCGGGAGGCCGGACTCCGCAACCTGGAGCGGGAGCTCGCCACAATCTGCCGGGGTGTGGCGAGCAAAATCGCATCCGAAGAGATCCCGTCGGCATCGATCAAGGTGGCCGACGTCTCCAAGTATTTAGGACCGGTCCGGTTCACCGCCGAGACCCGATCCCGGGTGCAGACGCCCGGGGTTGCCACCGGGCTGGCCTGGACCCCTACCGGCGGGGAACTGCTCTTTATCGAAGCCACGGCGATGAAGGGAAAGAAAAACCTGACGCTGACCGGGCAGCTCGGTGATGTCATGAAAGAATCGGCCGCCGCCGCACTGAGCTTCATCCGCTCCCATGCCAAGGCCCTGGGGATTCCCGAGGATTTCTTCGAGGAGCGGGACATCCACATCCACGTGCCGGCCGGAGCGATCCCAAAAGATGGGCCGTCGGCTGGGGTGACGATGCTCACGGCCTTGGTCTCCCTGCTGACGGGGAAACGGATCCGAAAGGATCTGGCCATGACCGGCGAGATCACTCTCCGGGGCCAGGTGCTGCCGGTGGGCGGCATCAAGGAAAAGGTGCTGGCCGCCCACCGCGCGGGGATCAAGACCATCCTCCTTCCGAAGCAGAACGAGAAGGATCTGGAAGAGGCCTCGGAAAAGGTCCAAAAAGAAGTCACGTTTCATTTTGTGGACAAGATGCTGGACGTCATCAAACTGGCACTGGAACCGTGAGCGAAACCACAGGCGAATACCCTCGCCCGGGGCGGATCTTCGCCGCAGCGGTCATCATCGCGGCGATACTCATCGGGTGCGCGGGCCACGAAGCGGCCCCGCCCCGGACCACGGCGCCGGGGTCCGGGGGGATTGCGCCCCCACCTACAGTCGGCTCCAAACCCTACCGGGTCGGCAGCAACTGGTACCATCCCCTGCCCCATGCCCATGGATTTTCCCAGCGCGGGTTGGCTTCGTGGTACGGAAAGGATTTTCACGGCCGGAAGACCTCCAGCGGGGAGATCTACAACATGTATGACATGACGGCTGCCCACAAGACCCTTCCCCTGGGCACCCGGGTTCAGGTGAGGAATCTGACCAACGGGCGGTCTGCAGTGGTCCGGATCAACGACCGCGGCCCCTTTGTCCGGGGCCGGATCATCGACCTTTCCTATACCGCTGCCGGAAAACTGGGAATCGTCGGACCCGGCACCGCCCCTGTGGAGATCGTTGCCCTGGTTCCGGCCGGAACCACCGCACCGTCCGAGGTCGATTTTAACCGCGGCAACTTCACCTTCCAGGTCGGCGCGTTCAAGAACCGCGAAAACGCCTTTCGCCTGAAGAACAAGCTCTCCGAAAAATACAAAAATGCCCATGTCGTGGTCTTTGCCGCCGGCGCGGACACCTATTTCCGGGTCCGGGTCGGCCGGTGTTCGACCCTCTCCCAGGCCGAGGAGTACGAGCGGATCCTGCTCGCCGACGGCTTTCCCGAGGTCTTTATCGTGGCCGAATAAAATCGCTTTGCGATTTTATGAAAGGCGGCTGGCGCCGCCAAAAGGGCATAAAGATCCTTAGAGAACAGATAGACTCTCAAGGTAGAATGCGAAATGAATACCCGCAGGAAAAAGAGCCCATCGTCCCGCGCCGAGCATCGCAGAAAGGGGCGGGAAAAGGCCCTTTCGCTGTCTGAGGCCCCTGGTCTTCAGGGGCCGAGTTCGAAAGGACCCCGCCCGTTTTAAGAAGCGCATGGAGAAGCGAGACGCCGGGCGCCCTTTCTTTTCGGTTCCTTTTCTTTGGGCGAGCAAAGAAAAGGAACAAATAAAAAAGATCCATACGAGTCCCCCTGGTGAAGTAAACGACCGTTTTTGGGCGAAGCAGCAATTGTCCGAGCGCAGGTCAGGAACCGAAAAGCCGAAATTTGAAGCGTTCTATTCGACACACCGTTTTCCTCGACCGCGACGGGGTCATCAACGAAGACTCCCCCGACTACATCAAGAGTTGGGAAGAGTTCCGCTTCATCCCCGGCAGTCTGGAAGCCATCGCCGAATTCTCCCGCCGCGGCTACCGGGTTCTGGTCGTCTCCAACCAGTCCGGCGTCGGCCGCGGCCTGATTCCTGCGACCACTCTGGAACAGATGCATGAAAACCTCGCCGCGGCATCCGAGGCGGCGGGAGGTCATATCGACGGTTTTTTCTTCTGCCCCCATCGTCCAGAAGAAAACTGCCCCTGCAGAAAGCCCCGAACCGGCTTGATTCTCCAGGCGTGCCAGCGACACGGCATCGATCTTTCTTGCGCCGCAATGGTGGGCGACAGCGCCAAGGACATCATCACCGCGCGTCGCGCCGGTTGCGCCCTGGCCGTCCTGGTGCGAACCGGAGACATTGCCACAGCGCAAGCGGCACTTTCTGCCGAAGGGATTCGACCCGATCACGTGGCCGACAATCTGAAAACCGCCGCCGAATGGATCGTCGATCGATGGGGATGACCGCCGCCGCAACGACTTGCCTCAGCCGTCTCGCATCATGACCCTCCTGGAAGGCACCGTTGAAAAGGTCCTCTATCAGCAGGCCGAATCCCACTACACGGTTTTTCGAATCCGGGTGAGAAGGACCGGCACCTTTGTCACGGTCACCGGCACCCTCCCGTTTCCGGCTCCCGGCGAAGCCCTGCGGATCGAAGGTCGGTGGAAAGCCCATCCCCGCTACGGACAGCAGTTCTCGGCTGAAAGCATCGAAAGCGCCCCTCCCCACACCGCTGCAGACATCCTCCGTTTTCTCGCCGGCGGGGCGACCCCGGGAGTGGGGCCAGCCACCGCCGGCCGGCTGGTGTCCGCCTTCGGCGACCGAACCCTGGAGGTGATCGAAACCGAGCCGGAAAAGCTGGGACAGGTCGAGGGCATCGGACCGACCCGGGCGGCGGCCATCCATCAGAGCTGGCGGGAGCGCCGCGGGCTGCGGCAGGTCATTGATTTTTTAAGCGAGATCGGTGTTCCCGGAACTTACGGCGCACAAGTGTTTCAGCGATACGGCCCGGAAGCGATCGAAAAAATGTCTCGGTCGCCGCTGCAGATGGTGGAAGATTTCCCCCGCATCGGCTTTGTGCTGGCCGACGCCGTGGTGCGACACTTCGATCTGAGCGTGGACCCGGTGGAAAGGGCCGCTGCCTGCATCCGGCATCTGCTCTACCGGATGGCGGACCAGGGCCATGTGTGCGCCGAGGCCGAAACTGTCCGGTCCCGATGCAGCAGGGATTACGGCGTGGAAGAAGAGGTTTTTTCCCGGGCCACGGCGCTTTTGGAGGAAACCGGAGACGCGGTGGTGGTTGGCGCCGGGGAAAGCAGCGGAAAGGCCCTGTTTTACCTGCGGTCCTTTTATGAAGCCGAGACCGGCATCGCCAGGCGGCTGAAGGCCCTGCTCTCGATCCCGCCCGACCTTTCAACCGTTGACGCCGAACCGATCGCAGAAGCCGTGGTTCGCCGGCACGCCATCTGCCCCTCTCCGGGTCAGATCCGGATAATCACTTCGCTTCTGGACCGGCGCGTGGGAATCATCACCGGCGGGCCGGGAACCGGCAAGACGACCCTGATCCGCTCCCTGTCCGCCGTGTTCGAATCGCTGGGCAGAAAAGTGGCCCTGGCGGCCCCGACGGGCCGGGCCGCCCGGCGGCTTTCGGAGGTCAGCCGCCGCCCGGCCTCCACGCTTCACAAGCTGCTGGAATTTCGTCCGGCCGAAGAGGAATTTGCCCGGCACCGCGACCGCCCCCTGGAGATCGATGCGGTGATCGTCGACGAGGCCTCGATGATCGACACGCTGCTGATGCAACGCCTTCTGGAGGCGGTTGCCGCAGGCTCGCGAATCATTTTCGTCGGAGACATGTTCCAGCTTCCTGCCGTGGGCCCCGGTAACGTGCTGGCCGACATGATCGAATCGGGCAAGATTCCCGTCTTTTTCCTCGACGAAGTGTTTCGGCAGGAAAAGGAAAGCCCCATTGTTGAAAACGCCCACCGCATTCGGCAGGGTATAGCTCCCCGACTGCCGACGGGATCGCCCCCGGCGTCGGATTCGCCTTTTGTAATGTTTCCGACCGAAGGCGCCGCTCAAGCCGAAGCGGCGGTAATCGAGCTTTGCTGCAAATGGATCCCGGATCGGTTCGGCCT
>JASFPT010000096.1:0-13217 GCA_050115795.1 Desulfobacterales bacterium
ACGGCCGGACTGAAAAAAACAGTCCGGGCAGCGGTTCGGGCAGGCGCCTTTCTGGGGAATGGCGCAGATGATGCCGCTTCCGGCGGTCTTCGGGTTTTCGCGGTAGGGCATGGTCGGCGATCCTCGGAAGTCGACCCGCTTTCCGGAGCGCAGGCGGCAGGAAAGGTATCGGTTGGCAGCCGGAACAGGTCGTCGTTTGTGGTGACCCGTAAGGCGGGTACAGTGCCCCGCCCTACGGAACCACACACAACAAACCACCCACCACAGACCGGCGCAGCCGCTACAACAACCGCCGGGCCCAGTCTTCGTCGCCGAGCCGGTTCTTGATGCTCAGGACCAGATCCGGCATGCGTCCCGCGGCATCCGGGGCCTTGGCGGCCTTCTGGTAAAGCCCCCTGGCCAGCGCCTCGTCCTTGAGGTAGTCCAGCACGCTCTCGGCCAAGGAGGAAAGCTCCCGGAGCCCGGAAAGCTTGGCTTCGGCCCCCTGGATCAGTTCCCTCAGAAAGGCTTGGTCTCCGGTCCGCTCCGCCACCGATCGAAGAAGGGCGCTGTAGTCGGCGGCACTGCTGCAAAAGGATGCCCCTTTTTTATAGATCTCTGCGGCCATCCCTTCGTCTTTGAAACTGCCGAGCGCTGAGGCGGCCACCGCTGCGCAGGCGGCAAGGCTCTGACAGGCCTCTTCCGCTTTCCGAAAAAGGTCCCGGGCCCACGCTTCGTCTTCCAGCTTTGCCAGCACCACCTGACCGAGCCGGGCGAAGTCGCCGGGGGTTTTACAAGCGCTTTCCCGCTCCTTGTAGATGTTTTTGACCCACTCCTTGTCCCGGAGATTCGACAAGATGCCGTCGGCCAGGTTGTCGTATTTGATATTGTCTGTGCATCGCTCCAGAAGCAGGGTGTAGATCTCCCTGAGCCACGCCTCGTCTGACAGGTCGGCGGCAATCGCATCGGCCAGCGCCAGGTATTCGGGAAAATATTGGGCAAGCCCTTCGGCTTTCTTATAGAGCTTTCTGGCGTAATGCTTGTCGCCCGTCTGCCGGACCACGTCCCGGGCCAGCAACGTCAGGGCCCCTGCCGTCAGGCACTCCGTCTCCCGGGTGATGAACGCCTTGTACAGCTCGGCATTGGCCTCACGGCGCTCGAGCTGGTCTTTGACCGCTTCGATCCAGGCGGGGTCTTCGGCGTATTTCATCACCGCCTCCCCCGTCGCCTTGAATTCGTCGTTGCTCTTGACCGCGATCTCGGCCTGTTTGAGCACCTTGAGCGCTGCTTCCTTGTCGCCGACGTCGTCGGCCAGGGCCTTGACCACCTCCACGAGCTGCTTGGCGTTGGGTTTGGCGGCCATCGTTTTTTCGAAAACTTCGCCGGCTGCGGTCTTGTCGCCGGTATCTTCGATGATCGCCTTGGCCAGCTTCACCAGCTGTTCGAACCCGGTGAACTGATCCTGGGCCCGCTTGTAGACTTCCAGCGCAAGGCCTTTGTCCTGAAGGGTTTCCAGCACTGATTTGGCAAGGGCCATCAGCTCTTCGCCTTTTTCCATCCGTTCGGCGGCCTTCCGATAAATGCCCTTGGCCTTTTCCGGCTCCTTCAGGTCCGTAGCGGCCGAAACGGCCAGGGCGCTCAGGTCCTTGCCGGTTTCCAGCGCCTCCTGCCCCTTGTCGAGGTAGGTGCCGGCCAGGGCCGGATCGCCAAGCGCTTCCATGGCCCCCTTGGCCATCTGGACGTAGTCCTCACCGGTCTTGCAGGTCTCCGCAGCCCGGTTGAAAATCTCCTTGGCCTTGTCCTTGTCGCCGAAGGTTTCCAGTACGCCCCGTGCACATTCCACGTAATCGGCGGCAGAAGAGGCCTTTTCCACGGCGGCATCGACCGCTTCTCCAGCCATGGCCTCGTCGGCCAGCACCTCCTTGACGCTTTTGGCGAGCGCCAGAAAATCCTGGATCCGGACGCATTTTTCCTTTGCGCCGGCCAGGATCTCTTTTGCCGAATCGGTTTCCCCGATGTCGGCGGCAGCCGCGGCCAGCTTGACAAACTCCTGGGCGTTGGCCCCGAAGTCCTTGGCCTGAATCAGATACTGCTTTGCACGGGCCTTGTCTTCCAGCGCTTCTCCGGCGGTGCCGGCAAGCAGAACCAGCTCGTCCACCGTCTGGGCCCACTCGGCCGCCTCGTCGAGCAGTTCACCGGCCCAGTCCTTGTCAGAAAGCGCCTCGACCACTTCCTTGGCCACGGCCACGTAGTCTTCGGTCGTCTGGCAGCCTTCGGCTTTCTCCTGGAGTTCTTCCTTCGTTGCCATGTTCCCTCCTTTTTCCGTTTGCGTTCGGCAAGTTGTTTCGGACAGAAATGGGCAGACCGATCAGCCGGCAGGTCAGGGGCAAAACCTTTCCGGGCAGCGGAGCGGATGATCGAATCGTGAAAACGGGTCGTGAAAACACCGGATCGTTTTTCCTACACTGTCGATCCGGCCCGTGTCAATTCGCCAGGGGCAATGAAAGTTGGACCGAGACGACCGCCTCCTAAAACTTATCCACCTGCCGTATGGCCCGGTCCGCGGCCTTCTTCGGGATTTGCAATGCCATCACGTTGAGCCGGCTCAGATCGGCGGGGCCGTCTTTCGGGTAGCTGTAGGACAGCACGTAGACCAGGATATCGCCGTCACCGTTTGCCCACTCCGCATTCCACGCATGGACCCGCAGCGGCGGCCGTACCCTCATGTCCGTCTGATCCACCCAGCCGGTCACATGGGCAGTGGGGAGCTTCGGATTCATAAAGTCGGCCTTCAGCGGAAGCCAGCCCTGGCCGGAAAGACGGCCTTCCAGATCCTGGATGAACCCGTCGGCCGGATAGGGGATTTCCACCGAATAGGCGACCTGCTCAGCGCCGCGGTTTTGGTCGTACACGATCCGGGTCGCCCCGTCTGCAACGATGAGCGCCGGCGAATAATCCGTAGGATTCTGGCTCACCTCGGTTTGCCCGCACCCGATGCACGCCAGCAAAAAGGCCGCGCCGATCAAAGCAGCACTGGAATTCTTCATCTGTTCCCCCTCGCTTGGTATCGCGGTTCAAGACCGCCCCATCGCCCGACCTTCGCCGGCCGCTCTTCAATAGCAACGCCTGCCGTCAATGACGCCGCGGATCCCTCCCCGGGGATCGTCCGAGTCGCCATCCCGCCTGGGAATCAGGTGGATGTGGGCGTGAAAGACGGTCTGGCCGGCGCTTGCTCCGCAGTTGGTTCCGATGTTGAAGCCGGTCACCGACGGATCCGCTTCACGCTTCTCCTTCGCCATCTTACGGATCAGCCTGTCTGTGTCCCGGAGTTCTGTTTCGGTCATGGAGAACCAGTCCGGCGTGTGGCGCAGGGGAATCAGCAGCACGTGCCCCTCCGTGACCGGGTGGCCGTCTTCGAATGCGGCCACGGAATCCATGGATGCCACCGCCCGCTTTTCCCGGATCCAGCGGCAGAAAATGCAGCCGGTGTCGTTTTCCGTTTCCGATTCTGCCATCCTTCATCTCCTCGCTGTCTTGTCCGAAACAGGGTCCTGAAAAACCCCGCTGGATTCGATTCTTTGTCATTTTCGCAAAGATGCGGCAGCCTACACCACAATCTTCCAGCACCGGTGAGTGGTCTTTTTCTTGCTCCGGTAGTCCTCGGGGATCGTCTGGGCGGTGATCTCCCGGACATCGGAGACCTGAAGCCCGGCCATGTCCGGCACGAACCGCTGGTGGTTGGTCGAAAAATATACGTCGGCCCCGGGGCGCATCACCGCGGCCACCGAATCGAGCAGCTTCGGGTGGTCCTTGAGGACATCGAACTCATCGCTGCGGACCCGGGTGGTGGAATACGAGGGAGGATCGACCACCGCCAGACCGAAGAGAAGTCCCCTGCGCTTGGCATCGGACAGATAATCTTCGACGTGGGCGTGGACGAGAACGTTTCGGTCGGAGAGAAGGCCGTTGAGGGCCAGGTTCTGTTTTGCCCAGGCGATCGCGGTCTCGGATCGGTCCACGGAGACCGTCGAACGGGCACCGCCCGCTGCCGCGGCACAGGTAAAGGCCGCCGTGTAACAGAAGAGGTTCAAGAAATCTTTGCCCGACGCCGACTCACGGATCATCTGCCGCGTGTCCCGGTGATCTGAAAAAAGCCCGGTGTCGATAAAATCGGCGGGGTTGACGTAAAATTTCAGGTCCCGTTCGGAAACAACGACCTTCTCTTCGGTTCGGGTGAGCCGTTCATAGCGTTTTCCCTCCAGTTTGCCCGCCCGCCGACGCTTGAGGTGGACCTTTTCCGGAGAGACATCCAGGGCAGCGGCTGCGGCTGCCGCCATCATCGGCAGCCATTCGGGCACCGACTGGCGCCGCATGTATTCTCCCACGACCAGATGGCCCCCATACCAATCCACCACGGCCCGGATTTCCGGGATGTCCCAATCGTAGAGGCGGAACACCTCGATGTTTTGCCGGTCGAAACGCTTGCGCAAGTGCAAAAATCGCTTCTTGATCCGATTGGCAAGCATCTGCCCCTGCTGCTCGAATTTGCGAAGGGTCGATGGGTCGAGCATGGTGGGTCGGTTCATTCGGACTCGTTTCCGGATCAAACGCGCCTGACTGGAGACGCGGGTTGCGGGTTGCGGGCGGCAGGTGGTAAAAGGCGGTCTGCGAACCGATGCCGCCCCCTGCCGACATTTTCAGACCCCACTAGCCGGCACGGTCCTGTACCATACATTCGACGCATGCCGGGGTCAAATGGAGGAAATGCGATGATCATCAGGCAACTGGAGACCGGTGTCATGGACAACTTCACCTATGTCGTGGGATGCGAGGAGACCCGGGAGGCGATGGCGATCGATCCCGGCCCGGAAGTGGACATGATCGAGGCCGAGGCCCGAAAGCAGGATCTTTCCATCGTCTTGATCGTCAACACCCACGGCCATGGCGACCACACCGCCGGCAACGCGGCGCTCAAAAAACGGACCGGTGCCAAAGTCGTCATCCACAGCGCCGACGCCGGGAGCGTCCCGGATGCCGATATCCGGCTGACAGACGAAAAGCGCCTTCAACTGGGAAACATCACTTTCGATGTCATTCACACGCCGGGGCACACCCCCGGCGGGATCTGCCTGTATGCCGGGGGCCACCTGTTTACCGGCGACACCCTTTTCGTCGGAGACAGCGGCAGAACCGATCTGGCCGGCGGCCACCGGCCCACCCTGGGCGCGTCGATCCGGCGTCTCATGCAGCTTCCCGACGAAACCGTGGTCTGGCCGGGCCACGACTACGGTCCGACTCCGAGTTCGACCCTGCACTGGGAAAAGCGCAACAACGTCAACGCGGTGGAGTATGGCTATTTCGTAGAGGATTGAATTTCCGCCGGGAGGCGAATTCAAAAAACAGTCCCCAGCGAATTTACGGATTTTGGATGACGGACCCGTTGATCCCCTTGGAACCGGAACACGCAGAGACGCCATTTGTTGCGTTGCTGACCGTCTGTTGTCTGGTGACGTTCGGCTGCTATTTTGCTGTATCGATACGCCTGCCCGTGCTTCCCCTCTACGCCCGGGGCTTTGGCATCTCCACAGCCCAGATCGGAGCGATCAACGCCGCATTTTATCTGATGGCCGGTTTGCTTTCCCTTCCTTCCGGCGCCCTGTCGGACCTTTTCGGCCGCCGGCGGCTTGCCATCATCGGCTCGGCTGTGTTGTCGGTCGGAATGGGGCTGCTTTGCTTCGGCACCTCCTATCTCACGCTTGCCGGAATCTATCTGCTGCTGGGAGGGGGAATCGCGGCGTTCGGTCCTACGATGATGTCGTGGGTGTCGGAGATTGCACCCCCAACCCACCTGGGAAGGGCCTACGGATGGTATACCACGGCGCTTTTCTGCGGAATGGGGCTCGGCCCTGCAGTAGGCGGTGCGGCGGCGGAAATGCTGGGGTTCCGTTCCGTATTTGCTGTCGGTGCGGCGGTGGTGGTCCTCAATTTATGGGCGGTAAGACGCTTTCTGCCGGGTTTTACCCCGGCGGCGGAGCCCGAAAAGACCGGGCAACCGTGGCGGAAAGACCTGAAGACGGTTTTTTCCAACCGCCCCTTGCTCGGATGCTGGGCCGCCACGTTCGGCGCGTGTCTGGTGGCCGGCGTGTTTTTCTCGTTCATGCCGCTGCACGCGGCTCATCAGGGGCTGGACGCAGGCCGGATCGGTCTCGTTTTTCTGGTTCAGGCGGTGGCAAACGCGCTGTTCCGCATCCCCTTCGGCGTCATCAGCGACCGCGCGGGAAAGCGTCACTACCAGGCGTTTGTCGGGGTTGCGCTGATCACCCTTTCCATCTCGGCCTTTTCACCGGCCCGCGCCTTTTCGGCTTTCGTACTTGCCGGGCTGGCGCTCGGAATCAGCAATGCAGTGGCCTTTACATCCATCGGAGCGCTCATTGCCGAAACCGTGCCCAGCCGATTCCGGGGTCTGGCCATGGGAGGCTACAACGCCTGCATTTACTTCGGCCTGATGTCCGGTTCCCTTCTCCTCGGCCCCATGATCGAGACGTGGGGGTTCTCGGCCGGCTTCTGGGTGACCGGTTCTGTCAACCTGCCATTTGCAGTCGCCTTTGCCTGGAGCATGCGCAGCTATACCGCATGCGGCAACGACCCTCCGAAAACGGTATCGCAGCAGAAGGGAGTGGGAAAAAACACTCCGGAATCGCGAAATTGTTCTGACAAGCGCCTAAATGGGGGCCTCCGGTAGCTCGCTGAACAGGGCCAAAATGTGCGGGGTGCTCACATTCGAATGATGGAGGATAGCGTCTGTCGGCCATTCAACCGAATGACCGGCCGACAGACTAAGAGGTGAGTTGAAGATCCGGCTGACGCTTGCGACGACGAATGACGTGCACGGTGCGGCCGGTTTTGTGAATGAATCGCTCGGATCGGGATTTTTCCCGATCGTTCTCAGCGAACAGTTCATGCAGTCTGGCTTCGATCTCTTTTCTTTTCGATTCGTCCATTCTTTTTTACTCTTCTTCTTTCTTCTTCCGCCGCTGGGCGGGTTGGGTTCGTGCCGGCTTGCACCGAAGATGTTCGGCCGGCCGGCTGTAGAAATATGGGCCGTGCACTTGCACGCCCACCGCTATGATAAAGGTCTACCTGTCCCCGTGGGGGGTTCGCTCATGAAACGAATGTCGTATCGAGGGTGCCGTTTCAGGAGGGATTGACCGGGTTCCTGATGCAGGAGGTCTTTTCGAGTTGAACGTACAGTACTCACGATCGCCCCGCTTGGCAAGGGGAAAATCGACATGGCACTGATTTTTCTTTATGACCCCGCTGCCCGGAACGGGGGCTATTCGGAAAGGTCGAACGCTTCGGCGCCGGTGATGCGAAACAGTTCGTCGGGGGAAAGACGCATCATCGCATCGACGCTTCCCCCCCCGCCGTAGACCACCTCCAGCTGTTTCACGCTCTGGTCGACCAGGGTCCGGAGGGGCTTTTGGTGTCCGAAAGGCGGCATGGCGCCCACGGGATAGCCGGTGGCGGCAAGGGCCAGGTCCGGGCTGGCGAATTTGACGGTTTTTCTGCCGACGCCCAGGGCAGCCGCCAGCTTTTTACGATCCACACGGGCTGGACCGCAGTTGACGACCAGCAGCGGTTCGCCCTGCACCTGAAACACCAGGGACTTGATGATCTGATCTTCGGACACGCCCAGCGCCTCTGCGGCCGCTGCAACGGTAGCCGTATGCACGGACAAGGGCAGGATCGTTGCAGCGATCCCGTTGCGATCGATGAAATCCTGGAGGTCGTTTCTGTCCATGGGCTTTTCACTCGCTGTTCGGGTTGTCTTCCGACGCTATCGGTTGTCGTTTCCGGCACCGGCGCCGGCAGGAACCGGCTTCGCCGGCTCACCGGGTCGGTGGCCGACCACAAGAATCGGGGCGGTATCGACACCCGGGGGCATCGCCGGCCATTTCACGTCGCAAAATCGTGCGGAGAGCAAATATCGCCCGGGCACGAGGCTTTCGGGCAGGCGGAGCCGAATCCCCGCCATCTGCGCGATGTCGGCAAAACGGGGGCATGGGCCGGTGCCGGTACCGTCGCAAAAAGCAGGGGGGATCGCAGCCGCGACCGACGCCTCCTCCCCTTCCAAAAGTCTCTTGAGCAAAAACCGCGATTCGACGCCGATGGGAAAAGCGGTCATCCGGACGAATTTCAACATCACCAGGTCGCCGGGGCGGTAGACGTCGTAGTCGGTCACAAGGCCGATGAGCTTGTTGTCGTCTGAAAGGCCGCTTCCGACACCGGAGGTGGCTTCGTCCCAGGACCTGGGGGGCCCGGTGTCCACGTGAACCGTTTCACCGTGGTAATATCCTGCTCCACCGAAACCGACCTTCCGGACCTCGTCCCAGACCACCCGGGAGGGCACGCCTTCCATGACCAGATCGGCGGCCATTCCGTACTGATGAAGGCTGGCCTTGGCCGCCAGCGCACCTTTTTTCCGGATTCTGGTGTTGTAGCTCGGGCTCCTGTATCCGGAGACGACCCGGATCACCGCCTCCGGATTGAATCGGTCCTGCAAAAAATCGATAAACTCCACCAGCCGAAGGGAGACCTGGGTGTCGGGGCTGCGGCACGGCGCCCCGAAAACCCGGCAGATGGCGGAAACGGCCGCCGGGTCGTAGCCGCCTTCGGGGAGGCGATATGCGCCTTGAAACCGCACTCCGCTCTGTTCACCGACCAGGCGGATCCGTCCGTCGCCGCTGTGAAAAAACCGACTGCCGGCAGCCGGATCGGCAACAGCGCCTGTGGCCAGGAGCAGCCCCGGCAACAACGCCAGCATGGCCCGCAGGATCCTGAAAAAGGTCCGGCCAGATGCGCCGGAAAGGGTTTGGCACGCAGGTGCCCGGCTCATCCATCCCTCTTTGCGCTTGAACGTAACTGCCTATATTTCTTGACACTCCCTGAGGCTTTCATTATGGTATCCACGGCCTCGACGGCGGCACAAAAGCCGTCGCCGGGCACGGTCCGGACCCCCCGAGTTTACATCCAGACAACAGCATCGATCGACACCCAGAGGAGGTATGGTCATGGCCTGGTTTCTTTATCTATACAGTTTTCTGTTGGTGGCCGGCGGAGCATTTTTTATCCTGTACACCAGCGAAACCCGCCGATATGCCGGCGAGCTTCTCGAAGGCGGCAGTCAGAAACTGATCGCCGTTGCCGCCGCTGTGATCGGTGTGCTGTTGATGATATCGGCACCCTCGACCCGGATGCTCGGATTCGTCGTCTTTCTCGGGATCCTTGCCGCAGTCAAAGGAGCCGTCATCTGGTTCAATCCCCGGGGGTTTTACGAAAAATTCCGCGACTGGTTTCTAAATGCGGCTTCGGACCAGACCTTTCGCCTGTTCGGCATCATCTGGCTCATTATCGGAACGGCCATGTTCTCCTGGATATAGCGGCAAGACGTTCGGCCGGCAGCAACCCCGCCCTCTCGTCCGCCAGCGGCCCCCTCGAGCGATTGCCGCTCGACGCCGGGCCGCATATCTTTTTCGGACGCCGCCAGGATCCGGCCCCTGCCATTTTCGGGGGCGGGCGGCCCGGCCGACGAATCGGCCGGATCACTTTTTGAAAAACATGTAGGCAGCCAGCCCGACGAGGATGAAGGCAAATATCTTTTTGAAATTGGCGGTGGAGACGTGTTCCACCAATCGCGCACCGATCTGGGCGCCGATGATCCCGCCGATTCCGAGCAGGATGCCGGCCCGGTAGTCGACGTTGGCCAGCTTGTTGTGGGCAAAAAGCGCGGAGATGGAAATCACCAGTATGGCCATAAATGAGGTGCCCACCGCGCGCTGGGCCGTGTACCCGAGAAAAATCAGCAGCGGGACCATGAGAAAACCGCCGCCGAGACCGGAAAAGGCCGCACCGACACCGACTCCGATCCCGGCGCCGATCATCATCAGGTAATTCAACGTTGACGCTTCCACTGGATTGCCCTCCCCAAAATCGCCGGGCGGCTGGCGCCGCCGGAGTTTAGGATTTCATCGCTCGGCCGACCTGCCTGCAACGGCACTTCCCCGGGATGGGAAGCCCCGGGTTCACCGAAAATTGCCGAAGGGCTGCGCCCGACGGCATAGGGTATGACTGGTAGCCGAAGTCGCCCACCGGTGCAAGGGAAAAAGATGGAAACGAGCCACCGGATTTACTACGAAAGTTCGGCCCGGATGACCCCCATCGCGGACGAGACGGTGAATCTGGTGGTCACCTCTCCGCCCTACCCGATGATTGCCATGTGGGACCGCCATTTCTGCGCCCTGGACCCGCAGGTCGAAAACGCGTTGACCGCAGGCCTCGGCGTCGAAGCATTTGAAGCCATGCATCGGACCCTTGACCCGGTATGGGCCGAAATCCGGCGCATTCTGCAGCCCGGCGGGCTGGTCTGCATCGACATCGGCGATGCTGTGCGCACCATCCGGGGCAGCTTCGGCCTCTACCCGAACCATGCCCGGATTCTCTCGGCGCTGGTTCGGGAGGGGTTTACGCCTCTTCCGTCCGTGCTGTGGCACAAGCCGACCAACGCCCCGACCAAGTTCATGGGGTCGGGCATGCTGCCGGCCGGTGCCTACGTCACCCTGGAGCACGAAACCATTCTCGTTGCCCGAAAGGGCGCCAAGCGGGTTTTTTCCACACCCGCCCAGCGGACAAGGCGGCGCCAGAGCGCCTATTTCTGGGAGGAGCGGAACCGATGGTTCTCCGATATCTGGGCCGACCTGCGCGGCGCCGGGCAGGCCATGAAAAGCGATGACGGCGCCCGCACCAGAAGCGCGGCTTTTCCCGTTGAAATCCCCTACCGGCTGGTTTCGATGTTTTCGATCAAGGGGGATGTGGTGGTCGATCCGTTCATGGGCACGGGGAGCACCCAGCTGGCGGCCATGGCCGCGGGTCGACACTGCATCGGCTTTGAGACCGACCGCTCGCTGGCGCCGGCGATCGATGCGGCGGTCCGCCAACTGCCGACCTGGGCGGCCGCCAGAATCGAAAAGCGCCTGCAGGACCATCTCTCCTTTGTCGCGGAGGCCCAAGCGGCCGGCCGGCGGTTCAAGCATCAAAACCGGCACCATGGATTTCCCGTGGTGACCGCCCAGGAAACCGACCTGTTTCTCAATCCTGTTCGATGCGTGGAACCTGATGGCAAGGACGGGCATCGGGTAATTTATGAGGATGCATCGGGCATGGGGCGTTATCCGGTTGAAGCGCCTTCCCCGGGCAGATAGAACGAAAAGGTCGCCCCCTTGCCGGGTTCGCTGTCGGCCCAGATGCGGCCCCTGTGAAAAGCGATGATTCGCCGGCAGATGGAAAGCCCCAATCCGGTTCCCTGGGGTCGGCCCCGGGTCTTGGAGCGGATCTGGCGAAATTCTTCGAAAATGCTTTCCCTTGACTCTGCCGGGATGCCCGGACCGTTGTCGGACACATCGATCCGGAGCCCGTCGTCCTGGGCGGCGGCCCGAATTTCGATGCGCCCCTGTTCGGGATCGCAGAATTTGACCGCATTGGAGATCAGGTTCACCAGCACCTGCACGAGCCGGTCCCGGTCGCCCTCGATGGCCGGAAGGGCTTCGTCCAGTCCGGTGACCAGAGTGATCTTCTTTTCCTCCACCAGCTGGCGGGTGGCGCTTACCGCCTCTGCGATGACCTCGCCCATCTCCACCCGGGACAGGTGCCAATCCATTCGGCCGGATTCGATTCGTTGAAAATCGAGAACCTGGGTGATCAGGCGGGTCAGCCGCTGGCTCTCCCGGACGACGATGTCGGTGAACTCCAGGTGGCGCTCCGGGCTGATATCGGGATTGTCGTGGAGAATCTCCGCAATGGAGCGGATCGAGGTCAGCGGGGTCCGCAGTTCGTGGGTGACGGTGGACAGAAACTCGTCCTTGAGACGGTCCAGTTCCTTGAGCCGTTCGTTTGCGGCCTTCAGCTCCGCCGTGGCCCTTTCCAGTTCCCGGCTGTATGCGATGGCCTGGCGGGTTTCGTCCAGAATCCCCATCACCTCTTCAACGCTCAGCGGCGCCTCCTTCTCGATGGACCCCACCATGACCCGGGCCGAGGCGGATCCGATGGCGCCGGCCAAAAGCTTCTCTGCGTAGTTGACGAGGCCCGAGTCCGCCGTGGGGGCCGACTCCCAGTCTATACCGTGCTCGGCCGCGTAGCTGGAAAGCGCCCGGTCTGCCCTTCTGCGCCCCAGAAACCGACTGAGCATCGACCGGAGATCCGGCACCGATGCCGTCCCCCGCCACACCGTGGAGCGCTCCGACTCGGCCTGCCGGAAGACATCGACGAAAAGCGCCGCCTGCGCGTGCTCGATGGCCGAAGGCCGGCTGAACATGGAAATGCCGATGTACAACCCGGCGTTGGCGAGCATACTCCAGAAAACGGCGTGGCTGATCCGGTCCAGGGATTGAAGGCCGAAAAGGGAAAAGGGTTTGAGCAGGGCGATTCCGAAGGGGCCCTCGGTCACGAACCGGGTCGGAAGATACCCGGCGTCGGCCAGGGAAGGAAGCACCAGCGAGTAGAGCCAGATACCGAAGCCGGCCAAAAGCCCGGCAAGGGCGCCGGCCCGGCTTCCCGCCCGCCAGAAAATCCCGCCCAAAATGGCGGGGGCAAATTGGGCGACGGCGGTAAAGGAAGTCAGCCCGATCGAAACCAGGGTGTAGTGTTCCCCGATAAAGTGGTAGTAGGCGTATCCAAGCAGCAGCACCAGGACAATACCGGCCCTTCGAATGGACAGCAGCAATACGCTCAGGTCGCTTTGCTCGGTGAGCCTCAAAAGCGGCAGTCGAAGCAGAAGCGGCATGACCAGGTCGTTGCAGATCATCGTCGAAAGGGCGACGGTCTCCACGATGACCATGCCGGTCGCCGCCGACATCCCCCCCAAAAATGCGAAAAGCGCCAGCCCCTGCTCATGGTGAAACATCGGTATGGTGAGCATGAAGGTGTCTGCATCGACGGTTTTTTCCGGGAAGATCATCACCCCGCCGAAGGCCACCGGGAGAACGAAAATATTGATGGCCAGCAGATAGAGGGGAAACAGCCAGATCGCTCGGTTCAGATGGTTTTCGTTGACATTTTCCACAACGGCCACCTGAAACTGGCGCGGCAGAAACAGCACGGCCATCATGGACAGAAACACGGCCAGCGTCCAGTTGACATAGGCGCCCTGATCGCTTCCGATGATCATGCGGGAGGCCAGTTCGGGC
>JASFPT010000097.1:0-13203 GCA_050115795.1 Desulfobacterales bacterium
CGTGGGGGAGGCCATCATCCGGAGTCACCGCGGCGATTCGGTGACGTCCCTGTTTGTTTGATGTGCCATCGGCGGATGAATTCATCGCCAATACGGATCAAGGAGGATAAAGTCATTGGAACTTGTTGAACTCAAAGCAGAAGTCAGAACAACAACTGGAAACGGACCTGCCCGGGTTCTTCGCCGGGAGGGAAAGATTCCGGCCGTGCTCTATGGACCGAAAACGAAACCGGTGATGCTCGCCGTCGGCATAAAGGATCTGGAAACGGCCCTGAAAATGGGAAAGGCGTCCCACGGCCTGATGACCCTGGCGGTGCAAAGCGGCAAGAAGGCCAAGAGGGCCGTAATGCTCCAGGAGCTTCAGACCAATCCCGTCTCCCACGATTTCCTGCACGCGGACTTTTACGAGATCGACGTCAATCGCCCCATCCATGTCAATGTTCCGGTCCGGGTGACCGGAAAATCCAAGGGCGTGGAAGCCGGCGGTATCTTGCAGGTTGTTCGCTGGGAGCTGGAGGCTGTTTGCCTTCCGGACCGGCTTCCCGCGGCGTTCGAGATCGACGTCACCGAGCTGGAAGTCGGTGATTCGGTCCACGTCGAGGAAATTCCTCTCTCAGAGGGAGTCGAGATCCCCCACGAAACCAACTTCACCGTGGTGACCGTGGTCAGCCCGAAGATGGAGGTCGTGGAGGAAGAGGAAGCCGAGGAAGAAGAGCTCGAGGGTGAAGAGGGCGAAGAGGCCGAAGAGGGCGCCGGCGAAGAAGACAAAGGATCCGAGGACCGCGAATAGCCGGCCGCCGGAATCAGGCCAGTGGGCCTGTTCGGTTTTGCCGGAAAGGTCGCTGACCGGGAGAATGCCGTGATCGATTCCCGCCGCTGGCTTGTTGCCGGGCTGGGAAACCCCGGCCGGCGCTACCGGCGTACCCGGCACAATGTCGGATTCATGCTGATCGACCGGATTGCCGCCGCCTGCGGCGTTGGCCTTGCCCTGGCCGAAGAAGACCGAGATCTGGCTCTCGCCGAGGCAGTGATCGAAGGGACCCCGGCGGTTCTGGCAACGCCGCTGGCATACATGAACCGAAGCGGACCGCCCCTGCAGCGGCTCGCCCAACGGTTGGATCTGTCACCACAGGCCCTATTGGTCGCACACGACGATGTCGACCTTGTTTTCGGAAGAATCAAAATCAAAGAGAAAGGAGGGGATGGGGGACACAGAGGAGTGATGTCGCTGATCGATGCCTTCGGGCGGAACGACTTCGTTCGTCTCCGCATCGGCATCGGCCGCCCGGCGGCGGGGCAAACCGCGGCCGAACACGTCCTTTCCGAGTTTTCAACCGAGGAAGAGCGGCTGCTCGGCCCGCTGCTCGAAAGGGCCCGGGAGGCTGCCATGGCCGTGATCAGCCAGGGCGCGCCGGCGGCAATGAACCGGTTCAACACCAAAGAGGCTCACATTCACCAGGTAAACAGCTAATTGGAGGGTAGAATGGATGTCGTAATGAGTAATTTGCCATTGACATGTACGCTGGTTGGTCTTCTGGGGGTTTTGTACGCGATTATCATCGCCGGTGTCGTCAAGGGTGCTCCGGCCGGTAACCAGCGGATGCAGGAGATCTCCAACGCGGTCAAGGAAGGCGCCATCGCCTACCTGAACCGGCAGCTCAAGAGCGTCGGGATCGCAGGCGGTATCATTTTCATCATCATTTTTGCCACCATGGGCGCCAAGACCGCCATCGGCTTCCTGATCGGTGCCACGGCATCTTACGCGGCCGGCTACATCGGGATGCGCGTGTCGGTGCTGGCCAACGTGCGGGTCGCCGAAGCCGCGAAAAAAGGGCTGGCTGCCGGTCTGTCCCTGGCCTTCAAGGGCGGCAGCGTGACCGGCATGATCGTGGCGGGTCTGGCCCTGACCTCAGTGGCCGGGTACTACACGGCCACCCATGACGTCGTGGCCCTGGTCGCCCTCGGCTTCGGCGGCAGTCTGATCTCCATTTTCGCACGGCTCGGCGGCGGCATCTTCACCAAGGGCGCCGATGTCGGCGCTGACCTGGTGGGCAAGGTCGAGGCCGGCATTCCGGAAGACGACCCGAGAAACCCCGCCGTGATCGCCGACAACGTGGGCGACAACGTGGGCGACTGCGCCGGTATGGCCGCCGACCTTTTCGAAACCTACGCGGTCACCGCGGTTGCAGCCATGCTCATCGGTCATCTGATGTTCCCCGAGATCCCGGCGGCCACCGAGTTTCCGCTGGTGCTGGGTGCGGTGTCGATCATCGCTTCGATCATCGCCGCCTTTTTCGTGCGGCTGGGCTCCAGCGGCTACATCATGGGCGCCCTGTACAAGGGGATGTTCGGTTCGGCGATTCTGGCCATCGGCGGTTTTTACTACATCACCCACAAGATGATGAGCGGCATTCCCAACATCCCGGCCCAGAACATCTTCTATGCCGCAATGGTCGGGATCATCCTGACGGTGGTCATCGTTATCATCACCGAGTACTACACCGGCATCTACGGGCCCGTGAAGAGCGTCGCCGAGGCCTCCACCACCGGTCATGCCACCAACATCATTGCAGGCCTTGCCATCAGCATGCAGGCCACGGCAGGCCCCGTGCTGGCGATCTGTGCGGCCATTTTCATCTCCCACCACTTTGCCGGCCTGTTTGGAATCGCCACGGCGGCCATGGCCATGCTGTCGATGACCGGTATGGTCATCGCCATCGACGCCTACGGGCCGATCACCGACAATGCCGGCGGCATCGCCGAGATGGCCGAGATGGACGAGAGTGTCCGGGCCGTCACCGACCCGCTCGATGCGGTGGGTAACACCACCAAGGCCGTGACCAAGGGCTACGCCATCGGCAGCGCCGGTCTGGCGGCCCTGGTTCTGTTTGCCTGCTACGTGTTCGAGTTCACGATCCAGGGCGGCAAGGGTGGCGCCATTCGGTTCGACCTGGGCGACGTCAACGTCGTCATCGGTCTGTTCATCGGCGGCCTGCTGCCGTTCCTGTTTGCCTCCATCGCCATGAAGGCGGTCGGAAACGCCGGCGGCGCCGTCGTGGAAGAGGTCCGGCGACAGTTCCGCGAGATTCCGGGCATCATGGAAGGCACCGCCAAGCCCGACTACAGCACCTGCGTGGACATCGTCACCAAGTTCGCGCTCAAGGAGATGATGCTTCCGGCCCTGCTGCCGGTGGTCGCTCCGCTGCTGGTCGGCTTCATCCTGGGCAAGGTGGCCCTCGGCGGTCTGCTCATCGGCAGCATCGTCACGGGTCTGTTCGTGGCCATCTCCATGACCACGGGCGGCGCGGCCTGGGACAATGCCAAGAAGTACATCGAAGACGGTCACCTGGGCGGCAAGGGCTCCGATGCCCATGCAGCTGCGGTCACCGGTGACACCGTCGGCGACCCGTACAAGGACACCGCCGGCCCGGCCGTCAACCCGATGATCAAGATCCTCAACGTCGTGGCCCTGCTGATGGTTCCGTTCCTGATGTAAGCAGACGCTGCGAAATGACGAACCGAGGGGGACTGCGCTTCGGCGCTGTCCCCCTTTTTTATTGAAAAATCGGCACTATTATGATACTTGATATTCTCTCGGCCACGTGTTTTTCGTTTTCGCGGACCGATACCCATAGCGATCGGTAGAACCATGAAAGAAAAAAAGGCCAAAGACGAGGCCTCGGCCAAACAACCGGAACGATTCAAGGTCGGTGACCTTGCGGTTTACCCGGCCCACGGCGTCGGTCGGATAGAGGCGATCGACAGCCGGGTGATCAACGGGGAAACCCATGATTTTTACATCATGAAGGTGCTGGAAAACGGCATGGTCATCATGATCCCCACCGACAACGTCGAATCGGTCGGGTTGCGGGAGGTCATCGGCAAAGACGAGATTCCCAAGATCTTCGATGTCCTGAAAAAGGACCGGGATTCACCGGCAGACAGCCAGACCTGGAACCGCCGCTATCGCGAGTACATGGACAAGATCAAGACCGGCTCCCTGTACGATGTCGCCGAAGTCTTCCGGGACCTGTTTCTCCTTCGACTTGCAAAAGACCTGTCCTTCGGTGAGCGAAAGCTGTTTGACACGGCCACGGCACTGCTGCTCAAAGAGCTCTCCACCGCCCAGGGAACAGACGAATCGTCCGTGATGGCCGAGATCGAAGCGCTGTTCAAAGACTCCCAGCAGTAGCCCGGCCTTTCGCTTTTCTCTCCAATTCGACATCCCAAGAGGACCGTTGACCGGCAGCATCCTCGAATCGACCCTTGGTCCGGCATTCACCATTGTGGTGGCGCGGGCAGAATCCGGCGTCCGTCTCGACGCCTTGCTGGCGGCCCGCCTAGCTTCCCTGTCGCGCAGCCGGGCGGCGGCTTTGATCGCAGAAGGGGCCGTGCGGGTCGACGGAGAGGTCAGAAAGCCGGGCTATCGGGTTCGGGAAAAAGAGAGCATCTCCGGTCGCATCCCCACCCCCCGCCCCCCCGTCGCCTACCGTCCCGAACCGATTCCCCTGGATGCCCTTTACGAAGACGCCGATCTCATTGCCGTCAACAAACCGGCCGGGATGGTGGTCCATCCGGCGCCCGGTCATTTCAGCGGCACCCTGGTCAACGCACTGCTGTCCCACTGCCCGGACCTTGCCGGCATCGGCGGGGAACTTCGCCCCGGCATCGTTCATCGCCTGGACAAGGACACCTCCGGGGTTCTGGTGGCGGCCAAGACCGCCGCCGCCCAGGAGCACCTTGCCGCCCAGTTCCAGAAACGATCGGTGCATAAAACTTACCTGGCCCTGGCTTGGGGGCGGTTTAGCGAAGATGCCGGCAGAATCGACCTGCCGGTGGGGCGCCATCCCACAGCCCGAAAGAAGATGAGCACCCGGAGCCGGCGCCCCCGGACCGCAGAGACCCGGTGGCGCGTGAAGGAACGGTTTGACGGGGCGACCCTGCTGGAGGTGACCATCCACACCGGCCGCACCCACCAGATCCGGGTTCACCTTGCGGCCATCGGCCGCCCGGTGGCCGGCGATCCGGTCTACGGCGGGAAGAAAAAGAAAAGCGGGACAGCACCGTCACAGCGCCTGCTGGCCGGCGCCCGGCGTCAGATGCTCCACGCCTGGCGTCTTGGCATCGTCCACCCGTCCACGGGCCGGCAGATGACCTTTGAAGCGCCGCTGCCGGAGGATTTTGCCGGGATTCTGGAGAGGCTGAGAGGGTCAAATACGAATGCCCAAAATGCCTGAAGTCGTGGCATCGCTTTCCCGGGCTTTTTTTATTGATTTTTTGTCCGGCCGTTGGCGCTATGCGGCTTTTTCGTCCGGGTTGTAGCAGAGCCGGCAGCAGTTCAGACACCGGGCCGCCTCTTTCAGGGCCTCTTCTTCGGGGAGAACCAGATCGGCTTCGGCAAAGGAGCGGATCCGCTCCTTGACCGGGAGCTCCGGCATCTCGGCCCGATGGGACGGCTGGATGCCGCCCACCGACTCGAACAGCGACTCGGGGATGTGCTTTTTGCGCAGCGAACGGGCAACCGGGGTGATCTCCTGGCCGGTGAGATAGAGGTGAATAGCCCGGGCGGCCCGTCTTCCGCCCCCGATGGCCTCCACGACCAGCGAAGCGCCGGTGTAAGCGTCGCCGGCTGCGAAGATGTGGGGCACGCTCGATTGGAGAATCTCCGGATCGGCGTCGATGGTGCTCCAGCGGGTGAAGGCCATGTCCTTGACCTTGCCGTCCGTTTCGGCAAACGAGACATCCGGGCCCTGGCCGATGGCGGTGATGATCATGTCCGCCTCCATGAGGGTTTCGGACCCTTCGATCGGTACCGGCCGCCGCCGCCCGCTGGCGTCAGGCTCGCCCAGCTCCATCTTCTGGTATTCGAGATGGGTGGCGTGGCCGTTTTCGTCGCCCAGGATGCGGGTGGGAGCCGCCAGAAAGTGGAAGTTGACCCCCTCGTGTTCGGCGGCCGCGATTTCCACCTCATTTGCGGGCATCTCGGCCCGGGTGCGTCGGTAGACGATCGAGACCTCCTTTGCACCGCACCGAACCAGCGTGCGCACGCAGTCAATGGCCGTGTTCCCGCCGCCGATGACGATGCACTTGTTGCCGATCGAAATGTCGTAGGGCGGCGTTTCGGACTGCTGGTTGACGGCAAACTTGGTCAGAAAGTCGATGCCGGTGTAGCATCCTTTCAGGTCTTCTCCTTCCACCCGCAGCTGGTAGTCCTTCCAGGCGCCGATGCCCAGAAAGATCGCGTCAAAGCCCTCGGCCTCCAGCGAGGCGATGTCGAAGTCCTGGCCCAGGCGGACGTTTTCCCGGTGCTCGATCCCCAGGTCGAGGATCCCCTGGATTTCCCATTCGAGGACCTCCTTGGGCAGGCGGTACTCCGGGATGCCGTAGCGGACCATGCCGCCGAACTTGGGCATCATATCGAAGATGGTGACCTGGTGGCCGAGCCGCCGGAGAAAATAGGCGCAGGTCAGGCCGGCCGGGCCGGCGCCGACCACCGCCACCTTCTTTTCGGTGTCCGGGGCGCAGGGAATCGGGACCCGCTTGCCCGATTTCATTTCGTAATCGGCGGCAAACCGTTTGAGCTGATTGATGGAGACCGGTTCCTCCACGATCCCCCGCCGGCAATAGTCCTCACAGGGGTGAGGACACACCCGGCCGCAGGTCAGCAGCAGGGGGTTGCGCTCGCGGATGGTGCGAACCGCCTCCTCGTAGTCGCCCTTTCGGATGGCGGCGATGTAGCGGGGGATGTCGATCTCCGCCGGGCAGGTTTGCTGGCACGGGGCCAGGGCGTCGTCCTCGGCGTTGAAGTGAAGCAGGCGCTGGCTCATGGTCCGGACCCGGAGGATGCCCTTCGGGCAGGCCCGCTCGCAGGCCCCACAGCCGACGCACTTGGCCTCATCCACCTCCGGGTAGCCGTTTTCCCCCATGTGGATCGCATCAAAGATGCAGGCACTGATGCAGTCGCCCATCCCCAGGCACCCGATGGTGCAGACACGCTTGCCGCCGTAGAGGGCGGCCAGCGCCCGGCAGCTGTTCACGCCCATGTAGGTGTATCGGTCTGACGCGCGGTCGCCGCCGTCGCAGACGTTTTGCGAAAGCAGCGGCTCTGCGCTGCCCGGATCGAGCCCCATCACCGCGGCCACCTGGGCCGCCGCATCAGGCCCTGCGACGACGCAGACGCTCGGCGCCGCCTTTCCCTCCACCACCGCAACGGCGGCAGAAGAGCAGCCCGGGTACCCGCAACCGCCGCAGTTTGCGCCGGCCAGCATCCCTTCGACCTCCGCGATTCGCGGATCCTCGTAGACATAGAAGATTTTGGAGGCGATGCCGAGAATCAGACCGCAGGAGCCTCCGAGCGCCAGCATCACGAGTACGGCTTCCGTCATAATCGACTCCTTGTCGAAAAAGCCGGCACCTGCCGACCGCATTGGGCAGGCGACCGCATATCTGTTCAGACTAACAGGAATGATTCCTATGACAAAAATGCCGGCACCCTGTCAAGGGCTGCCGGCAGGTGTTCCTCCGCGTCGATCCATAACCGTGCGGTGTGACAATGCGGTTTGCAACGCCCCCCTACACCCAGCCCTTGAAGGCGAAAAAGGCCAGGGAAAGAATCCCGGCGGTGACCAGGCCGATGGAGGTGTCCTGCAGGGGGCGGGGCACTCTGGCCAGCAGGATCTTTTCCCGCACCCCGGCGAACAGAATCAGGGCGAACCCGAAGCCCACGGCATAGGAAAAAGAGGTGACCAGGGACTGGAGGAAGGTGTATTCCTCGTTGATGTTGATCAGGCACACCCCCATGACCGCGCAGTTGGTGGTGATCAGGGGCAGAAAGATGCCCAGCCCGGCATACAGGGCGGGGATGCTTTTTTTCAAAAACATCTCCACGAACTGCACCAGCGAGGCGATCACCAGGATAAAGGCGATGGTGCGCAAATACTCCAATCCGAATGCGACCAGGATGTAGCGGTCGACGATCCAGGTGATGACGCCGGCCAGCACCAGGACGAAGACGACGGCCATGGCCATGCCCACGGCGGTCTCCATCTTCTTGGAGGTGCCCAGAAACGGGCAGTTGCCCAGGTACTGTGCCAGCAGGATGTTGTTGATCAGGATGCAGCTGATGGCCAGGATGATGTAGTCGCCCATACAAGACTCCTATTTTTTGCCGAGCATGTTCATGATGCACAGCATGAGGCCGAGACAGACAAACGCCCCGGGGGCCTGCACCATGAAGGCGAATGGTTCGAAAGAGGGGCCGAAGATGTGGATCGGCTTTTCCCACAAGGTCAGGTTCCCGGTGCCGAACAGTTCCCGGACGGCGCCCAGGGACGCCAGGGCCAGGGTGAACCCGATGCCGATGCCGAGGCCGTCGGCAAGGGACCGGACGATGCCGTTTTTCGATGCAAAGGCTTCGGCCCTGCCCAGCAGGATGCAGTTGACCACGATCAAGGGGATGAAGATGCCCAGTTTTAGAAACAGTTGGTAGGTGTAGGCCTGCATCACCAGCTCCACCACCGTCACGAAAGTGGCGATGATGATGATAAAGCAGGCGATGCGCACCTTGGCCGGGATCACCTTGCGCAGGGATGCGACGAGGATATTGGAACAGACCAGCACGAAGGTGGTGGCCACTCCCATCCCGATGCCGTTTTCCACGGTCTTGGTCACGGCCAGGGTCGGACAGAGGCCGAGCACGAGCCGGAACGGCGGGATTTCGTCCCACAGCCCTTTGGTAAATTCCTGAACGAGCGTTTTGGCCATCTTCGTCTCCTATTTGGCAAAGCCGGAAAGCTTTTCCTTCACCTCGGGCTTGAGCCGGTCGTAGATCTGGACCGCCTGGGTCAGGGCGGCCGAGACGCCCCGGGAGGTGACGGTGGCCCCGGAAAGCGCGTCGACCTGGCCGCCGTCGGGCTTGACCTTGAAGGTGCCGGTAAAGTCCATCCCCGTAAACTGCGCCTGGAACCCCTTGTCGGTCTTGGCCCGGGCCCCGACCCCCGGGGTCTCCTGGTGCGTGGTGACCGCCACTCCGATGATCTTGTCGGTATCGACGTCGACGCCGACCATGACGCCGATATCGCCGCCGAAGCCCTTTCCGAAGGTTTCAAAGGCGACCGCCTCGGGCTTGCCGTCCAGGACGCCGACGAAAAAGCTGCGATCGGTATCGCCGTCTTTGAGTTTGAAACGGTCGTTGATCGGATCGTTGGATGCCTTTTCGAGGATTTGATGGATGGCGGGGCCCTTGACGAAGGTGAGCTTCTGCTTTTCGATGTTTTCGGCGGTGCCGTCCTTGATGGCCGCCAGCAGGCCGCCGGAGAAGGCGGCAAGGACTGTGAGCACCACGACCATTTTGATCATTTCCTTCATGTTCAGGCAACCTTTCCGATGGCTTTGGGTCGGATCTTGTCGAGCAGGGGGTTGGCGATGTTCATCAAAAGAATCGCATAGACCACCCCGTCGACGTATATGCCGATGTTCCGGATCAGGATGGTGATCACGCCGGCGCCGGCACCGTACAGGAGCATCGGAACGAAGTTGACCGGCGAGGAGGCGTCTTCAGGGGCCAGGAAGAAGGCGCCCAGCAGGGTGTAGCCGGTCACCAGGTGAAACAGGGGGCCTGCGAACCGCTCCGGGTCTGCGGCGTGAAATATGAAAGCGGTGAGAAACACCCCGGCCAGAAAGGAGACCGGAATCTCCCATCGGATGTATCCCCGGGCGATGAGATAGATCCCGCCGGCGATCAGTCCGAGGCCGAAGGTGGCGCCGATGCCCCCGATCTGCTGGCCGGCCAGAAGCTTCAAGATCGAAAAATGATCGACGGTACCGGGGCCGAAGAATTTGGCGCTCCACAGGGGGTAGGTCATCGGAAAGCCCAGGTCGTAATTGCGAAGGGCCTCGTTGAAATCGAGAAAGTCCCCCCAGGAGACGAGCAAAATGCCCATTCCGATCAGGGCCGGATGAAAGGGGTTGCCGCCGATGCCGCCATAGATCATTTTGCCGATCACCACCGAGACGAACGTGCCGGTGAGCACAAGCCACCAGGGGGCGGTGGCCGGCAGCATCATGGCAAAGACCAGGCCGATGATGGCCGCGTGGCCGTCGCCGACGGTCTGGGTGCGCTTCATCGCCACGTTGAGCAGCATCTCCCAGAGCATCGCCGAGCCGACGGAAAATGCCGCCACTGCCAGCGCCGGTCCGCCGTACTGGGACATGCCGAACAGAAGCGCCGGAAGGGCCGCGCCGATGATGTTGTAGTGGCGCACCGATACGTTGCTTCCGTTGTGCCAGAACGGCGCATGGGATACGATGAACTTTTTCGAATCACTCATGTTCTTCTGCCTCCGCCTCCACTTCCGCCTCCACTTCCGCCGCCATCGTCCGCATGCGGCTCAGCTCGTATTTGGCCAGGCGGATGTACTGAAAGATCGGAATCCTCGACACGCAGACGAAACTGCAAAGGCCGCATTCGACGCAGGCATCCAGGTCGTAGAGGTCCTCGCCTTCTTCGTACTTGCCGGCTTCCAGAAACCGGACCAGCATGTTGACCGGAATGTTCACCGGACAGGCGCGGATGCACTCGCCGCAGTTGATGCACGGATAGTCCGAAGTCCTGGCGATGTCGCCGCTTTCCTGGATCATCACCGCATCGGTGTCCGGTCCAACCGGATGGTCCTCGGAATAGATCGCCGAACCGGTCATCGGGCCGCCCAGAATGATCCGGTCGCCGTCTTGCAGCTCGACGCCGGCTGCCGCCAGAATATGGCGGATCGGGGTTCCGAGCGCGACCGATACCAGTCGTTTCTCCCCGTCCTTGTCGACCACGGTGACCACCTTTTCCACCGGCGGGCGGCCGGTCTTCACGGCGCTGCCAACCGCGGCGACGGCTTCTGCGGACATCAGGACGACTCCGGCCTCGGCCAGGCTGGTGCCGGCCGGTACAGGTTCTCCCAGTGCCGCCATGGCGACCATCCGGGGCACACCGGATGGATATTCGGGGGAAACCCCCACCGCATCGATCCCCAGAGAGCCGAAGTTCTGTACGATGTCGCCGGGCAATGCCAACACAATGCGCTCCACGCCGGTGATTTGCTGTAAGGCGGCAATCCCTTTTTTGATATCGGCAGCCCGGTTGCGGACCGAAAACTGATTGGTCACCACCAGCAGGTCGGCGTCGATCCCGCAGACAATCAAGGTCTGGATCGGACGGTCCGGATCGGAAAAGAGGGAAAAATCCGGAGATCCGGGCAGCGAGGAGAAAAACGCTTGCGCCTTTTCCAGGTCGAGCGATCGGCTCGCCTCCCCAAATTCAGGATCCAGTTCCTCTTCTTCGGAGGCCTCGATGGCCACGGCCGTGTATTTGCGCCCGAAGTCCCCGGTGTACGGGGTCAAAGACGAGATCGTGCCGGTGACCGTGCAGATCACCGCCGCCGGCTCGCCTTCATAGAGCGCCAGGCGCTGACCGGTTCTGACCCGGTCGCCGACCTTGAAACGGGCGCCACCCCCGGTTTGAAATTCGCCGGGATGGTAGAGCGTCACCGATGACGGCAGCGGCAGCGATGCCGGTTCTTCGGGCAGCGCGGCAAAGTCGCGGTAATCGAGTCGCGTCGTTGAAGGCGGGGGCAAAGATTTTTTCCGCATAATCAAACCTTTTCCGGAATGGGTTCGGCGGTATCGAGGGCCGCTATTGGACGTGGCAGGCGGCGCACTCGACCGCCCCGGCGCCATAGTCCTTGTGACAGCCGATGCACTGGTTGTGAAATGCGTCGCCACGGTTGAGCATCACGGTGTCGGTCACCTCAGGATCCTCGGCGTCATGGCATTCCAGGCACGTCTCGGGGAATTTCATGTCGGAATCTTCGGGCGGCAGATTGTGGCAGTCGCCGCATGCCCGAAGGGCCGATTCGTCGTCGGTGGGGTGATGATGACAGTCGGCGCAGGCAAGGGCATATCCTGTCGCCGCCGTATGGGTTTTATGGTCGAAAAGAACCTTGCCGGCCACGACCTTGTATACGAGCCGAACAGGGACTTCCGGGGACTTTGCGGGAAAGGCCGCGTAGCTGAGCACGCCTACGACCAGCAGCACCGCGATCACCGCGTAGGCTACTTTCAGCTCCTTTTTCGGCGCCATACGAGATCCTTTCAAAACCAGTTATGGAAGGAGGGATACCGGGCTCAAATCTCAGACGGCGTAGCACAATGTCCTTCGGCTTTCAAGCCTTTTTTGGGTCCGGCGCCGGCCGCCAAACGCTTCAGTTCCTCGAAGAGATCCAGGGAGTTGGCGGGATCGCCGACGGGCGGCCGCCGAGAGCCGCCGCCCCCTCCGACGCTGCCCGAAAGAAGGGCTTGCCGCCCTCCAATACCGCGCCGGGCGAAAGCACCGCACGGTTTTGAACTGCTCCCGACCGGCTTGCGACTCGCCCGAGATTCTGGTAGGGACTTGCAGTCATTTCCCTGCGAGGCGATGTCCATGTCCCTGAAACGATCGACCAAATTTGTCCTCGGCATCAGCGTGATCGTCTGTATCGCCGTGGGCAGCATGTCGCTCTTTTTCTACCAGTATGTCAAGAGCCTTTATATCCAGGAGACCTACCAGAAAACCGATTTGGTGCTCGGGCACATCGACGCCATCATGGAATACATCAAGGACGAACTGCGTCCGAAGATGTTTCAGATGCTGCCCCGGGACGAGTTCGTTCGGGAGGCGATGTCCACCTCGTTTGTGAACAAAGGGGTCATGACCCGGTTTTCAAAGCTGTTTCCGGACTACATTTACCGCCGGGTCGCCATCAATCCCATGAACCCGCAAAACCGGGCCGATGCGCTGGAGGCCGAATTCATCCGATCGTTTTCCATGAACCGCCAAAGCGGCTTGGACTGGAAGGGGACGGTCTCCCGGCAGGGCCGGCGCTATTTCGTCCACTTCAAAGGCGTGGTGATGGAAAAGCAGTGCGCCGTGTGTCATGGAGCACCGTCGGACTCCCCTCAATCCCTGCTCAACCGGTACGGGGGGGTCCAAGGGCACAATTGGCGCGTCGGAGACGTCGTCGGGCTCGAATCGATCGCCATCCCCATCGACAGCACCTTTTTCAGAATCCGTCAGGTGGCGTTTTCCATTTTTCTGATCGGCCTGGTCGGAACCGCCGGACTCACGCTGTTTCTCTACTATTTCTACTATTTTGTGACCCAGCGCCCATTGATGAAAAT
>JASFPT010000098.1:0-13201 GCA_050115795.1 Desulfobacterales bacterium
AGTTGCCCGGGGCGCCTTCGATCTTTTCGACCTCGGCCAGGGTGAAGGCGTGGATGTTGGGATTGTCCTTGATGCGGCGGAAGTTGATTTCCAGACCGCAGGTGGGCGGGCACAGCTTGGGAAAGTACTGGTTGAGCTGTGCGACCCTTCCCCCCAGGTACGGATTTTTCTCGACCAAAAACACCTCGTAGCCCACTTCAGCCGCTTCGAGGGTGGTGGTCAACCCGCTGATCCCTCCTCCGACGACCAAGATGCTTCCGCTCGCAGGGGCTGCTTTGTCTTCTGTCATGCTATCCCTCCGTGGATGAAATGTGGAATCGATTGTCTATCTTGCAGATCCGGTGGCCCGGATGTTGTCGGCGGGCGCGCCCTGTGTCCATATGCGTAAAGGCTTTTTCTTCCGGAAGAGCCCTTACGCATGTGGACACAGCATGGTGCCGCCCCGCCGTGCGCTCCCGTGCAGAAAAGGAAGTTCCGCCCGGCGGTTAATAAAAACCTCCAGGCGTCTTTCGACGCCTGGAGGCCTTTATTTTGCTGCGTTAGATCATCAATGAGCGCACGTGCATCAGTCCGGGATGATCTTGATGTAGTCTTTCTTGAAGATGTCCCACTTCTGCTCCTTCGGATCGAACTTGGAGTTCACGAAGCAGAACCAGTTCTCGTCGTCCTGTCCCGGATGGTCTGCCTGGTAGTAGAAGCCCGGGTAGCGGGTTTCTTTCCGGAACTGGATGTGACGCAGATGGGCCTCCACCGTCCAGATGCGGTGGATGATCTCCCAGGCCCGCATCAGCTCGTGCAGGTCGCCGGAGGCCAGCTTCTCGCAGTCCTCGCGCATGGTGGCCAGCAGGTCCATGACGATCTCCAGGTTCTTGGAGGTGGTCTGGTAGTAGGTGGCGGTTCCGGCGCCGTACTCGTGGGTGGCCTTCATGAGCCGGTACATCATCCCGTTGGGCTTGAGGTAGTTCGGGTTGACGTCCTCGGCCGTGGTGTAGGCGACGTTGTCCAGATAGGTGCGCACCGGCTTGTAGACGATGTCGACCGCTTCAGAGGCGCTGATGGCCAGCTCCGGTTTGAAGTCGGCAAAGTCTTTGGCGTAGCGGCACATCTGCTTGACGGCGATCCGGCCCTCGGAGTGGGAGCCGGAGGAGAACTTGTGGCCGGAGCAGCCCACGCCGTCGCCGGCGGTGAACAGACCCTCGACCGTGGTCATCCGGTTGTAGACCTTGCCGTTTCGCGCCTTGATCTTGTAGGCATCCGGCACCCAGTCATAGTCCGGGCCGGAGGTCCACAGACCGCAGCAGCCGGAGTGCGAACCGAGCAGGTACGGCTCGGTGGGCATGACCTCGGAGTTCTTCTTCTCCGGTTCGGTATTGGTGGCGCACCACAGGTTGGCCTGGCCGCAGGTCATGTCGAGGAAGTCTTCCCAGGCCTCGGACTCGAGGTGCTTGAGTTCCTTCTTGTCCATGGTCTTGCCGAGTTCGGCCAGTGCGGTCACGGTGTCCATGATGATCGGGCCGCGGCCTTCCTTCATCTCGAAGAGCATCAGGTGGTTCCGCAGACAGGTCGGGGTGATGGCGGCGGTGCCGTACGGCGCGTATCTTTCCAGCTCTTTTTTGGCCGCGTCGCTGCCGGCGAAGTTTTCGCCCAGGCCGTTGAGGGTCTTGGCCTTGAACAGCAGGAACCAGGCGCCGACCGGTCCGTAGCCGTCCTTGAAGCGGGCCGGGGTGAACCGGTTTTCCATCATGGAAAGCTCAGCACCCACGCGCATGGCCAGCGTATAGGTGGAGCCGGAGTTCCAGACCGGGTACCAGGCGCGGCCCTTGCCTTCGCCCACCGAACGCGGCTGATAGATGTTCACCGCGCCGCCGCAGGCGACCAGCATGGTCTTGCACCTGAGGACGTAGACTTTGTTTTCACGAACCGAGAAGCCGATGGCGCCACCGATCTGGTTCGGAACGTTTTTGTCCAGCAGCAGCTCGACGATGAAAACGCGCTCCAGAACATCGTCTTCGCCGATGGCTTTCTTGGCGGCTTCGGCGACGATCCGCTTGTAGGACTCGCCGTTGATCATGATCTGCCACTTGCCGGTGCGAACCGGGGCGGCGCCGCCTTTCAGGGTGCCCATGGCCTGGCCTTTTTTCCCGTCGAGGTTCTTGCCCTCTTCGGATTTTTTCCAGATCGGCAGGCCCCACTCCTCGAACAGGTGAACCGAGTCATCCACGTGGCAGCCCAGGTCGAAGATCAGGTCTTCGCGGACGATGCCCATCAGGTCGTTGCGGACCATGCGGACGTAGTCGTCCGGGCTGTTTTCGCCGATGTAGGTGTTGATGGCCGAAAGGCCCTGGGCGACCGCGCCGCTTCGCTCCATGGCGGCCTTGTCCACCAGCAGAGTCGTCATTCCATCGGGGAGCCATTTCTTGACCTCGAAGGCCGCACCGCAGGCCGCCATACCGCCGCCCACGATCAGAACGTCGACATCCTTCTCGACGACTTCAGGATCCCGCACCGCTTTAAGTTCACCTTTGGGTTTGTTCGGTAATGCCATATTTCATCCTCCTTCGATGTGAAAAATTCGCAATCGGTTTTTCGAACAATTCGGTGTCTGCCTATGCGGTCGCCTGCGGTTTGGGGATCTGATACCCGTCGGATTCCTCGGTGGCCAGCAGGCCGCTCTCGAGGTCGTTGCCCTTCAGGCTCTCATAGGCGTTGGCAGCACCCTCGGGGGTGGTGCGGATGGGGAACTTAAAGCGTTTGATGACGCCGTTGCGGAACTTGCAGGTCCACATCACATCTTCGGTGCCCATCATCGGCATGACGCTGCTTCCCAGCGGCACGAAATCGGCGTAGCCCCGGACCTCAATGGCCTGGGTCGGGCAGATCTTGACGCAGGAGAAGCACTCCCAGCACTGATCCGGCTCCTGGTTGTAGGCTTTCATTGCGTTGGGATCCAGGACCATCAGGTCGTTGGGACAAATGTACATACAAGCCGTTTTGTCCCCGCCCTTGCAGCCGTCACATTTTTCCTGAATTACGAAGCTTGGCATTAATGAACCCTCCTAAGTTTAGATTGAGCAGTTACAAGACGCGACTTCCTACACCAATAGAGACCTTGACTCGTTCACACCTCCCTTCCTCATTGGGTCCGCTGTCTGCGGTTCGGACCGATTTCTTCTACGATAACCGGATACGGATTTCGTCCGGATTTGACCCGTTTGCTATGGTTGCTGCCCGGGGAAAAACTGGCTTGTCCATGACATCCAGCGCTGTCAAATTCTCCTTTAATATCAATTAGATAGGGCCTTGCGCCAGATAGAGTTAAATATCATCCAACTTGGGCCGTGTCAACAGTTTTCGGCCCGCAAAACGCAAACAGATCCGGACCGCTGCGGCGACAAACGCTGCCATTACAAGATCTGGGAAACGAGGACATTGCCCACACCATATATAGTGGGCGCCTGACCCGATTCGCCCTGTAAAATTCCGTTTTCGGCCGGGCTTTTTTCGGTCTTGACAGGCAGCGGTGGCATGATACCTGAAAAAGCATTCATTGCCGAAAGGACCGAGCCATGGACGCCGACATCAAAGAGGTGCTGCCGGACCGGCCGTTTTCCTTTTCCTGCGGCCCCTCCGTCTCCTGTTTCAACCGCTGCTGCCGGGATCTGAATCAGTTCCTGACCCCCTACGACCTCCTGCGCCTCAAGCAGGGACTGGGGCTTTCTTCCGGGGAGTTTCTGGCCCGGTATGGTTCGGTTCACGATGGTCCGGAAACCGGCCTTCCGGTGGTCTCTTTTCGGACAGACGCGACCGACGGACACCGCTGCCCATTGGTATCCGAGCAGGGATGCCGGGCGTATGCCGACCGTCCCTCCTCTTGCCGGAGCTATCCGCTGATGCGGCTGGCCGCCCGAAGCCGGGAAACGGGCCGAATATCGGAGCGGTTTTTTCTTTTAAAGGAACGCCACTGCAGGGGCTTTGAGACCGGCCGCCCCCGGACCGTTCGGCAATGGATCGTCGAGCAGGGACTGACCGTCTACAACGAGATGAACGATTGCATTCTGGAGCTGATCAGCCTCAAGAACCGACGCCGACCCGGACCGCTCGATCCCGACGCCCGACAGCGTTTCGTCATGGCCTTGTACGACCTGGACGAGTTTCGCCGACAGGTTTTTGCGCCGACGCTCTCCGGCGATGAACGATATTCGCCCGCCCTTCGACGGGAAGCCGAAAACGACGACACCGCGCTTCTGAAGCTGGCCGTTGAGTGGGTGAAAGGGGAATTGTTTCCGTAGCAGGGTCGACGAAAGGCGTGCGCAGACCGTCCATCGGGCCAATGCCGAACGGGTTTCGGTTTTTCACCGGATCCGCTTCCCCCCGGCCAGGGCGCCCGGATTTCCCCAATTATGGAAAGGATCACCTCATGATGAAGCTCGACGGCAAAGTGGCGCTGGTGCTCGGCGGCATCAAGGGAATCGGAAGGGAAATCGGGCTCGGCCTTGCCGGCGCCGGCGCCCGGCTGGCCCTGACCTATTTCGACTGGGAGGAGCACCTGCCGGAGATGCAGGCCGCCTTCGCCGACGCCGGTGCAGCGCCCCTGGTTGAGAAAATCGACCTGCGGGAAACCGGGCAGATTGCAGGGCTCATCGACCATGTAGTGGCGCACTTCGGCCGGCTTGACATCCTGATCAACAACATCGAGCGGGGCGGGTGGCCGGTTGTGCACGGCCCCTACCGGCAGCCGCAGTGGGATCTGGAACTGGCCACGACCCTGAGGGCCAAATGGTGGGTGTTTGACCGGGCGCTTCCCCACCTAAAGGCCTCCGGAGCCGGGGCGGTGGTCAACCTTTCCTCGATCGCGGGTATCGTGGGCCGAAGCGGTCCGGCCAGCTTCATCTTCAACGACGGTTATGCCGCTGCCAACCGTGGGATATCGCTGCTGACCGAGACCTGGGCCAGGATCGGGGCCCCCGAGGTGCGGGTCAACGAAATCATGCTCGGGATTTTCGAAACCCGGCATGCCGAGGAAACCCGGGGCTGGGGTCTGCTGACCGAAGCCCAGCGCGGCGCGGTGATCGACCACATCCTGCTGCGCCGGAGTGGTCGGCTGAGGGAGGTGGTCGAGGCCGTTCGGTTCGTTGTTTGCGACGCGACATACATGACCGGCAGCGTCATTCGACTCGACGGCGGCTACGTGCTGGGGGGCGAGAAGGTGGCGCCGATGCCGGAGGGGGTGGAGTGAGCCGGTTTGCCAGTTGACGGGGTCGTTGGCAATTTCTCGATTCGTGGGCCGGTCAATCGGGCTTCGGGATTTCCTGACAGATCTATGAGCCGTTATCCCACTTGCCCGATCAACGGGCGAAACTGGCAACCGGCATAACTGGCCAAGCGGTTTTATTTGGGCTTGATCTTCTTGGAGGGGATGCCGAACAGGAAAAACCCCACCCAGTCGAAACCGAGGACCAGCAGGCTTTCGTCGCTGGCGCGGCACCTCATGAGGGTTTCTTTTTTGATCTTGTAGCGCCGTAAAAACGAGCTTCCGAAGACAAACTCCCGGAAGCGGTCGATGTTGTAGGTGGCCATGAAGGCCATCTTCGCCCGCGGACCTTCCGGACCCTCGGGCCCCCAGGGATCGACGGCAAACAGGGCCTTGAGCCGGGCCCAGCGGATCGTCATCTTTTCATATCGCTCGGCCTCTTGGTCGGCCGACCAGGTTTCCGCCGTCCACTCGACGGTTTCGTGCTGGCCCAGGCAAAACACCGGCGGCCGGAAGAATTGGACCAGTTCGGGGGACGAAGGATCGTCCCCGTAGAGCAACCCCTGCTCGACCGGAAACCGCCTGCAGGTGTCGGGACGGTCCGGATAGACGGCGCATCCGCTGTCGGTGAGAAACGGGCAGGTCATCTCTTCGTTTTCCGCCATCCGAAGCAGCACGTCCGGAAAGAAATTGCCCTCCCGAAGCACAATGTCCACGTAACGGTCCAGGAACTGGTCGGAACTGATTCCCAGGCCCTGTTTGAGGCGCACCACGTCGTACGGATACAGGAACAGGTTCAGGTTGCGGCAGCACCGGTTGAAACACCCGATCTTCGGGTGACAACGAAACCGGAACGTTTCACCGGATCGAAGCCGTTTTGCCGGGCGCCGGTCGACGTCTTTTGGATCGATGGGCTTCACGCCCTCTCCTTGAAAAAAAGCAGGATCATCTCAGCGACGGTCATTTTGATTCTTCCTGTGTATCGGGCGGCGACGCGGATCTCTTTTTCCAGGGCCGCCATCTTTTGGTAAAAGGGCGTTCGATCAAAGACAGGACCGGCGGAACCGTTCGGGCACTGCTCGGAAAAAACCCGGCAGCCCGTCCCGTAGACGGCCGGTCTGCCGGGACCGCGCAGCTGGTGGGGAATGCCGTGCATCCGGCAGATCATGGGCCTGCTGGGATAGAGCATGCAGCGATGGTCGACGTTGATGGGACACATGACCCGGGGCGGTTCTCCGATCTTTTCGGCATCCCTGTAGCTAGAGAGAACGGCTTGGGCCCTGTCGGCGGCCGCTTTGCGTTCGGCGGGCGGCAGGCGGGAAAAAGCGGACCGGAGAAGCGCCAATTCGGCCAGGGTGTGATGGTGAAACCGGGTCAGACAGCAGTTGTCCGCGCATCCGGTGCAAAAAAAGCCGTATCCGGATGCAGCGGCGGTATAAGCGACATCCATTTCGGCATAGAGCCGTTCGAGCCGCTGTTCGAAGGCGAGACGCCTTTCTTCGGGGATGGAAGCAAGGATGTCCAGCGGTGTCACGACTACACAAGCGGGGAGGGGAAGAAGATTTTCGAATACAACTCCAGGGCCTCGGTATCGGTCAGGCTGGCGATCAGATCGCAGACCGTTCGCTCCTGATCGTCGCCGTTGGTGTGCAGGTCCGGCATCTCCATATCTTCCAGGGTCTTGAGCAGCATTCCCTCGTTTTCGAGAAAGTAGCTGTACAGTTCCTTGAGGATTTTCTTGGCTTTGAGAAACTCCTTGTGAACCCGCCAGGACCGGTAGACATTGTCGTATAGGAATTTTCGCAAAACCGCCATGGCCCGGTCGACCTCCTGGCTCATGCCCAGTCGAAGTTCGCCGTCGAACACCTGGGTGGAGAAGATCAGATCCTGGATCATGACCGTTGCCCGGTCCGAATGACTTTTTCCCAGAACCCGGCGGCACAACTCCGGCACCTGGTTCTCGGTGATGACTCCGCTGCGGATGGCATCGTCCAGATCGTGGTTCAGATAGGCCATGATGTCCGCGATTCGGACGATGCGCCCCTCCACAGTCGCCGCAAGTTCTCGGGGGTTGTCGGGGATGATCTTTCCGTATCCTTTGGAGTGCTTCAAAATGCCGTCGCGGACCTCGAAGGTCAGATTCAGGCCCTTGCCGTTGTTTTCCAGAATGTCCACCACCCGCAAGCTCTGTTCGTGATGGGAGAAGCGCTCCGAGTAGACTTCTTTCAGGGCCATCTCGCCGCCGTGCCCGAACGGCGGATGCCCCAGGTCGTGCCCCAGCGCTATGGCTTCGGCCAGATCTTCGTTCAGGTACAAGGCCCGGGCAATGGTTCTGCTGATTTGGGCGACTTCCAGGGTGTGGGTCAGCCGCGTGCGGTAGTGGGCTCCGAGTGGTGCGAGAAAGACCTGGGTCTTGTGCTTCAGCCGGCGAAAGGCGTTTGAGTAGACGATTCTGTCCCGATCCCGCTGAAAGGCGGTCCGCACCGGGCACGGCGGCTCGTCGACCCGCCGCCCCCGGGATTCGGCGCTGAGGCATCCGAAAGGGGACATGAAGCTTTTTTCACGCCGCTCAAAGTCGGCCAGGATATGGCCTTTTTCAGATGCCGGCAGATCGGCTTTGAGGCGTTTTTTCGTCATAAACTCTATCTTCTTCCACAGGGGCCGTTAATTGTAAAGGGATTAAGAAAACGGTTCAAGAATGCCGGCAAGACGCGCCAGCGCTTCAGTCCTCAACAACGGCGAAAAGCAGCGGCCCTGTCCGGCAGGCTACCTTCTCCTTTCAATGATGTACTCGACGGTCACCTTTTCCCCGAAGCCCGGTGCCGGCGCCAGCGATGCGGCCTCCAGGGCCAGTTCGGTATTGATGGTGCCGCTTTCGTCCAGGTCGTCCAGGGCCAGCTTCTGGGTGTAAACGGTGTGCTTTTCTTGGAGCAGCCGGCTCCCGCCGACGATCTCGACGAATGCCGGCTCCACCCGGGCGCTGGTCATGATGAGGTTCGGGTCCAGCCTGCCGGCCCAGTCCGCTTGCACCGGCAGTGTTTTCCGGATTTGGCGGTCCAGGGTGACCGTCACCTGCCGCGGCTCGATGGTTTTTAAAACAATGCCCGGCGGCAGGCTGATGTCACCGCTGGTGATGGTGAATTCATTGGTGCCGGCGACGGCCGAATCCAGGTCGAGGCGGACCTGGACCTGTCCCGGTCTCAGGGAACGAATCAGGGGGCCGGATCCGCTGAGTTGAAGTTCCACGGAATTGACCGATGCATCGACGATCTCGATACCCGGTGCCCGATTGGTGTATTCCACGGGCACCTGAAGGTCGATCAAGGTGTCCCTCCCCCGGGTAAAGCTGAACCAGATGCCGGACACCAGCATGAACGACACCACCGCCGCTGCCGCAAGCCGGACTTGCTGGCTGGTGTCTGGAAGTTCCTGCTCGCTGACGATACCCATGTGCTGCAGGAGCAGATCGGAAAGCTGCTCCGGGGTGGCGATCGGGATCAGCTCTTTGCCTCTGGCAACGATGATGCTTTCCCGCTCTTCGGAGACCACGACCACCAGCGCATCGGTCTTTTCGGCCATCCCGGCGGCCGCCCGGTGGCGGGTGCCGAAGTGCGACGGAAGATCGGTCCGATGGGAAAGGGGGAGGATGACCCCGACCTGCAGAACTTTGTCGCCTTCGATAATGGCTGCACCGTCGTGGACCGGATTGTCATGCCAGAAGATGCTCAGGAGCATCTCCCGGGTGATCTTTCCCTCCCAGGCGATGCCGTTTTTCACGATTTCTTCGATGTCTTGGCCGCCGGGAAAGACGATCAGGGCCCCGGTCCGGCTTTGCATGAGCTCGAAGATGCCCGAGACGATGATTTCCACCGGTGTTTGGGGGGTCTTTTGGGTGAATCCCCACAAAACCGTCTTGATGTTTTTGGCCTGCAGCACCCGCCGCAACTCGTTTCGAAAGACGACGATGATGATAAATGCGGCCACCGCGGTGATGCCCTGCAAGGACCAACTGGTGACGATCAGGCCCAGATATGCGGTAATCCGTTGGAAGATCCACAGCAGCGCCAGGCCGGTGATGACCCGGAACACATAGGTCCCCCGGAAAAGCACGTAGAAACGGAACAGGATATAGCTGGCCAGCGCGATGTCGATCAGGTCCTGCCAGCGAAGGGCGGTGAAAAAAGAGATCAGGGCGTCCATGGTTGAGGGCTCATTCGGTGATGCTGAAACGAAGCGTTTTCAAAATGTTGCCTTCCTCATCGGTAATCTCCACCCGCCAGGGGCCCTTATCGCCGTCGCGGAATTGAATTCTGCTGAAGGTCGACCAACGAGGGGGGTTGACCCGAAGCTTGATCTTGGCATTCAGGCGGTCGCGCCTGTACCACAGGTGATAGATGTGGGTCTTTTCCGGGACCGGATTAAAGAAGGTGAAGCAGACGGCCTTTTCTTTTTCAAAGGAAAAGATCACGGTCTCGTTGACCGGCTGTGCGTCCTGGATGGCTTCGCACATGACGGCGTGGACCAGGGTCAGCTTCTCTTCGTTTTCGGTCTGGGCTCGGCAGGGGGCGGCTGCGGCAAGGATCAGCGCGGCGCACAACCCGATCAGCAGCGTCGGTTTCATGGCTCCGTTATGAGGCCAAATTCTTATTTTTTCAAGAAAAAAAGCCACCTTGTTTTTTCTCCAAAAGCGCCTATCATTGGGTCTTCATCAAGACAGGTCGTCCAAGTGCGGGCGGCGTGACCGTCGCCCAAAGGGTTAACCATCACGGAGGGAAAAGACCATGGGCAATCAGTTCCGGACCGCACTGTTGCTTTGCGCGTTGACGGTGCTGATCGTGCTGATCGGCAATCTCATCGGGGGGAGGCAGGGGATGATCATCGCCCTGATGTTTGCGGCAGCCATGAATTTTTTCAGCTATTGGTACTCGGACAAACTGGTTCTCCGGATGTACCGGGCCGAGGAACTCGATGCGAAAAGGGCGCCATGGCTCTACGAGATCGTAAAAACCCTTTCCCAGCGCGCCGGCCTCCCGATGCCGAGGATCTACCGGATTCCACAGGAGGCGCCCAACGCCTTTGCCACCGGCAGAAATCCCGAAAACGCGGTGGTCGCCGTCACCGACGGTCTGCTGAACCTGATGGAAAAAGACGAGGTGCAGGGCGTTCTGGCCCATGAAATGGCCCATATCAAAGACCGGGACATCTTGATCGGAAGTATCGCCGCCACCATGGCCGGTGCGATCATGGTGCTTGCCAGCATGGCCCGGTGGTCGGCCATTTTCGGCGTCGGGCGCGACGACAACGAAGGGGGGCTGGGCGGAATCGGCCTGATCGTCATGTCGATCCTCGCCCCATTGGGCGCGATGATCATACAGATGGCCATCTCCCGCAATCGGGAGTACCTGGCCGATGCCGTCGGCGCCCGGCTGGCGAGGAGCCCGGAGGGGCTTGCACGGGCGCTCGAGAAACTCGGTGACGCCGGACGACGTATTCCGCTGGCGGCCAATCCAACCACGGCTCACATGTTCATCGTCAACCCCCTTTCCGGCGGCGGGCTGGCGAATCTGTTTTCGACGCATCCGCCGCTGGAGGAACGGATCGCTCGTCTGAGGGGCATTCGGGCCCAGAAGAAGGCACCGCCGGCGCCGACGGTCGATCGGCGGCGCGACCAGGGTCGGGAGTTCTGGGAAAGGTTGCGGTAAGGGCCGGGTCTTGCGCGAACCGTTTCCTTTCGCCGGAAGCCGTATGGCGGCTTGATGTTTATGCGCAGAGAAGCGGCGCCCCGGGTCCCGCTGGATTTTGCGCTTCTCGAAACAGGCGGGGCCTTCAAGAACTCGGCCCCCAAAGAACGGGGGCCTCAAACGGCTTGAAGGGCGGCTCCGCCTTCGGCGGGCTCGGCGCGGGACGATGGGTTCTGTCCCACATCGCTTTTTGTCGCTTCAAGTGATAAGGCACCCCATGTAAAATCGGTAACCAGGAATGTAAAACCGGGATAGATTATGAAAGACCAAAGAGGCGTTTACTACTATCCGAATCCCGCCAACAAAGCGTTCCGGATGTACGTGCGGAGAACCGGGGCCGGCATCGAGTTCCGGATGTGGAATCAGGAAGATCCGGAACTCTGGAAAGCGCACGGTTGGGTGCCGTTTGATGCCATACAGGAGGCGGCGGCCATGTACGAGAAAAAGGCGTTCGATCCGGCCCGTGCCTACGACATCGAACTCGCTTCGGCGGTGCTGGATGAAGCCCGGAAACGGTGAGTCCCAAGGATCCTGTAGGATTGAAGGCACCCTGTGCCGCAGGCTGCCGACAGGCCAAAGCCGTCCCTATGATGGAGCGCGGCGGACAATCCGCTCGCCGGCGCGGCTCAGAGAAAAGATCGGATGAAGGCGGCGGCGCCCGCTTGGCCGAAAACGACCCCGTAATGGCCTTCGCAGAGGATATCCGGTTCCAGGGCCAGCATCCGTTCCAGGGACCGCCGGTAGTCTGCCTGGTTGGACCGCAAATCCGGATGAAGCGGGCCGTGGACGTCCTGGGCAAAGAGAATCCGTTTTCCCTCCGATTCGGTGAGGTACACCACCGACCCGGGGGAATGGCCCGGAACGTGGACCGCCATAATTTCCCGCCCGGAAATCGTGATGGTTTCTTGTTCGCCGGTGAGCTTGCGATCGACCGTCAGCGGCGCCAAGCGGCTGCCGTACCAGCTGGCGGCGGTTACCCTGTCATCGCCGCTTTCCAGAAACTCGGCGTCCAGTTCGTGGGCGACGACGACCGCTCCCAGTCGGGCCCGGAGCTCGGCTGCGCCGCCGGTGTGGTCGAAGTGGCAATGGGTGATCAAGAGACATTCAATCGCCTCCGGGTCGAAGCCCACCGACCGGATGTTATGGATCAACGCATCGACGCGCCGACCGCAACCGGCATCGATCAGCGCCCCGCTTTGACCGAACCAGACCAGGTACACGGCCGCATCTTCATCGGCGGTCAACTCGCCTCCGCCGACCTGGTAAATTTCCCCGGTGATCTGTCGCGCTCGACCGTTCATCGCTTTTCCTCGTCGGCCCGGGATTGGCCGTCCAGCCGTTCGACCTTTACGGAAATCGATAAAGAGCCGCGTCGACCGGTGTCGGAGGCGCCGAGGATTTCCGACAGGGCGCTTGATTGCCGGTCTTGGACCCCTCCGATTTCGGTCCACCGGTCCGGGTAGACGGCCTGGTGAACCGAAGCGGCGGCAAAGCGCACCCGCTGGCCGGAGGCAAGATCAGCGACCTGCGGCACGATCACCAGGTCGATCCGATCCCCTGCAATCCGGGGCGTCACCCAAAAACCGGTTTCCACCCGGTAAAACGCCACCGTCGGCGGACAGCCCCCGTAGCGCCGGCAGACACCGGCCGCCCGCTGCAGGTAGGGGATTTCGGTCCCGTAGCGGATGTATGCCGGGCTTCCCGATACCGTGCTTACCGACACCCGGGCGGTCTGGTCTTGCCTCCGGCTCCTGTCCTGGAGCCGGACGTGAAGGCCGTCTTCTTCCCCGTCGCCGCTCGATACCTGCCAACCGTCGCCGGAAAGGCTTCCCTCTGCGGAGGCCGTTTGTTCATTGGCCGATTGCCGCCGCCCGAAGCGAACGTCGATTCGCAGCGCCACCGGTGGTTGGTCGAGCTGCTGAACCAGCCGGGCGATCCGGTCGATCGCCTCGGCGGTGTCGATTACGATCAGCGAGTTGGTTCGGGGATCGGCGGAAATCCGGCCCGCCGGGCCCAGCAGGGGCGACACGATCGGAACAAGCTCCTGTACGGTGCGATAGCGGACCTGGATGATTTCGCTATCCAATGCGTCGGCCCGCAGCGGCAGGGCGGCCAGCAAAACGGCAATCGTCAGCAGCGGTAGAAGTCTGCCCATTTTCGGCTCGTGGCGGCAGGGCCGAGGTTGCCGTCGGTCGCCGCCGAGGTTTCC
>JASFPT010000099.1:0-13088 GCA_050115795.1 Desulfobacterales bacterium
CATTTTCTTCCCGCCGGCAATGATCAGAAACGCCCCGTGCATCCAGTAGTTGAAAAACCGCCTTCCGGTGGCCGCCTCCGACTGGGCGATTTCGTTGGTATGGTGGACGTCGATATGGTCGGTTCCACCGCAGTGGATGTCGAGCTGTTCGCCCAGGAATTTCATGCTCATGGCCGAGCATTCCACGTGCCATCCGGGGAAGCCGACGCCCCAGGGCGAGTCCCACTCCATCTGGCGCTGGACCCCTTTCGGTGAGAATTTCCACAGGGCAAAATCGGTGGCGTTTCTCTTCTCGGGATTTTTTTCCACCCGGGCGCCTTCCTGAAGCGCCGCCAGCTTCTGATGAGACAGCTTCGTATAGTCGGGAAAGCGGGACGTATCGAAATAGATGCCGTCGGCGGTCCGGTAGGTGAACCCCTTTTCCTCGAGGGTGCGGATCAGGTCGATCTGTTCCGGGAGCGTGTCGGTGGCCCGGCACCACACGGTCGGTTCCAGAAGGTTGAGCTTTTCCATGTCCCGGCGGAACGCCTCGGTGTAAAATGCGGCGATATCCCAGGCCGATTTTCCCTCCCGGCGCGCACCGGCCTCCAGCTTGTCCTCTCCCATATCGCGGTCCCCGGTCAGGTGGCCCACGTCGGTGATGTTCATCACATGCCGGATCTCATATCCGTTGTAGGCCAGAACCCGCCGGAGCACGTCTTCAAAGAGGTACGTGCGCAGGTTGCCGATGTGGGCGTAGTTGTAGACCGTCGGCCCACAGGTGTACAGGCCGACGCTGCCCTCGAAAATCGGCGTAAATTTTTCCTTTTTCCGTGTCAGGGTGTTGAACAGGTAAAGCGTCATCACCGTTTTCCTGCTGGAATCCCTCCGAACGGCGCGAAATCACCGCCGCTGGTTTTTCACCGTTGTTGCGCCTTTTTGCGGTCGTCACCGGACTGCCGGAACCTGCCGGCGTGGTGCGCCGGCAGGAGGGTCGATGCAAGGCAAAAGCTATAGGCTTTTGAAACCCGGTTTGTCAAAAGCTAATCGATCGGGATTCGGAAGGGAAGGTCAAATGGCCGCCCCGCCATCCCTGCCGGCGAGGGTTGTCCCTGGCGTTGCCGATTCCCCCGGCATGCCCCGGAAAACCGCCCCCGAAGCCCTGGCTTTTCGCCGCGTTGACGGCGATGTTTGCCAGAACCCCAGCTTTCTTGGGGGATGCGCCACTTTTCACCGGCCGGAGCTGCCAACGTTGGCCATGAGCCCCCTATGTCGAGTAGCCATTTGGCTCTTTATGGCCATATAGCTACATTTGTTGTGGCGATATGGCAAATATGCAGGTTTTTCCTGTTTTTTGGAGGCGCCTGCCCGATGACCCGGGAATTCGGGAGTCATCCGCCCTCGCGCCGGATCGGCCGGTTCCAAACGCCGCTGGCATAATTGTTGAAGAGGTTCTCCCCGTGGAAACGATTCTTCGAACGAACTCCAGGCGCCGGCGGACCGGATGTACACTTCGGCCTGATCGACAATGGCCAGATCAACGGCCTGGCAAAGGACCGATTCGCCAGAAAGATCGACCCGGGGGATATTCCGGACTTGAAAGGGATCCTGAAAACAGCGTACCCTCCCGGGGGGAGTATGACGGCACGATGCGCATGCGAGAGTCTTCCCGGCCCGGCGGCGCCAGGGACTGCAATCTGCCGCCGGCCGCCTCGGAAGGCCGTGGGGAAACGGTAAATGCCATGAAGAGAAAAGACCCTATGCCCGAAAATGCCGACGGGGTCGAAACCGAAGAGCCTCGCCAAACGATTTCGGCGGTGCAAAAAAGCATCGTCGATCACGCGATGCTGGCCTTTCTGGCATTTGCGGCCTTGACCAGCGTGGCCTACCTGGTGCTTGCCAGCCATGCCGAAAAGTGGATCGAGCTGACGGCCCTTTTGGCCGGGCTCCTGTTCCTGTCGGCCGGGTCGCTGCTGCGGCGGCGCCTTTCGATCACGCTGCGGGCCCTGCTGATCATCGGCGTCTGGTTTGCTCTCGGCGCAGCCGGGATCCTGTTCTGGGGGGTGGCCGGCAGCGGGATGCTTTTTCTGGTCAGCGCCGGCGGCCTGACCGCTCTTTTTTTCGGCCCGTGGGCCGGTGCGCTGGCCATTGCCGCCAGTTTGTTGATCACTGCGGCGCTGGGGGCCGCGGTCCAGTCCGGTCTGCTGTCGGCCTCGACGAAAATCGTGAGTCTCACCGCCAATCCCACCCCCTGGCTGTTTCATTCGATCTCCTTCGGGCTGTTTGCGGCCATGGTCGTGTTCATTCTCGGGCAGCAGCACACCTGGATGAAGGAGCTGATCCTGAAACTCGGAGGGCGCAGCCGGGAGCTGGAGCGGCTCAACGGGCTGCTGGAGAGCGAGATCGAGGTGCGGCGCAGGACTGAAGCCGCCCTGCGCGCCGGTGAAGAGCGGCTGGCCAGGACCATCGAGTGTGCCCAGGAAAGCTTTTTCGTCATCGCCCCGGACGGTCGGTTTACCGAGGTCAACAGCCATGCCTGCGAATCGACCGGGTACCGTCGCGAGGAGTTGCTGTCGATGTCGGTCTGGGACCTGGACCTCGATCGTGATCCCAAGGAGGCTGAATCGCTGCTCGGGAGCCTGACCGGCGGCGGAGCGAAAGCCATCGAGGGGACCTACCGCAGAAAGGACGGCAGCACCTTTCCGGTGGAGATCAGCATCGGCCTGATGGGGGAGGGAAAGGATGCCTCGGCCATTGTCCTGGCACGGGATGTATCGGAAAGAAAAATCGCGGAAAAGGCCGCCGCCTACCGGTACCGGTGCGAGAAGATGGTCACCGAAATCTCGGCCCGCTTCATTCATCTCCCATCGGAGGACGTCTCGCGCAACATCGAAATGGCCCTGGAGCAGATCTGCCGGATCACCGAGCTGGATGCGGCCTACCTTCTTCTGGTGGAAACGGAGACCGGTCAGTTGGTTCCGGCAAACCGGTGGCAGAAGGAAGAACGCCTCCTGAACCGGGAGGTCCTCGACGCACTGGTGCAGCGGTCGATGTCGTGGCAAAACGGCCGTTTCGGACAGGGCGCCGTCAATGCGATCACCTCGATTCAGGAATTGCCGCCGGAGGCGGGCTTTGACCGGCAGTCGCTTGTCGACGGCGGGATCCGCTCCTTTGTCGAGGTGCCGATGATCTACCGGGGGAAGGCGGTCGGTATTCTGGGCCTGGTCTCCGTCCGTCAGGAACGGCAGTGGTCCGAAAAGGAGATCGGCCCCCTGCGGATGATCGGTCAGGTGTTTACCGAGGCGCTGGAGCGAAAGCGCGGCGAGTCGGCCCTCCGGATCAGCGAAGCCACCCTTCGAAGCATCCTGCGGGCCGTTCCCGTGGGCATCGGTACGGCTGAAAACGACCGGATCCTGGGGGGCAACCAACAGCTTTTTTCCATGCTCGGCTACACCGAAGAGGAACTGACCGGCGAACCCTTTGCACTTCTGTATCCGGACCGGGACGATTTCAACCGGGTCTGCGACAAGATCTACCCGCAGCTGGCCAAGGCCGGCCGGTCCGACATCGAGACCCGCTGGCGGTGCAAGGACGGAAGGATTCTCGATATCCTGCTCAACACCGCGATGGTGGAGCCCAGCGGGCCTTCGGATCAGATCACCTTCACGGCCCTGGACATCACCGAGAGAAAAGGCGCCGAAAAGGCCCTTCGGGAAAGCGAGCGCAATTACCGGGAGATCTTCAATGCCACCCAGGAGGCCATTTTCATTCACGATGCCCACTCCGGCCGAATTCTGGCCGTGAACCGCAGTATGACCGAAATGTTCGGCTACGCCGAAGAAGAGGCGCGCCGGCTCCCGCTGGCGCAGATCAATTCCCAGGAGGGGCCATACACCGAACGGCAGGTGCTGGAGAACATCCGAAAGGCGGTGGAGCAGGGCCCCCAGGTCTTCGAGTGGCAATACCGGAAAAAGAACGGAGAGGTCTTCTGGGCCGAAGTGACGCTCAAGAACACGGAAATCGGCGGAAAGGGAAGGGTTCTGGCGGTCGTGCGCGACATCGACCACCGCAAGCGGGCGGAAGATGCGCTCCGGGAAAGCGAGGAGCGCTTTCGAAACCTGGTGGAAAACGCGCCGGCCGGAATTTGTATTCTCCGGGAAAATCGGATCCTCTACATGAACCCGGAACAGGAGAAAATCATCGGCCCGCTCCACGAGGACTGGGACATCCACCGGCTCAACCTGCATCCGGACGACACCGACAGGTTCATGCAGCACTACCGGGCCATCCAGGAATGCCGGCAACCCAAATCGAGCGTCGAGGTGCGCCTTTTTCCCCCGGACAACCGACAGCAACCGGAGCATATGCGCTGGGTTCACTGCGATATCAGCGTCATACCGTACGAGGGCGATCCGGCCACCTTGATGACCATGGTCGACATGACCCGCACCAAGGAGCTGGAAAAACTCGTCTACTACCGTGAGAAAATGGTTTCCCTCGGGCATGTGGCCGCCGGCATCGCCCACGAGATCCGAAACCCCCTGTCCGGAATCAATGTGCTGATCGACGGCATCCGGGAAAACTTCCAAGACCCGGGCAGCGTCGAAGACATCCAACGGCTGCTGAACGAAACCCAGAAGGCTTCCGACAAGATCGCAGCGGTCATCAAGCGGGTGCTCGATTTTTCAAAGCCCAGTCAACCCCAGCTGTCGCTGACCGATATCAACATCCCGATCAAAGAAGCCCTGGAGCTGTCCAAGACGACCCTTCGAAAGTCCGGGATCGAACTGGAAACCGATCTGAACGACGCCATACCGCCCCTGTACATCGACGAGCAGATGATCGAGCAGGTAATCATGAACCTGATCAGCAACGCCATCGAGGTGCTCAAAGACGACCGGCCTGAGAAGCGGCTTCGCGTGGTTTCCCGCAAAGTCAACGGGTACGTGGTCATCGACATCGCCGACTCCGGACCGGGGGTGCCCGAAGCGATCCAAAACAAGATTTTCGACCCCTTCTACACCACACGCTCGGACGGTTCCGGCATCGGCTTGAGCCTGTGCCAGCGGCTGATCGCGGACCACGGCGGGGACATCAGCATATCGAGTTCGGAGTGGGGCGGAGCAGAATTCAGTATCCGCATTCCGACGGAAAAAAGGATGACAATCCGATGACATCATTCAAGGTTCTCATCGTCGACGATGAAAGCAGCGTCCGGGAAGGCGTCTCTTTCGGCCTGAAGCGGCATTATCAGGTGGAGGTCTGCGCCACCGGTGAAGAAGCCCTGGAAGCCATACACAGGGCCCCTCCGGACCTGGTGCTGCTCGACATCGGTCTTCCCGGGATCGACGGCATCGAGACGCTCAAGCAGATCAAACAGATCGACTCGCGGATCATGGTGATCATGATCACGGCCTATGAGGACATCGACACGGTGATCTCCGCCATGAAACACGGCGCCCACGATTACATCACCAAGCCGATCCGCATGGATGCCCTCAAGTTTTCCATCAACAACGCGCTGGAGACCGTCAAGCTCCGAAAGGAGATTCAGATTCTGCAGGAGCGCTGCATCCGGGAAAACCTCCCCTGCTTCATCGGGGAGAGCAATGCCATCCAGGACGTGATGCAGGTCGTGGAGAAGGTGGCCAAGAGTCCGGACACGCCGGTGTTGATCACCGGTGAATCGGGCACCGGCAAGGAGCTCATCGCCAGTGCCATCCACTACAAAAGCCCTCACTTCCGGGGCCCCTTCCTCGCGTTGAACTGCCCGGCCATTCCCCACCACCTGGTGGAAAGCGAACTGTTCGGGTACGAGAAGGGCGCCTTTTCCGGTGCGAGCCCCACGGGAAAGGCCGGCCTGATCGAGGTGGCCGACGGCGGGACGCTGTTTCTGGACGAGATCGGGGAACTGCTGCCCGAGGTCCAGGCGAAACTGCTCCGGTTCCTGGAGGACGGCGAGTTTTTCAGGATCGGGGGGACCCAGATCAGAAAGGTCCGCACACGCATCGTGTCCGCTACGAATCAGGATCTGGGCCGGCTGATCGAAGAACAACGGTTTCGAATCGATTTGTACTACCGGCTGGCCGTGATCCGTGTGGAGGTCCCCACGCTCAACGAAAGGCGCGACGACATTCTGCCCATCGCCAAGTACTTTCTGCACGAATACAGCGAAAAGCACGGCAAGCCCTTCCAGACGATGTCGCCGGAGGTGGAAACCTATCTGTGTAACCACCGATGGAAGGGCAACATCCGGGAGCTGCGGAACCTGATCGAACGCGGCGTTCTGATTGGAGAGGGGCCCGTGCTGACCCTCTCCGCCCTGGGGCTGGGGAGCAACGGCGCCTCTGCCGGGCCCGAGACCTGTATCGAATTTGACGGCTCGCTCCGGTTCCCCGAGCTGCCGCCGACGGGGATCGACCTCGGCGCCATGGAAGACCACTACATCCGGGAGGCCTGCCGGCTGGCCGACGGAAACGACCGCAAAGCCGCAAAACTGTTGAACCTGAGCTATTTCGCCTTCCGATACCGCAAAAAGAAGGTCTTCGAGGGATCCGAATAGCGCCCTTGTCAGGTGTCGGTGCCGGCCGGAAAACCGGCCCGGGACCCTGCCGGTTCGATAACCGTCTGCAAGGTCGAATCCCCCGGAAGCAAACGACACCAGCGCTCGAAAAGAACCCTTTCCCGGCACTTTTTATGTCCGCCTCGCCGATCCGGCGGGTCGATCAAACCAAACCGGTAGATGACCTTTCGGATCGTTGGAGGCGGCGCAGGAGAACGGCGGCCTGCCCCGGCATGCGGCGTTCCCGCCTCAGGCCGACTCTTTTTCCATTTCCTCTCGATATCGCCCGAAGCGCGCCGCGCCGTTCAAACGGGCCCGTTTCAAAAACGCCTGTTGGGCCGCCGGACCGTTTTCCGCCCTGCCGCCCCAGGCCTTCAGGGCGTGCTCCTGCAGGGCGCGGCCGTAAGAGAAGCTGAGCTGCCAGGGAAGGTTTTCCGCCATGGCGTTCATGGCGTTCAAATGGGCGGTGGCCAGTTCGCTGCTCTGGCCCCCGGACAGAAAAACAGCCCCGGGGACCGCGGCGGGGACCACCTGTCGAAACGTGCGGATCGTGGCTTTTGCCACTTCCTGCACCGACGCCTGTTCGGGGCAGTCGATTCCGGAAAGGACCATGTTCGGCTTGAGCAGCATTCCCTCCAGGTAAACGCAGTGGTCAAAGAGGGCGGCAAAAACGTGCTTCAGGGTTTCGGCGGTCACGTGCCGGCAACGGTCGATGCTGTGGCCCCCGTCCATGAGCACTTCCGGTTCCACGATCGGAACGATATCGGCCTCCTGGCAAAGCGCGGCATAGCGCGCCAGGGCATGGGCGTTGGCTTTCATCCCATAGCGGGTGGGGATGCCGTCCCCGATCGTGATGACCGCGCGCCACTTTGCAAATCGCGCTCCCAGTTCGGCATACTCGGCCAGCCGATCGCGCAAGCCGTCAAGCCCCTCGGTGACCTTCTCCCCGGCAAAACCGGCCAGGGCCTTGGCCCCTCTGTCCACCTTGATGCCGGGCATAACGCCGCGCTCGGCCAGAAGTGCCGGGAAAGGAATGCCGTCGCGGGTCGACTGCCGAAGGGTTTCGTCGAACAGGATCACGCCGCTGATGTACTGCTCGAAGCCTTCAGCGGTAAAGAGCAGCTCCCGGTAGGCCCGTCGGTTTTCTTCGGTCGATTCGACCCCGATGGTGGAAAAGCGCTTTTCGATGGTCGGGTTGCTTTCGTCCGCGGCAAGAATGCCCTTTCCTTCGGCCACCAGGCGGCGGGCGACCCTTTCCAGTTTTTCAAGGTTCATGGGACCTCCTTTCTCGATCTTTTCGATCTGCTGTTGCGGCAAACGGGGCGATGGAAATCGGACGACGCAAGACAGGCGCTTCGCTCGGGTTTTTGGCGTTGAAATCGTGGTTGGAGAGGATGCCGTCGCGGCTCACCGCCTCAATCAGAACCTTTCTGTAGCATAATACCGCTTGGCCGAAGGGCAACCCATCGGGCAGCGCGCTTTCTTGACAATCGGCGGAGGGCGTCGTAAATGCCCAAAACACCCACTTCAAAGGAGCCGGCCAGATGATCCCACCACCCCGCGGCCCGCGCGACGTGAACATGATTCTGCCGCTGGAGACCCGCCGAACGATCGAATCGCTTTCCGGGTACGCCGAGCAGGACGATGTCATGATCCATTACACCGTCACGGGCGGCTGCCCATTCCGCTGCCGGGGATGCATCAATGCCTTGACCGCCGGAGCCCCCAAGGCTGCCGAAGCCGAGGAGGCGACGCGGAACCTGGAACGAGACGGCCGGGGCATCGCCCGGCTGATCCGCGAGTCGGGCAAGAAGCGGGCCGTGATCGTTTTCTACGGCGGAGAACCGATGATCCGGCCCGAACGGATGCAGGCGATCTGCGAAGCGGTCGGATCCTTTGCCGACGGCACGCAGGTGAAGTTCATGGTCATCACCAGCGGCCACTACCTGTCCCGGACGGCGGACCGGTACCCGGACCTGATGAAGCGGATGTGGCTGACCGCCGTATCCGTAGACGGCGGGGTCGAACAGCACAACGCCATGCGGGAGGGGACCGATCTTGTCCGCATCCGCAAAGAGCTGGCCGCTTTCAACCGGATCCGAAACGGCGGTGTTCTCATCTGGTCCACCCTGCGGCCGGGGATGTCGTTGAGCGATTGCTTCTCCTCCTACCTTTACCTGCTGGACCGCAGAGAGGCCGATCATTTCTTCTGGCACTGGGACGAGGCCGAAGGGACCATCGAGAATCTGGATGCCTACCGTGCCGCCTATCGGGGGGACCTGGAAACGATCCTGGAGGAGTTTCTCCGACGGCTCGAGCAAGGTGAGCTGATTTCCATCGTCCATGTGAACGAATTGCTCCTGTACCTGTTTACGGGACGGCGGCGGGGCACCACGGCCTGTGCCGTGGAGCAGATGGCCAATTTCGACATCGTGGGCGACGGGAAGATCCATGCCTGCGCCGACCTGCCCGGAACCATGGACATCGGGGAGTTCGACGACGCCGGCCGGGTGCGGTTTCATCCCGACGCCGACGGCCGCCTGAAACGCATCGTGGACTACAAAAGCCGCCTTGGCTGCAGCCGGTGCGGCGTGGAGCCCTACTGCGGGGGGCGGTGCCCGGTGCAGATTCACCTGGGCGGCATCGAGCGGGCCCGACAATACTGTTTTTTGATGCGCGACCACGTCCAGGCGGTCAAAGATGCGGCTCCGGCGGTGGCCGACCGGATGGCGCAACGCGGATTGTCCCTGGCGTCGCTCTACCAGTCAGCCAGAATGACCAAGTATACCGACGTCACCCCATAGCCCCGGCAGACCCGCCGATGACTGCGGCAGACGCTGCCGGGGACAGGTTCGGACCGTTGTCATGACCGACAAGAAAAACCTGCTGATCATCGGGGCCTCGGGTGGTGTTGCCAGGGCCTTGTTGAAATTGCTCGCCCCGGATCGGGAGCGGTTCGGGGCCCTGACGCTGGTCGATCGATGCGACCGGCTCCGGGCCGATCCTTTTCTGCCGACAGACGCGCTGCGGGCGGAATTCCTGCAGGCCGATTTTGATGCGGTTGCCGCCCCCGAAGCGTACCGGTCGCTGCTGAAGGCGCGCGACATCCATGTCGCCGTCGATCTGAGCGTCAATGAAACCCGGCCGATGCTGGCCGAGACCGATGCGGCAGGCGTCTGCTACCTGAATACGGGAATCGCCAATCGAATCGGGGAGGAGTTCTCCGAGGTGGTTTTCGACCTGATCCGCCGCAAAACCGCAGGCTGGCGAATGCCCCACATTCTCTGTGCCGGGATGAACCCGGGGGTCGTCAATCTTTGGGTCCAGCAGGGGATCACGCGGCACGGCCTGCCGCAGCGGATCACTCACTTCGAGTATGACGACGGACGCCCCTGCGGCAAGTGGCGCCCGGTGATCACCTGGAGCCGGGAAACCTTCATCGACGAAATCGCAAACGATCCGGCCGGGTACATGGAGGGGCGGGACCGGCTTCGGCGCCTGTACCCGAATCCGTTGAAGAATCGGATGCCCATGGACGACATCCTGTCGCCGATTCTCCCCCTTGCCGTCTACCCCAGGGGATTTTTGCTCCTTCACGAGGAAAATCTGACCATCGCCCAGCGGGACGATCTGCCCTCCCGCTTTCTCTTCGCCAACGACATGCGGACCATGGACCACCTCGAGGGCTGCTACGACCGGGGCGCATTGAGCGTGGACTCCCTTTTTCTGGGCGACAACCTGGATCTGGAGGTCCGGGGGGCGGCGACGATCGGCATCCGCCTCGAATACGAGGACCGTTGGGTCTACCGCTACAACCGCACCGATCACGGCGCGATGCCCGGCTCCAGCGGAAGCTGTCTTCAGGTCGCCGCAGGACTTCGGGCCGCCCTGCTCACGATGGCCGGACAGGCGCCGGAGGATCGCCTGCAAGAAGCGCTTTACTTCTGCGAAGACCTCTCCGAAACCTTGTTCCCCCGGCGGGTGGAAGAAGTCCTCGACTCCTGCGAGATCGTGGTGCCTGTCGAAAAGGGGGACTGCCGGCGGGGCGTTGCGCAGTCCTCTGCTTCCGGACCATGGGACCGAACGGCGCCGATGGCCGGCCGCGCCCCCCGCATCGAAGCCCAGCATCAGACAACCGCCTTTCGAAAATAATCCGTTCCGGCCGGTGCAGCACCGCAGGCAAACGCCGGCCCGGCGTTTATCGTGTCGCGGTTTCGGCCCCTTCTGTCGGCCTTCGATTCATGAAGCGCACCAAAGCGATGCCGGCGGCGACGAGGATGCCGGTTGCCGCCATGCCGGCACCGAAGGCGCCATGATCTCCGGCCAGCGCGATTCCGGCCGGCAGCAGCCCGCCGCCGACCACCGGGGCGATCGCCAGGCTCAGCGAGAGGGTCAGCGTCCGGCTCTCCGGGGTGGAGATGGCCGACGCCATCGACAGAATGGGCGGAAACAGGCAGGCGGAGGCCGCCGCCTGGACAAAGACGGCCGGTGCCACCCCGTACGCCGGTCCTATCGCCAGAAAGACGATGGCGGCGCCGGTCACCGCCAGGGCCATGATCACCGCCATGGAGGGGCCCAGCCGGTCCGTGATCCAGCCGGCCAGCAGCACCATGAAGAGTCCCGGGATCCGGGACAGGCCCAGCAGCCGGTTGGCCTCGGCCAGGCCAAAGGCCCGTTCATTGACCAGGTAGAGCGGGGTCATGGCATAGACCCCGGTCTCCACGCCGACCGCCAGGCTGAGCAAGAGCGCCAGACACCAGAAGCGCGGGCTGGCGGCGATGGTGCGGATGCGGGACAGATTCGGTGCGACGGGCCGATCGGCGGCATCGATCCCCTGCCAGGCATAGACGGCGCCAAGCACCGTCAGCACCGCCGCCAGCAGGAGATACCCCTGGCGCCAGGATCCGATCGAAACGGCCGCCGTTGCCAGAAACGGGACCGATATCAGGGCCAGATTCGGCGCCAGTTCGTGAAGGCCCATGGCCTTGCCCCAGTCGGAGGGCCGGATGATCTGCGTGATCAGCGAAATACCCGACGGCACGTAGATTCCTCCGGCGACCCCCAGCGCCAGAAACCCCAGGTACAGCGCCCAGACAGCTTCCAGCAGGCCCAGGGCGAGCGAGGCGGCCGCCGCTCCGAGCAGGGAGACCAGGATGCAGCGGCGGTATCCCCAGGAGCCGGCCAGAAAAGCGGCGCCGACCTGGCTCAAGCAAAATCCGACGCCGGTCAACAGAACGAAAAAACCGCCCTGGGTGTGCGTCAGACCCAGGTCCGCTTCCATGGCCGGAAGCAGGGGGCCGGTCATCTGGCGCACCATGAAGTGGACGAAAAAGATGATGGTCAGCATCAGTACCGGCCCGAAGCGCTCGGCCAGGGACGCTTCGGCCAGCAGCCGACCCGGGGCGGCCGGTTCGGTCTGCTCTCTCGCTGAAGCGGACTCCCTTACAGAATGCATTCCGGCTCCGGGAAGATATCGGAAATGAAAAAGAGGTTAGGTTCTTCGAAGGATGCGGGTGATCTTCGGCCGATAGGCGTCGGTGCGGGCCAGGCGGTTGGCCCGGTTGCGGACCAAGGCAAAGGTGGCCGCCAGGAAGGCAAACGCCCCGATCACGGCCGACAACGATTCGCCCAGGCCGAACTGCGGCCCGAACCGCTGGCCGGCGAATCCCCCGACCATCATCATCAGGATGGGAAAGACATAGAGAAGAAAGCTGGCTTTCAAAAAGGGGCCGGTTTCGAAGGTCAGCACCACCCGGTCGCCGATGCCGGCGCCAACCGGATTGAGGGTCTCCACCTCCACTTCTTCCCCGTCACCGGCCACGTTGCACGAACCGCGCGCCTCGCAGTGGGCGCAGGCGTCGGATCGGACGGTTTTCACCCATGCCGATGTGGGGGTCACGCGGGTGACGATGCCTCTTTCGGTGGCCAATGGATCAGGCGACCTCCTGCTGGGTTGTTTCCGACTTTGCCCCGGTGTGCTCGTAACAGATCAGACCGCACTGGAGGCAGCGGGAAGCCTCGGCCCGGGCCATCTCGGGGGAAAAACCCTTTTCAGTCTCCCGGCACCGGGGCAGTTCCGCCGGGCTGCAGGTCGGCATGATCTGCCGCGGGTCGGGGCGCACCGCTTCGACCCGGTCCACATTCTGGATATAGGCGTCCTCGGTGATGACCCTTTCCGGAAAGGTCAGGGGGATGCCATACAGCAGCTGGTGGATCGAGGCCGCCCCCCGCCTGCCGGCCCCGATGGCGCGGATCGCGGCACTGTAGTCGGTCAGGGCGTCGCCGGGGGCGAACAGCCCTTTTTCATCCTTCTCGGCCGGTTTTTTATAGGGCGCGATGGCGGTCCATCGGACCGGCCCCTGGGCCGAAGGCGCCGGTTCTTCTTCCGAGGAGACCTCCGGCGCCGACGGCCCGACGGTGCCATCTGAAGCGGCCATGAAGATCAGCTCGGGGACCCGGCCGGCGGCCAGAATCAGTGTCCCGGCGGCAACCGACTGCCGCAAGGCGCTTTCCAGGTCGACCAGTTCGATTTGTGAAAGGGATTTTC
>JASFPT010000100.1:0-12949 GCA_050115795.1 Desulfobacterales bacterium
ACGAAAACGCCGAAGAACAGGAGGGTCTTGACCCGGGTCGCCGGGAAAAAGACCAGGTACGCGCCCAGCACACCCGCCACCGCGCCGCTTGCCCCCACCACCGGCGTGGTCGAGTCCGGATGAAACGCGGCGTGGGTCAAGGCGGCTGCGGCGCCGCAAAGCAGAAAAAAGACCGCATATCGCCGGTGGCCCATGACCTCCTCGACGTTGTCTCCGAAGATAAACAGGTAGAGCATGTTGCCGAGCAGGTGAAGCCAGCCGCCGTGGAGAAACATGGCGGTCACCAGGCTTGCCGCCGTCAGCAGTGCGGATCGGCCAGAGCCTTCGAGGATGTGAAACAGGTTGGCGGGGACAAAGCCGGCCTGAAGCGGAAGGGATGCCGCCAGGCGAGGCCGGGCGACATTGAAGAAGAAGAACACGGCGATGTTGGCGGAGATCAGGAAGATGTTCACCCACGGCGCGGTGCGAACCGGCCGTTCGGACTGAAGGGGAATCATGATGCCTGGACCGACCGCTTCAGATCCCGTCGCTTTTTGCAATGGTAAAAGGATCTATGCGTGGTGCGATTCAACGGCTGCTGCGCTCCCAGGAGAATTCACCGGCTGCCGGAAAAAATGAAAATCGCATCAGCGATTTGCTTCGCTTTGACGCCGAAAGACGGCGGAAGAAGGAAATGCGGCGAACGCTTACATGGTCTGGTTTTAGCGGCCACGACCCATCGGCGTCAAACCTCAAGAGTCGATCAACAGCATGGTCGACGGGTCGAGCAGGATCGAAGGCTCGTTTTCCTCGTGGCTTCCCCCCTTCAGCGAGCGGACATGGATTTCCTTTCCTTCCGGCTGAAGCTGCAGCACCACGTCGAACAGATCGTAGACCGATGCCAGGGGAAGCGGGATTCCTTCCGGGGCCGGTTCTTCGTGGCGGTGGGTCCGGATCGTGAACCAGACCTGAAGATCGTTTTGCCGCGCGAACTGCTTCAGCTCCGAAAGCGGCCCGCCGATGTCGGAATCAAAGGGCAGGCCGTCGATGATAACCATGTGGGGGAGAAAGATGTCCTGATCGGAAAGATTGTTGAGCCGTTCGGAAAGGATCGGCACGCTGAACCCCTCCACGCGGAAGGTCATGATGAAGCGATGGGGCAGGATCTCCTCCCAGAGGCGGTCGATCGGATCCACCCGGTACTTTTCCGACAACCGCCGGAACACTTCCCGATACCAGAGATCGACCTTGCGAACCGGGTCGTTCAGACTGACATGCAGCACGTTCTTGCCCCTGAGCTGGTTGTAGAGGGCGATCTGCACCAAGAATGCCGTCTTGCCGACCCCGGCCCGAGCCGTCACGGCGCAAAAGGCGCCCGGCTGCAGCAGCGCCTCGTCGGGCCCGATGAGCTTCAGCGGATTGCGGAGGATCAGGTCCTTTTTCAACATGAAAAAACTCCTTTCCTTCAGGGAAATGACCCGGCCCTCGGGCGCGGACGTCGTTTCCCGGCGGGAGGCAGACGAATCGGCTGCCGCGGGGGCACTCTCGTCTGCGACAGCGGTTTGCCGCAACGGTGGAACAAGGTATTCGATCGACATGATCCGGTGAATTTTTCCTCGCCGGCGAATCGCTTCGACATGCGGCCCTCCCGGGGGAGCTCGGAAAGCGTTCCGCGGCGTTCCGAAAACGCAGTGCCGCTATGCGACGTGTTTTTTACCTTCGGCCGCCTTCTTGGCCAATTCCTCTGCAATCCCCTTGGGAACTTCCCGGTAGGTGGCAAACTCCATCGTAAACTGGGCCTTTCCCTGGGTCAGGGAACGCAAGGCCGTGGAGTAGCCGAACATCTCGGCCAAGGGAATCTCGGCCTCGATCACGCTCATCACCCCTTCGTCCTGGGAACCGACGATCAGCCCCCGGCGCTGGTTCAAGGAGCCCATGACCGGGCCCTGGAATTCGTTGGGCGTTTCGACGACCACCTTCATGATCGGCTCATGGATGACCGGCTTTGCCCGGCCGTAGACCTCCCGGAACGCGCCCTTGGCCGCGGCCTTGAACGCCATGTCCGAAGAGTCCACCGAATGGGAGGCCCCGTCGTTGACCACCACCTTGACGCCGGTAACCGGGTATTCCATTTTCGGTCCCTTGGCCATGCACTCGCGAAAGCCCTTTTCCACCGCGGGAATATACTGGGTCGGAATGGCCCCGCCAGTGACCTTGTTTTCGAAAACGAACTCTTCGCCCGAAATCGGTTCGATCCACCCGGCCACCCGACCGAACTGCCCGGCACCGCCCGTCTGTTTTTTGTGGATGTAGTCGAAATCGGCGCGCTGTGTGATCGTCTCGCGGTACCGGACCCGGGGCGCGCCGGTTTCCACCTCGGCATTGTATTCCCGGCGCATCCGTTCCACGTAGACTTCCAGGTGAAGCTCCCCCATTCCCTCGATCAGGGTTTCGCCGGTCTCGTCGTCCACGTAGCTGCGGAAAGTGGGGTCTTCCTTGATGAAGCGGTTCAGCGCCTTGGCCATGTTCATCTGGGCCTTGTTGTCCTTGGGCGCAATGGCCAGGGAGATCACCGGGTCTGGAACGTACATGGAGGTCATGCTGATGTTGTGTCCCGGAGAGACGAACGTGTCGCCCGAAGCACAGTCGATACCGAACAGGGCCCCAATAAAGCCGGCCGGGATCGATTCGATATCTTCCATCTGGTCTGCGTGCATCCGGACGAGGCGGCCCAGCTTGATCTTTTTCCCGGTGCGCACGTTGATGACGGTATCCCCTTTGGCCAGTTTCCCCTGGTAGACCCGGATGTAGGTGAGCTGACCGTATTGGCCGTCCTCCAGCTTGAAGGCAAGGGCCACGGTTGGCGCCTCCGGGTCGGCCTTCAGTTCCACGGGCGCCTCGTCCCGGTCCATGTCGAGGCCTTCGTTTCGAACATCGGTGGGGCAGGGCAGCAGACGGATGACCGCATCCAGCAGGGGCTGGACCCCCTTGTTTTTATAGGCCGATCCCAGAAACACCGGGGTGATCGCCCGGGACAGGGTTCCAGCCCGGACCGCATCGTACACGAGCCGTTCGGAGATCTCGGCTTCTTCGAGAATCGCATCGGTCAACTCCTCGGAAAACGCCGAGGCGGCATCAAGCAGGATCTCGCGCCGGCCGGCGGCCTCTTCTGCAAGGTCGGCCGGAATCTCGCCGATATGAAGCTCCTCGCCGTTGGGACCCTCGAAGGTGATCGCCTTCATGGCGATCAGGTCGATCACCCCCTCGTGTTTTCCTTCCAGCCCCAGCGGCATCTGAAGGGCCACGGCGTTGTGCCCGAGCTTTTCCCGAAGCTGGCGGATGACCCGGTCCGGATTGGCGCCGCTTCGGTCGCATTTGTTGATGAATGCGATCCGCGGAACCCGGTAGCGCTTCATTTGCTGGTCCACCGTGATCGACTGGGACTGGACTCCGCCCACAGCGCACAGAACCAAAACGGCCCCGTCGAGCACCCGCAGAGACCGTTCGACCTCGATGGTGAAATCCACATGCCCCGGCGTATCGATGATGTTGATCTCATGCCCTTTCCACTCGCAGAAGGTGGCGGCCGATGCGATGGTGATCCCGCGCTCTTTTTCCAGCTCCATCGAATCCATGGTGGCCCCGACGCCGTCTTTTCCCTTGACGTCGTGGATCGCGTGAATCCGCTTTGTGTAAAAAAGGATCCGCTCGGTCAGGGTCGTCTTGCCCGAGTCGATATGTGCGCTGATCCCGATGTTCCGAACCTTGTCGATTCTGCCTTTCATCATACCCTTCCTTGCCGGCTGCGCGAATCTGCGCACCGGCTTTCCAAAAACCCGTTGGTCGCGTCTCTTTGTCGATCGAATGCAGCGATGCAGCGGTCGAACGATTGCCGCCGCCAGTGGGGAGACAAAAAAAACCCCTCACAATCCGCGTGCGGGGGTTTTTCCGCGCCTTCCTGAAGCCTGGAGGCAGCAACCTAATGATGAAAACCCCTGCTGTCAACTGTTTTTTTCGCCTTCCGCGACCCTTCGAGGAGTTGAACCGCACCGGCGGGCAAATCGAACCAGACGCAATGCTGCAGGGTGCCTGCAGGAGGGGTCGCATTCCGGCTTGCCGCCGGTGGCCGGATGGTGTATCAGGTCTGCGCCGGGAGACCATGTCGATGCACCAACGAAACACCGAATCCGATGCCGTTTTTCCGATCGGCCAGGGCGCTGCGGCCGCATGGCCGATCTGTCTGGGCTATGTCCCCATCGGCCTGGCCTTCGGGGTGCTCGCCCAGAAAGCAGGCTTGAATCCGCTGGAAATCGGCTTGATGTCCCTGTTCGTGTTTGCTGGAAGCTCCCAATTCATCGCCGTGTCGATGCTCGATACCGGCGCCTCGGCGGCGGCCATCATCGCCACCACTTTCGTGGTAAACCTTCGCCACCTGCTCATGAGCTCCTCTGTTGCGGTATATCTGGTGGGAAAGAGCCGGGCGCTGCTGTCTCTCTTTGCATACGGCATCACCGACGAGAGTTACGCCGTGAACCTCGGCAGATTCCGGGGCGGTCCATGGACGCTCGGCCAGGCCCTGGCGCTGAACCACACGGCCAACGCCACCTGGCTTTTGAGCACCGTGGCCGGTGGTTTCGGAGGGCAGTTTATTCCCGCCGGGGCTTTCGGTATCGATTTTGCGCTGACGGCCATGTTCATCTGCCTGTTGGTGTTTCAGCTCCGGGATCTGCGGAGCGTCGTCACCGCGCTGCTATCGGGCCTTCTGGCGGCGGTGCTGGCGGTGTTGATCCCCGGCAACCTGTACATCGTTATTGCCGCGGTTCTGGCCGCCACCGCCGGCCTGGCCGTGGGCGGCACTGCCGGCCGCAGGGGGCGCGATGATCGATAGCCACTATCTGCTGTTGATTGCCGGCATGGGGCTGGTGACCTACATCCCGCGGTGGGCGCCGGTCTTTTTCCTGACCCGAAAGCCGATGCCCGGATGGATGGTGCGGTGGCTGGAGTTGATCCCGGCGGCCATTCTCAGCGCCCTGCTGGTTCCCGCCCTGATCGTTTCGGGTCAGCCCCGGGCTTTCGATTTTACCCGCCCGGATCTGTTCGTTGCCGCTCCGACCTTTCTCTTCGCCCTGAAAACCCGTTCGCTCGGGGGTACCGTCGTATTCGGCATGGCCCTGTATTGGATGGCTGGAAAGATTTTTTAGCTGACAAAAGGCGAACGTCCAACCTTGCATGCGGACCAACCGACGGCTCCAATTTTCTCTGCTTCCGCAGGGTCGAAATCGTTTCACGAATGTATATCGGAGCGGAGCGGGTTTTTCCCTTCTTCGACGTTCGACGTTGGGCGTTCAGCGTTCGACGTTCGTCTTTTTTTTCTCTGCTTCTTGGTCAGGGGGCGAGCCCGCAAAAGGACGTAGGTGGCGCCGGCGCCTCCGTCGCACATGCGGGCACTGCAATAGGCGGCAACCCATTTCCGCCAGAAGCCGGAACCGAGCCATTGATCGACCCGGTTTTTCAGCACGGGGCGATCCGGCGAGGAGAGGCCGCGGCCGTGAATCACCAGCACGGCGCGTCTGCCGAGACGGGTCGATTCCCTCAGAAAGCGATTCAAGGAAGCTTCTGCTTCGGCGGCCGTCTGACCGTGAAGGTCGATGTGGGCTTCGATCGAATAGTGACCCCGGTGGAGCCGTTCGGTGATGTCGGGTGCAACCGCGGGCCCTTTGCCTTCCATGTATTCCGGGGTCTGGGAGACGATGAAGCCCTTGCCGTCCCGGATCAGGCAGTTCAGGCGGTTTACGGTGTCGTCTTCACCGACCACGGTGCGCGCAAGCGGCGCAGCCGCTGCGCGGTGTCTCGGATCGTCAAGGCGCCTGCCATGATTCAGGGGGGCGACCCCGGTCATGGCACGCTGAAAAAGGAGTGCATCTTCTTCGGAATCGGATTCCACCTTCCGGCAGGCGGAGGCAGAAGCCTTGGGCGGTGGGGGCTGCTTGAGCTCGCGCTCCTGTAGTAGATTCTTCAGATCCGCAAAGGGGCGGTGAAGAGGTCGATCCGCCGTTTTGGAAGGTTTCATGTCCGCCCTCCGCGATGGAGAAACCGACGATCAGGCGACGAGAAAGGAAGCCATCCGCACTATAGGCGCCTGAAGCCGCCTTGTCAAAAGACTTGACTTGCCCGCCGTTCCCTGTTTGAACGCGAACAGAACGGTTGCGCATGCGCGCCAATTCAGGAAGGCGATCGCGGGTGCGGCTGGAATCGGAGATTTCCATGGACCTGAAGCGATACTGCCCGGAAAAGCTGAAAACGGCCCAGGAGGCCGTCTCTCTGATCAAGCGGGGAAGCCGCGTGTTTATCGGCACCGGATGCGGAGAGCCCCAGCACCTGATCCATGCCATGGCCGGTGAACGGAGCCTGCAGGATGTCATGGTCTATCAGATGCTTTCCTCTGCCCTTGCCGGGTACATGAACGACCAAGACTTTCTGCGCCGGTTTTCATTGAAGCTTTTTTTCATCAGCCGGAAAATGCGGGCCGCCGCCTTCGAAGGAAAGATCGACTACATACCGGCCTACCTGTCCCAGATTCCGAAACTTTTCGCCAGCCACCGGATCGGGCTCGACGTCGCCCTGGTGCAGGTCAGTCCGCCGGACCGCTACGGATATTGCAGCCTCGGCGTCTCGGTGGACATCACCCGTTCGGCCATGGACCATGCCGGCATGGTTATCGCCCAGGTCAACCCGTTGATGCCCCGGACCTGGGGGGACAGTTTTGTCCACGTGGATGAAATTGATGTCATCGTGGAGCATGAAGAACCGCTGGTGGAAGAAATTCCGGCCGCTGTGAATCCGGAGGTCGCCCGCCGGATCGGGCTTTTCGTGTCTCAGCTCGTCGACGACGGGGCGACGCTTCAGATCGGCTTTGGAAACCTTCCCAACGCCATCTTGCCGTATTTGGAAGGAAAAAAGGACCTGGGCATTCACACCCAGCTCATTACGGACGGGCTGATGCCCCTGCTTGAGAAGAAGGTGATCACCAATCGGAAAAAATCGCTGCTGCCCGGCAGGGCCGTCGCTTCCCTTTGCATGGGAACAGAGCGGCTGTACCGGTTCGTGGACAACAACCCGATGTTCTATTTCCGCTCCTCGGAGTTCGTCAACGATCCGTTGGAAATCGCCCGAAACGATCATCTGGTCTCCATCAGTTCGGCCCTGGAGGTGGATCTCACCGGCCAGGTTTGCACCGATTCCATGGGATACCTCTTTTACAGCGGGATCGGAGACCAGGTCGATTTTATCCGGGGAAGCGCCATGTCCCGGGGCGGTTTTTCCATTATCGCCATGCCCTCCACCGCCCAGGCCGGAACCAAGTCCAGAATCGTGCCCCATCTGAGTCTCGGCGCCGGTGTGGCCACCACCCGGGGCGATGTCAACTTCGTCATCACCGAGTACGGCATCGCCGAACTGAAAGGGAAGGGGATCGGCCAGCGGGTGATGGAACTTGCCCAGATCGCCCACCCGAAGTTTCGGAAGGAGCTTGTAGAGGTCGCCAAAAAGGGGCATTACATTTTTTCCGATCAGCTTCCACCGCGGCAGGACGACCTTCTCTTTCTGGAGGCCTACAAGAGCGCGCTGCAGCTGGAAAACGGACGAACCCTGGAATTTCGGCCGCTGCTTCCTTCCGACGAGTTTGCCTACCGCAACTTTTTCTATTCTCTCCAGGAAAAATCGATCTATTTTCGGTTCTTCCACAAAATGAAGGTTTTTTCCCACGAGGTCGCCCAGCGGCACTGGTCCAATGTCGATTATCGGAAGAACATGTCGGTCATCGGGCTGGTTCAACGCGGGGGGCACAAAGAGATCATGGCCATCGGCTCCTATGCCCAGGCGGAGGGTGCGGACGCCGAGGTGGCCTTCGTCGTTCGCGAAGACTTTCAGGGGATGGGGGTGGCCTCCTACCTGCTCAAAATCCTTGAAAAGATCGCCACCGAAAACGACTACACCCACTTTACGGCCACCGTGCTCGCCGAAAACCCTGCCATGATGCGGGTGTTTAAAAAGCGTTATCCGAACGCGGAAATCCACCGGGACAGCGGGGGGGAAATCACTTTCCGGATGGATTTCAAGGATGCCGCCGATCCGGACCGAACAGACGACGCCTGTGTGTGCGACTGACCGGGGATTGCACCCGGCTGCAACCGACAGGTTCCGAGGACTGTTTGAGAGAAAAGCCCCTATCGGAGCCCGAGCGGGACGCTCGGATGGACCCATGAAAATCAGCGCTGCAGACTGGAAGGAAACCATTCGGCGAGGGGCGGCGGACCTGGGCATCGAGATCGCCCCCCATCACCTGGAGGCTTTTTCGATTCACGCCCGCGAACTTCTCTTCTGGAACCGGAAGTCCAACCTGACCGCCATCACCGATCCGATGAGGGTGGCCGAGAACCATTTTGTCGATTCGCTGATGCCCCTGCGGTGGATTCCTCCGGAAGCCGCTTTGCTCGATGTCGGTTCCGGCGGCGGGTTTCCGGGTATTCCGCTCAAGGTTGTGCGGCCCGGGCTTTCGGTCGTCCTGATCGACGCTGTGGAAAAGAAGGTCAGCTTTCTGAAACATGTCATTCGGCTCCTGAATCTTTCCGGAATCGAGGCGATCCACCTGCGCGCCGAGCAGATGGCTGCCCAAATGGATGCGGCAGGCAAGGGGTTTTCAGGCCGCTTTGATGTCATCGTCAGCCGGGCCACGGGGCCCCCTGAAACCATGATATCCCTGGTCTTGCCAATGCTGGGGGAAAATGGCATATTGCTGGCGATGCTCGGCAAGGCTCCCCCGGCTTCGTCAATGGTGGGCCGGCGGTTGGCGGCGATGGAGATCGTAGACGCCTTCGACTACCGGCTGCCGGATTCGAGGGCCGCCCGAAGCATCTGGTGCATGCGGTTGCGCAAAACGATCGATGGGTCTGACGCCGAGGAGGGTGAATGAAACTGTTTCCGCGTCTTTCGGGCAACACCGCTTTTTTGTGCGCTGTCGTCGCGGCCACCATTTTTGTCGCCGGAGGGCCGCTTTCGGCGGCGGAGCAGACGCTTCGCGGGGTGAACGTCACGCCGGACCAGGAAAAGCGCTCCTGCATTCAGTCTGTAGACGGCTATGCCTATCTTTCCGAGGACAAGACCCTCTCCGAAATCCGCGCCGCCGCGTTTGCCAACGCCAAACGGCAGGCGGTTGAAAATGCCCGAACCTTCATCCAGTCCAAAACACAGGTGGAGAATTTCGAGCTCAAATCAGACAAGATCACGGCCACCACGGAAGGGGCCGTGACCGTCCTGGAGCAAAAAGATTTCGGTATCGAGGACAACCATCGCTATCACGTCTGGATCAAGGCCGAGGTGGAATACAAACTCAGGCCCTCCGGGGGGCCGTCCGGAGACGATGCTGCCGCCGCCGGCCCGCTTACGGTGGGAGTCTGGACCAGCAAAAAAACCTACCGGGATGGAGAAGCCATCGAAATCCTATTAAAGGGGAACCGTGATTTTTACGCACGGATCGTGGATGTGACCGCCAGCGGCGAGATCATCCAACTCTTGCCCAACGCCTACCGGAGCATCAATCGGTTCGATGCCGGGAAAGTCTATAAAATACCGGACGCCGGGGATCACTTCACCCTGAAAGTGAGTCCGCCCTACGGAAAGGATCAGATCGTGGTCTATGCTTCGGAAGCGCCGCTGGGCCGGGTCGACATGGAAAGTGCGGGACAGGGGCTCGGCATGTACCGGGGGTCGCGCGAGTCGCTGGGGATCCGAACCCGGGGTATCAGTGTGGCCGGTTCCGCAGTTGGATCCGATTCAGGCCAGGCGGCGCCCGCCGGAGCCGAGTTCTACGAAGCGTCCTGGACCCTGCAGACCCAGCCCTGATCATCTTTCCCCGGCGGTCTATCGAAATATTCATTTCAGCTTCTTTTTTCAGGGGACCTCCCTGCGCACGGCACCCTCCACATTCGTTGCCGACACCGTCAAAGCCTGGTGCGCCGGTTTTTTTGCGGTCGCTATTGACAATTTCCCGATGCCATAGGACAGTAAAAACGCCGGGCAGCACCTCTTCGCCCGTCTCCCAATGCTACCGTAGCGTTCCCTTTTTACCGACACCGAGCCGGCAGGAAGAGCGGAAGACGTCCGGGTCGAATCCCTCGTTTCACGGCTGTTTCGGCATGCTTCTGGACAAGGAAGGAGGTCTCGATGGCAAAGAAGAAATGGGTGTATATGTTCGAGGATGTCGACGAAGCCCAGGCTTCCGTTGGCGGGTCATGGGATGCGGTCCGGGGTCTGTTCGGCGGGAAAGGGGCGAACCTTGCCGACATGGTGCGGATCGGACTTCCGGTTCCACCCGGGTTTACGGTGACTACCGAGGCCTGCCTGGCTTACCTGGAATCCGGAGGGCAGTTTCCGGAGAACATGTGGGAGCAGGAGCTTGCGGCGTTGAAGAAGGTCGAAAAGGCATCCGGGAAACAGTTCGGAAATCCGAAAAACCCCCTGCTGGTCTCCTGCCGCAGCGGTGCCAAGTTTTCCATGCCCGGTATGATGGATACGGTGCTCAACATCGGCCTGAACGACGAAACGGTAGCGGCGATGGCCGCACTGACGGGCGACGAGCGGTTCGTTCTCGATTCCTACCGGCGCCTGATCCAGATGTTCGGCACGGTGGTGTCGGGAATCGACGACGAACCCTTCGAGGAGGTCCTCACCGAAGTGCGGGGAAAGGCGGGCGTCGACAACGAGGCCCGGCTCACTGCCGAGGACTGGCAGGAAGTGGTGAAACGATTCAAGACGATCTACCGTCGCCACTCCCACCATTATTTTCCAAAGGATCCCTACGATCAGCTGCGGATGGCCACCGAAGCGGTCTTCAAGAGCTGGAACGGAAAGCGTGCGGTCGATTACCGCAACGCTGCTGGAATCCCCCACGATCTGGGAACGGCGGTCAACATCGTCACGATGGTGTTCGGAAACATGGGGGAGGACTGTGCCACCGGCGTTGCCATGACCCGGAACGGCTCCACCGGCGAAAACCAGATCGAGGGCGACTATCTGCCCAATGCCCAGGGCGAGGACGTGGTGGCCGGCATCAGGCTCACCAAAGACCTTTCGGAGATGAAACAGGAGTTTCCCGAGGCCTATGCGGAATTTGAGAAGATCGCCCGGAAGCTGGAATCCCACTACCGCGAAATGCAGGATGTGGAGTTCACCATCGAAAAGGGAAAACTCTGGATGTTGCAGACCCGCGACGGGAAAAGAACCGCCCAGGCGGCGGTGCGGATTGCCGTCGAGATGGTCGAAGAAGGGCTGATCGAAAAAGTAGAGGCGGTGCTGCGCCTGACCCCCGAGCAGGTCGACTTTTTCCTGCACCCTCAGTTCGAACACAAGGCGCTGGCCGAAGCCCGCGGATCCGGACGGCTGCTCGGACACGGGCTCAACGTTTCTCCGGGGGCGGCCTGCGGCGTTGCAGCCTTGACGGCGGACCTGGCCGAAAGCTGGGCCAAGAAGGACGGAAAAGCCGTCATCATGGTGCGGCCCGAGACCAAACCCGACGATGTCCACGGCATGCTGGCCGCCAAAGGGATTCTCACCAGCCGGGGCGGGCGCACCAGTCATGCCGCCCTGGTCGCCCGGCAGTTCGGAAAGCCGGCGGTGGTGGGCGTTTCAGCCCTGGAGATCGACATGGGAAAGCGGCAGATCCGGGTGGGGGAAACCGTGGTCAAGGAGGGGGACTGGCTGTCCATCGACGGGACCACCGGCGAGGTCTTTGCCGGAAAACTCGATTCGACGGTGCCCGATATCCAGGACCCCTGGCTGATCAAGCTGCTCTCCTGGGCCGACGAGTACCGACGGCTCGGGGTGTGGGCAAATGCCGACTATCCCGACGATGCCAAGCGCGCAAGGGAATTCGGCGCCCAAGGCATCGGGTTGTGTCGGACCGAGCACATGTTCTTCGAATCCGAGCGGCTCCCCTTCGTCCAGAAGATGATCATGGCCGAGTTGCCGGTGGAACGCCAGGAGGCGCTCGACCAGCTCCTTCCCTTCCAGCGGGAGGATTTTGCGGGCCTTTTCAGAGCCATGGACGGTCTGCCGGTGATCATCCGGCTGATCGACCCCCCCCTTCACGAATTTTTGCCCAACCGCATCGAGCTGCTCAAAGACCTCGCCGATCTGAAGGTCCGGCTGCAGCACGCCGACCACATGGCCGAGATCGACAACCTGATCGATCAGGTCCGTGAAAAGGAGACCATGCTCCGCCAGGCGCAGATCCTGCACGAAGACAACCCGATGCTCGGTCTAAGGGGGGTTCGGCTCGGCATCCACATCCCGGAGCTGACGCTGATGCAGGTGCGGGCGATCTTTGAGGCTGCCTGTATGGTCACAAAAGAGGGGGTCGACGTTCACCCGGAGGTGATGATCCCGCTCACCGCCCACGTCAACGAATTGAAGCGCCAGCGAAAGGTCCTGGAGAAAGAGGCCCGGACGGTCATGGAAGAGCAGGACATGAGGATCAACTATAAATTCGGAACCATGATCGAGATCCCCCGGGCCGCGCTGACCGCCCAGGAAATCGCCGAATCGGCCGGCTTTTTCTCCTTCGGCACCAACGACCTGACCCAGACCACCTTCGGTATCTCCAGAGACGATGCCGATACCGGGTTTTTGATCGAATACCTGGAGCAGGAAATTCTGCCCCAGAATCCCTTTGCGACCATCGATCGGGACGGGGTGGGAAAACTGATGCGGATGGCCGTCGAAAACGGGCGAAAGACCAAACCGGACCTGGAATGCGGGATCTGCGGGGAGCACGGCGGAGACCCCGAGTCGATCCGCTTTTGCCACGAAATCGGCCTGAACTACGTTTCCTGCTCTCCTTTCCGGGTTCCCATCGCCCGACTGGCCGCAGCCCACGCGGCGTTAAACGAGAAGGGGAAAAAGGCAAAGGAAGACT
>JASFPT010000101.1:0-12686 GCA_050115795.1 Desulfobacterales bacterium
GTGCATCGAGCGTGCCGGCTACGGCGCCGGCAGCGCCGATCTGCCCGACCGGCCCAACCTGTTGCGGGTGCTGATCGGTCCTGCCAGATCCCACACCTCCTCTTCGGCCGCCGACTCGGTGGCGGTGATGGACGCCGCCATCGACGACATGAATCCGGAGCTGTTCGGATTTCTCATGGAGCGTCTCTTTGCCGAAGGCGCCCTGGATGTCTGCTGGATGCCGGCCCAGATGAAAAAAAACCGTCCCGGAACGCGCGTGGAGGTGATATGCCGCCCGGAGGACGCCGAACGGCTGACAGAAACGCTGCTGGCCGAGTCGAGCTCCACCGGGGTCCGCTGCCAGTTGGCGGCCCGTCGTGTCCTGCCGCGAAAAACGGTTTCCGTGGAGACCGAATTCGGAACGGTGGCCGCCAAGGAGATCCGGATGCCCGACGGGAGCCGCCGGCTGACGCCCGAATACGATGCCTGCCGCCGAATCGCCCTTCTGCGGGGGGTGGCCATCTGGCGGGTCTACGAGGCCGCAGTGGTCGCTGGCCGGCAATCTGCAGGCCGCTTGCCGGGGGATCCGGACCCGGAATCTGTTTGACAAACGCCAATCCACGCTATAGAGACGGGCCATGCAAATGCGCCGCCAAGGGGTCCTGTTTCTGGCCACCGGCGGGTATCTGGGAAAGGTTCCCGCAGCCCCCGGCACCTTCGGCAGCCTTTTGGGGCTGCCGCTTGCCTGGCTTTTTTCTCGACTGCCGGCCGCCGGCGAGATCGCTGCCGTCATTTTGTTTATCGCCGGCGCCATGTGGGTGTCGGCCGAAGCCGAGCGGCTTCTCGGACGGACCGACCCGGGCGCCATCGTCATCGACGAGGTCGCCGGCATGCTGGTCACTTTCCTTTGGATTCCGATGACAATCGGTTCGGCCGCGATCGGGTTTGTCGCTTTTCGGGTGCTCGACATCACCAAGCCGTTTCCGATTCGACTCCTGGAGCGGAAGCTTTCCGGGGGGGTTGCCGTCGTGGCCGACGATTTGGCCGCCGGATTTGCCGCCAATCTGGTGCTTCGGCTTCTGCCGCTGATGGGGCTGGGATAGCCCCCGGCGCTGGGGCGAAATACGCAGCAGCGACTCGGCGGAGTTCGTCGAAGCCAGGCTGCAGGGGATCTTCCCCCCTAAGGGATGCCGTACGATTTGGATTCGAGCGCCGGTGCGGTTCAGCCACCGACACGGAAAGGCCTCTGACAGATTGAACGAAAAAGAAAAACCGGAACAACGGATTGACTCGGAAGCGCCGCCGAAGAAGAAAAGTGCGCTTCGAGAAAACATCGAAGCGATCGTGGTGGCCATCATTCTGGCCCTTTTTATCCGAACCTTCGTCGTACAGGCATTCAAGATTCCTTCCGGGTCCATGAAGGATACCTTGCTGATCGGGGACCACATCCTCGTCAACAAATTTATCTATGGGGTCAAGATTCCCTTTTCCGACAAGACGCTCATCCCGGTCAAGGAGCCCAAGCGGGGTGATATCGTGGTTTTTCGGTTCCCTGAAGATCCGGAAAAGGATTTCATCAAGCGGGTGATCGGCTTGGGCGGCGATACCGTGGAAATCCGCAACAAGAAGGTGTATGTCAACGGAAAGCCACTGAATCACGACCACGGGATGCACACCGATCCGTATGTCATACCGGGGATGTTGCAGCCGCGGGACAATTTCGGCCCGATCGTCGTGCCGCAGCACAAGATTTTCGTGATGGGGGACAATCGGGACCACTCCTACGACAGCCGGTTCTGGGGGTTCGTGGATCTGGATGCCGTCCTGGGCAAGGCCTTCATGATCTACTGGTCCTGGGACCGGGATGACTTCGACGTGCGGTGGAGTCGCATCGGGGATATGATCCACTGATAAACTCGCTGCCGCGATTTTATTTGAATCCAAAGCGGGCAGGTGGACCGTGCAGCTGGCGCAGAAAGACATCCTGGACATGGCCTCCCTTTCCAGGGAGGAGATTTCGCTGATTCTCGACACGGCCGCCGGAATGAAGGAGATCTCCACGCGGCCCATCAAGAAGGTGCCCACCCTCCGGGGAAAAACGGTGGTGCTTTTCTTTTACGAGCCGAGCACCCGAACCCGCACCTCCTTTGATATCGCCGCCAAACGCCTCAGCGCAGACAGCCTTTCGATTTCAGCCAGCTCCAGCAGCCTGGTCAAGGGCGAAACCCTCGTCGACACCGCCCGGAATCTGGAGGCGATGAATCCGGACGTCATCGTCATCCGCCACTCGTCGGCCGGTGTTCCCCACCTGTTGGGCCGCACCGTGGCCGCATCGGTAATCAATGCCGGAGACGGCATGCACGCCCATCCCACCCAGGCCCTGCTCGACATGATGACCGTAAAGGAAAAAAAAGGACGGATCGAAGGCCTGCGGCTTTCCATCATCGGCGACATCGCCCACAGCCGGGTGGCCCGGTCGGATATCGTCGGGTTTACGAAAATGGGGGCACAGGTGACGGTCTGCGCCCCGCCGACCATGATACCGGTTGGGATCGAAACCCTCGGGGCCTCGGTGACCCACCGGATCGAGGAGGCCACCGCCGGGGCCGACGTGATCATGATGCTTCGGATCCAGCTCGAGCGGCAGAAAAGCTATCTGTTCCCATCGATCCGGGAATATGCGCGATATTATGGCCTGACGGCCCGCCGGCTGGAGGGCGCCAAAGACGACCTGTTGATCATGCACCCGGGCCCGATGAACCGCGGGGTGGAAATCGCATCGGAGGTGGCCGACGGGCCGTATTCGATCATCCTCGATCAGGTGACCAACGGCGTCGCCGTGCGGATGGCGCTGCTGTACCTCGTAGCCGGAGGTGTGCGACATGCGGATACTGATTGAAGGCGGAACCATCGTCGATCCCGCCCTTGCCGAAGCCGAGGCGGACATCCTGGTGGAAGACGGCCGGGTGGCTCGAATCCGGCCCCGGGGCGAACAACGCGCGTTCGGCGAGGTCGACCGGGTGATCGAGGCGTCCGGCCTTTTCGTCACCCCGGGCCTGATCGACCTGCATGTCCATCTCAGAGAGCCCGGATTCGAATACAAAGAAACCATCGAAAGCGGATGCGCCGCGGCGGTTTCCGGAGGGATTACGGCCGTGTGCTGCATGCCGAACACGGACCCGGTCAACGATTGCCCGGAGCTGACCGATTTTATTCTTCAAAAGGCCGCAGAGGCCGCCACCGCCCGGGTCTATCCGGTGGCGGCCATCAGCCGCGGTCTGGAAGGCAAGCGCCTTTCCGAGTACGGAGAGCTCAAGGCGGCCGGAGCCGTGGCGGTTTCCGACGACGGTCGCCCGGTGGCAGACGCCCAGTTGATGCGCCGGGCCATGGAATATGCCCGCGGCATGGGGATGCCGGTCATCTCCCACTGTGAGGAGCTTTCGCTGGCCGGGGCAGGGGTCATGAACGAAGGCCCTTACGCCACGAAAATGGGCCTTGCCGGCATTCCCAATGCCTCGGAATCGGTCATGGTTCTTCGCGACATCGCCCTGAGCGAGTTGACCGGCTGCCGACTGCATATTGCCCATGTCAGTGCGAAAGAATCGGTGGCCGCGATCCGGGAAGCCAAAAAAAGGGGAGCGATGGTGACCGCCGAAACGGCTCCCCACTATTTCACCTTGACCGACGAGGCGGTGGGCCTCTACGATACCAATGCGAAGATGAACCCACCCCTCCGTTCAACGGCCGACCGGGAGGCCGTCCGGCAAGGACTGGCAGACGGCACTATCGACGTGATCGCCACCGACCACGCCCCCCATGCTGCCGAGGAGAAGGAGGTCGAATTCGACCAGGCGGCCAACGGGATCATCGGCCTGGAGACCTCCGTGGGTCTGGCGCTGAAACTGGTTTCAGAAGGGGTCATCACCCTCCAGCAGATGGTGGAAAAGATGTCCCTGAATCCGGCGCGGATCGTGGGCGTACCGGCCGGCATCGCTGAAGGAAACCCCGCCGACCTGACCCTGATCGATCCGTCCCTTTCCTGGACCGTGGAGCCGCGATTCTTTCGCTCCCTGAGCCGCAACACGCCGTTTGGCGGCTGGGAGATGAAAGGCCGGGCGGTGATGACGATGGTTGGCGGCAGGATCGTCTTCGAGTCAAAATAGAATCGCTGCGCGATTCTATAAACCACAAACCGGCACACCATGAACCAGAACAAAGCGGCCAACATCCTGGTGGTGGACGACGAACTGAGCATGCGTGAACTGCTCGAGTTCATGCTCAAGCGGGAGGGTTATGAAGTCGCCTGTGCAGGAAGCGGCCAGGAGGCGATCAAGCTCTCCGACCAGGTCCAGGCGGATCTGCTTTTGTGCGACATCCGGCTCGGGGACATGACCGGTCTCGATGTGCTCCGGACCTGGAAAAAGAAGCAGCCGCACACGGTGGTCATCATGATCTCGGCCTACGCCAGCACCGAAACCGCCGTGGAGGCCATGAACGAGGGTGCCTTCGACTACGTGCCGAAGCCCTTCGACACCGAAGAACTCAAGGAAACCATCGCCAAGGCCCTGGATCGAAAGACCATCGAGGCCGAGAAAAAGGCCCTCGACGACGAATTGAAGCAGACCCTTCACTTCGGTCGGATCGTGGGCAATACCCCGCGGATGATGCAGATCTATAAGATGGTGCGTCAGGTGGCCAAAACCAACACCAACGTGCTGATCACCGGCGAAAGCGGGACCGGAAAGGAATTGGTGGCCCGGGCGATTCACGGCGAAAGCGATCGGAAAGACCGCCCCTTCGTCGCGATCAACTGCGGCGGGATTCCCGAAACCCTGATGGAAAGCGAGCTGTTCGGCCACAAAAGGGGCGCGTTTACCGGCGCCACCCAGGACAAAAAGGGCCTTTTCGAGGAGGCCCACTGCGGCACGGTTTTCTTGGATGAAATCGGTGAATTGAGTCTTCACATCCAGGTCAAACTGCTTCGTGCCGTTCAGGACAAGGTCATCAAGCCGGTGGGCGGAAACGAGGAGGTGTCGGTCGATATTCGCATCATATCGGCGACCAACAAGAACCTCGAGCAGGAGGTGATCGCCGGCAACTTCCGGGAGGATCTGTTCTACCGGCTCAACGTCATCGAAATCAAGGTGCCGCCCCTGCGGGACCGCAAGGCCGACATCCGTGCTCTGGCACAGCACTTTTTGGAGAAATATTCGCGCCGAATGAAAAAAGAGGTGACCAAGATCTCCTCCTATGCCATCGATATGCTGAACAAATACGATTTTCCCGGCAACGTGCGGGAACTGGAAAATCTTATGGAGCGCAGCATCGCCCTGGCCAGCACCAATATTCTCCTGCCGGACAGCCTCGCGCTTTCCATTCACAAAAACCGGTGGATCGAAGGCGTCGAGGGCCGGCGATTCGACCTGGACGAAGTCGCCAGCGGGGTGGCCCTGGACAACATCCTGGAGGCGATCGAACGGGCTTACCTGAAAAAGGCCCTGGAGGCCAGCAAGGGGAACAAGCAGGTGGCCGCCGAACTTCTGGGAATCTCCTACCGGTCGTTCCGGCACCGGGTGAGCAAGTTGATGGTCGAGTCAGAGGACGGTTGACATATTTTGTCACCCCCAGACAATTTGTGTCATTTCACAAAGTGGGGGCCCCCTTTCATCGGTTTTGAAGACGGGCTCCTTTTTTTATTTATTCCTTTGTTTCCAGGAATTTATAAGAATAGTCGGATCGGGTACAGCCTGTGGCATGCTCCTTGCTTTCTATGGGGGCGTCGGTAGTTGATGCCCAAATAGTCTAACAGCAGGGGGAGCGACCGATTGGTGAGATCCGGATTTCAAACATTTTTTTCACGGTAACGAAAGGAGACGTCATGCTTAGGAAATTCCACGAGAAAGAAGGTTTCACCCTGATCGAGCTGATGATCGTCATCGCGATTATCGGCATCCTGGCGGCCATTGCCATTCCAAACTTCCTGGCCTATCGGACCAGGGGTCAGGACTCGGCGGCCATCAGCGCGGCCAAAAACTTTTACAACATGGCCATGGCATACTATGCCGACGGCCACAGCGGTACCGTCAACGTCAGTGAGCTGCCCGCTTACAACACCGGCGCAGATGTGAGCGCAGCCGGCTGGATTCGGGATGATGGAACCGGAACGATCTCCACTAACGCCCTGACCTTCAAGCATGTGGCATCTTCCAATGTCCACACGCTGACCACTACCGGCGACGTCAGCTCACCGTAATCGTGCAGCGGAAGATTTGCTCAGTTTGAAAATGGGGGCAGCAATGCCCCCATTTTCATTTGGAAATCCGGCCGGCTTGTGTTTCCGGCCGATTTCCTTTATCCGTTCTGCGGGAGATTGTTGGCGGCATGCTGCACGAAACGGATTCATATCCCGGCCGGCGCCCTGGACTGGCCGTTTTTCTTCTTCTTACCGCCCTGACCCTGGCTACACTCGGGCCGGTGGTCTTCAACGACTTCATCAATTACGACGACCCGGTTTACGTGACCGCAAACCCCGTCGTATCCAAAGGGCTCAGCGGCGAAGGGGTTCGGTGGGCCCTGACCGCCGTGTATGACGGGAACTGGTTTCCGGTCACCTGGCTTTCGCACATGATCGACGTGAGTCTGTATGGGCTCAACCCGGCCGGCCATCACCTGAGCAGTCTGATGCTGCACCTGGCCAACACGCTCCTCGTTTTTGTGGTGCTTCAAAACGCCACTCGCCGACGGTGGCCGAGCGCGCTGGCCGCAGCCTTGTTTGCGGTTCACCCGCTTCATGTGGAGCCCGTTGCCTGGGTGGCGGAGCGAAAGGAGTTGCTCGGCACCTTCTTTGGCCTTCTGGCCGCCGGCGCCTACATCCGGTATGTGAGTCGCCCGGCAGTGGGCCGTTATCTTGCCGTGATGATTCTTTTTCTCCTGAGCCTGTCCGCCAAGCCGATGTGGATGACGTTTCCACTGCTGATGCTGGTGCTCGACATCTGGCCCCTGGGGCGGCTCAGGTTCACCGGAGCCGAGTCGCTTGGCCAGGGCAGGCGTTCTGCAACCGAACTGTTTGTGGAAAAAATTCCCCTTTTCGGTATTTCCGTGCTTTCCGGCCTTCTGGCTCTTTTCACCCAGCACAGCGGGGGCGGGGTCCAGTCTTTTGAACGGTTTTCCCTGCCGGTTCGAGTGGCAAACGCGCTGGTGGCCTACATCGTCTACCTGAAGCAGACGATATGGCCCAGCGGCTTATCGGTCTATTACCCGCACCCCGGCGCTCAAATCGGTTTCTGGAAACCGGCCGCTGCTGCGATTCTACTGGTGGCAATCAGCCTCTGGACGATCCGGCGGATCGGCGACCGGCCCTATCTGGTGGCCGGGTGGGCCTGGTATCTGATATCCTTGCTCCCCGTGATCGGCCTCGTCCAGTTGGGGACCCAGGCCATGGCCAACCGATACGCCTACGTGCCGCTGATCGGGATATTTTTCGCCGCCACCTGGGGGGGGAGGGATATTTTTGCCGGCCGGACAAAAAGTCGCGTGTGGCCTGTGATCGCATCCGGAGCGGTGATTCTGTCGCTGGCCGCCGCATCGCGGGTGCAGCTCGGATACTGGGAAAACAGCATGACGCTTTTTGCGCACGCACGGCAGACGACCCGGCCAAACATCGTCGTACTGATCAACCTGGGCAAGGCCTATGAATCAAGAGAAGATTTTGCAACGGCGGAAACCTTGTACCGGCAGGCGCTCGATCTGAACCCGACCCATCCCGTGGCACTTTTCAATACCGCCCGGATCGCCAGCCGGCGCGGGGATCGCGAAAGGGCCGAGGCCCTGTATCGCCGCATGCTTTCATTGTATCCCGAGGACGCAAACGCGGCAAGCAACCTCGCCGGCCTGCTCGTCGAAAAAGGACTGCATCGGGAGGCACTCCGTTGGTACCGGGCCGCTTTGGCTGCCGAACCGAATCGTTCCGACACGCTGGCCAATCTGGCCAACCTTTTTTCCCTTATGGGTCGGTTTACCGAAGCACGCCGCTATTTTGAAAGGGCGCTGGTGCTGACGCCTGACGATGCCACCACCCACCAAAACTATGCAGAAGTCCTTGCCCGAAAAGGACATATCGAAGAGGCGATCGACCAGCTTGCTGAAGCGATCCGCGCCGGCGCCGACAGGAAAAGTGCCTATTGCCGGATGGGCCGCCTGCTGGCTGCGGAAGGAAACCCGGGGGGAGCGCAAAAGTTTTTCCGGCTTGCCGGGCAGGGAGACCCGTCGCCCTGCCGAAAGAACGGCCCGAAAACGGACCCGGAAATGCAGAAGCCGGAGTGAACCCGTTCGTTGCGGTTGTCCGCTGAATCGACAAAGAAACTAGGCCATGCCCCTTCAATCGAAAACGCCGATGCCCGGGTTGTTTCAAAGATATCGCACCGCATGGCTCTTCCTGTTCCTGGCCGCAGCCGTCCTCCTCTGTTACGGTCAGGTCAGGCAATTTGATTTCGTCAACTTCGACGACCCCCGATACGTCATCGAAAACCCCCAGGTCCGGCAGGGCCTTTCCCTGGAAGGCATCATCTGGGCGTTTACGAGCTTTCACGCGGCCAACTGGCACCCGCTGACCTGGCTTTCGCACATGGTCGATGTGGAACTGTTCGGTCTGTGGGCGGGAGGGCACCATTGGACCAGTGTGATGCTGCACCTGTTCAACAGCTTGCTGTTGTTCTGGCTTCTGGCGTTGAGCACCGGCGCTTTCTGGCCCAGCGCTGCGGCCGCATCGATTTTCGCCCTGCATCCCCTGCATGTGGAGTCGGTAGCTTGGGTGGCTGAGCGAAAAGACGTGCTCAGCGCTTTTTGGGGACTGCTCGCCCTGATCGGATACGTCCGGTTTGTCCGCCGAAAAAAACGGTTGGACTATCTTCTTTGTTTTTCCCTGCTGGCCATCGGGCTGATGGCCAAACCGATGCTCGTCACATGGCCTTTTCTCTTTCTCCTGCTGGACTGGTGGCCGCTGAAACGGTATCCGGGGGTCGGTTCCGGCGAAACGGTCTGGCAAACCTTCCGAGAACTGCTCCTGGAAAAGATCCCCTTTTTGCTTCTTTCCGCCGCTTCTGCGGGGGTGACGCTGGCGGCCCAGCAGAGCGGGCAGGCAATTCGAAGCATAGAGGTTTTTCCGGTATCGTGGCGGCTTGCCAATGCTGCAATTTCCTACGTTGGCTATATGGCAAAAACCCTGTGGCCTGCCCGGCTTTCTTTTTTCTACGTTCATCCGGGGAGTGGAATCTCCCTCTGGGCGCTGGCCGGGGCGTTGGTGCTGCTGGCGGCCGTGGGCGTCGCCTGTTATCGTCTTCGAGGGCGCGCACCCTATCTGTTGGCGGGGTATGGATGGTTTCTCGTCACGCTGCTGCCGGTGATCGGGGTCGTCCAAGTGGGCGGGCAGGCCATGGCCGATCGCTACATGTATCTGCCCATGGTGGGGCTCCTGGTGATGGGGTGCTGGACCGCAGACGGATGGATCGGTGCCGGGAAACGGCGCCGGGTGGTCCTGGCGGCAACGGCCATGGTCGTGCTCGCGGCGCTCGGGGTTCAGACGCATCGGCAAACCGCTGTCTGGAAGAACAGCTTCTCGTTGTACCGTCACGCCTTGGCCCTGGATCCGGATAACTGGCTGGCATACAACAACCTGGGTGTGGCCCTCGAAAAGGAAGGTCGGCTGGAGGAGGCGGCGGCCATGTACCGAAGACAGGTGGCGCTTCTTCCGCAAAAACCCGGTGCACGGCGCAATCTTGCTGCCGCACTGCTAAACCTGGGCCGACCCGCCGAGGCCCTTTTCCACTACCAGGCTGCGCTGGCGGTTTCACCGGAAAATCTGCAGGATAGAAGCGGGATGGCCGCCTGCCTGGACCGGTTGGGAAGAGCTGAGGAGGCGATTGCCGAGTATCGAAAGATCCTCGCGGTTTCCCCCGGGCAGGTGAAAGCATGGGTGAACATCGCTCTGATCCAGGAGCGAAACGGAAACGACGCCGAAGCGGTCGAATCCCTGCGCCGGGCGCTTGAAATCGAACCGGAAAACGCCCTGGCCCTGTATCATCTGGCATGGATTCTGTCGACCCATCCACTTCGACAGATCCGCAACGGGCAACAGGCGCTTCTTTTTGCCGATCGGCTTGTTCGGGTCAATGGGGAGCAGGATCCGCTGGCCATGGATGTCCTGGGTGCTGCGCTGGCTGAAGCGGGGCGGTATCCCGAAGCACAAAAGGCCGCCGCTCAAGCGATGGCGCTGGCCGAGAAAAATGGCCTTGCTGACCTGGCGGCGGCCATCGCGCTTCGGCAGCAGGATTACCGCCAGCACCGGCCATTTCGGGGCCGGGTCCTGCCCGGTCGAAACGGACCGGGTGAAAGATCCCCGGCCGGAGAAACGATTCCGGTGGCCAAGCACCCAAACGGGATTTCGGAAGGTTTTGTGGAAGAGGAGGCGGGCAGGTGAGGGCGGATGGCGGAAAAAACGACCCGGGGATCCACCGAGGTCTCCTGCTTCAGCCGGCCATGGTCGCCGCACTCGTGATCTTGACGCTGACCTGCTACAGTCAGACCTGGCGATTCGGATTCATCAACCTCGACGATCCGGTCTATGCCAGTGAAAACCGCCATGTGAGGGAGGGCATCTCCCTGCCCGGAATCGCCTGGGCCTTTACCACATTCGAGGGGGCCAACTGGCACCCCGTGACATGGCTCTCCCTGATGGCCGACCGCAGCCTCTTCGGCCCCGGTCCCGGCGGGCACCACATCACCAACTCGTTGCTGCACCTGGCCAACACGCTCCTGGTTTTTTTTGTCTTTTCACAGATGACCGCGGCGCCGAAAAGAAGCGCACTTCTGGCCGCCCTGTTTGCCGTGCACCCGCTTCATGTGGAGTCGGTGGCTTGGATTTCGGAGCGAAAAGATGTACTGAGCACCTTTTTCGGCTTTCTTTCGATCGGGTGCTATGCCCGGTATGCGGCGGTTCGGCGGCCGGGGACCTACTTTTTTTCATTCCTGTTTCTCTGCCTCGGCCTGATGAGCAAACCCCTGCTGGTGACCTGGCCGTGTCTGCTTTTGCTCCTCGACTACTGGCCTCTTCGGCGGTTGGGCCATCCGACCGTTGCAGACGGCGTGAGGGGTTGGTTGGCCTCGCTTGGTCGGCTGCGCGGACCGGTCCTGGACAAACTGCCCATGATGGTCCCGGTGGTCCTCCTGTCGGCCGCCACCTTTGCAGCCCAAAAGGGCTCCGGGGCGGTCATTGCCGCCAGCGCCCTCGATTTGAAAAGCCGGATCGCCAATGCGTTGGTCTCCTATGTCGCCTACCTGGGCAAGGCGGTCTGGCCCGCCGAGCTGAGCGTTTTCTACCCCTATCCGGATCCTGCCGCGCTGCTCTGGCCCGCGGCAGGCGCGCTATTGCTTCTTGCGCTGCTCACCGGTCTGGCCCTTCAGATGTCCAAAAAGGCGCCCTATCTGCCGGTGGGGTGGTTCTGGTTTCTGGGGACTCTGGTTCCGATGATCGGGCTGGTCCAGGTGGGAACGCAGGCCATGGCGGATCGCTATATGTACGTGCCGCTGATCGGGCTTGGCATCGTTGTCATTTGGGGGGGAAACGATCTGTGGCGCCGGACCGGCTGGGATCGGCGGGTTTTAGGCGGCATTGCCGCGGTCATATTGATTTTCCTCACCATGGCCGGTTACCGCCAAGTGCGGCTTTGGGAAAATAGCCTCACCCTTTTTCAACACGCGGTGGCTGTCGACCCGGAAAACGATCTGGCGCACAACAACCTGGGCACTGAGTACGACAGACGCGGCGAGACCGAAGAAGCGGAGCGGCATTTCCGCAAGGCGCTGGAGATCAACCCCTTTAATGCCAGCGCGGCCAACAATCTGGCCGGCCACCTCCTGGAGGGCGGGAATTTTACAGAAGCCGAGCGTCTTTACCGCCGAGCGGTCGAATTCGATCCGACCTGGCCCGCTTTTCGCTACAACTACGGCGTGATGCTGTTTCGAACCGGCAGGGTCGAGGAGGCCATCGCACAGTTTGCAGAGGCACTGAAGCTCGACCCGACAATGGCCCGGGTCTACAACTACATGGGAATCGCCCTGGCGCGGCAGGGCGATCGACAGAAAGCCGAGAGCTTTTTCAAGCGTGCCCTGGAGGTAGACCCCACCTTTGTTCCGGCCCGCAGAAACCTCGAACGCTGGCAGCCGCAGGACACAGGACAGCCATGACCGACACCACTTCTCAAAACGGTTCCGCATCCCGCGGTGCAGGCGGCAGCAGGCACGGGAACGGCTTCCGGACACTGTCGACACCGGTGATCATCCTGCTGCTGTCGCTGGCTGCAATTGCCGTCTATTCCAACAGTCTCGGGGCGCCGTTCGTCTTTGACGACTTTGAAAACATTCAGCACCCTGCCACCGTTCGGATGGACCGCCTCGACCTCGACCATTTACTGAAAGCGACCCGGGGGAGACTTGCCTCCCGTCCCGTAGCCAACATCAGTTTTGCGATCAACTATTACCTGCATGGCTATTCCGTGTTCGGCTACCACTTGGTGAACATGCTCGTGCACACGGTCACCGGCGTGCTCCTGTTCTTTTTTCTCCGGGAGACCCTGACAATCTGCGCCCTGAAAGGCCGATCCCTGTCGCAGGAAGGCGGCAACGGCGTCGACACCTGGAAGATCCAGGCGGCG
>JASFPT010000102.1:0-12574 GCA_050115795.1 Desulfobacterales bacterium
CAGGAGTAGCTCAGGATCGTGACCTTGTCGTCTTTTTCGATCCCCAGGGCGATCAGGGAGCGGGCCGCCCGGCGCACCTGACGGTAAAAATCGCTCCAGGAGATTTCTTCGGTCTGCCCGGGGGCCGTGAACCACCGGTAGGCCGGGTGGTCCCGGCGACGGTCGACGGTCTCCTTGATCATTTCATGGATGTTTCGGTAATCCCTGAATCCGTCCATTGCTTCTCCCCCGTTTGCAGGCTGCGGTTCGATCGACATCCTGGCACCTTACCACAGAAAGTCTCGTGCTACAATGAAAACAATTAATATAACTGGGAAAAAGGCATGTTGGAGTGTCCTGTTTCCGCTCCAAGACCAGACCATTGCGTCCCTTTGAACGCATTGGCCGGATCGCAAACGGCCCTCGGAGAGCATCGGCGCCCACCGGTGCTGCCGAACGGCGGATTTGCCTGAGGACTTGATCCCGCCCCCTGTTTTTCGATAGACAGGCAGCCAGGTTTTCCATTGCCGTCTTCGATGGATTCAAGGTGAGTCGGATATGTTCCAAGGACGGATCGCATCTTTGCGGCGGCGGGCGCGCCGGTTCTGGTTTCGCCTTTTCTACCGCCTGTTTCGATATGTGCTTTGGGGGGCGGCGGCCTTTGTCCTTCTGACACTGCTGCCGGTGCTGCTGTTCCGGTGGGTGGACCCGCCGTCCACCTCCTTCATGCTTCGCTATCGCTACCTCGTCGAGGCCCCGGCCCGAAAACCGATCCGCCATCACTGGGTCGATCTAAACCGCATCAGCCGCTACATGCCGCTGGCCGCGGTGGCGGCCGAAGACCAGAAGTTTCCACAACACTTCGGGTTCGACTTCGAATCGCTTTCCGACGCGGTGGAGGACCGGCTCCGGGGGGACCGGCTCCGGGGGGCGAGCACCATCAGCCAGCAGACGGCCAAGAACCTGTTTCTGTGGCCCGGCCGCAGTTTTTCCAGAAAAGCCCTGGAGGCCTGGTTTGCGGCCCTGCTGGAACTGTGCTGGCCCAAGACCCGGATTATGGAGGTCTACCTGAACGTCGCTGAATTCGGGCCGGGCATCTACGGGGTGGGAGCGGCGGCCGACCATTTTTTCCACAAGCCGGCGGCGAAGCTGAACGCTCACGAGGCCGCCGTCCTGGCCGCCGTGCTGCCCAGCCCGAAACGGATGCATGCCGACCGACCCTCTGCCTATGTCCGCAGCCGCGCCCGCTGGATCCTGGACCAGATGCGGATGCTCGGGCCCGGATATCTCGGGAGCGACTACGCAGCACGGTAGTTTGCCCGCTGATGTAAACGTCTCGATTTCAATACGAATCCAACCCATCTTCCGCCTGTACACCGAGCGGCCGTTAAAAATACCCATTTTCCCCCATTTCTTTTTTCTCTTGGATCGCTATTCTCTAAAAAAGGATCGTCAGGCAGCGGCAATTTCGAATGAAATCCATACGAGAGGAGGTAAAAGCCATGGGCGAAAAAAGAGATGCATATGTGCAGCAGTTGAAAGCGAAAATGAAAGAATGGAGAGCAGAAATCGACAGGTTGACAGCAAGAGCAGAACAGGCGGAAGCGCAGGCCAAAATAGAATACCAAAAACGGATAGATAAATTAGAGGACAAGCGGAAAGATCTTGAAGATAAGATCGATGCTTTTCAGCAAGCAGGAGAATCTTCGTGGGAAAATCTCAAAGAAGGAATTGATAATTCGTGGAAAATTTTCAAAATGTCCCTCTCGGAAGCCAAATCTGAATTCGAACGTGGTTATAAAGAAGGCAAGGAAAACTAGGAAAAGGGGAAAACAAGAGGGTCGCATCTTACCCATGCAGTGTTTGTTTGGTTCAGCGGCCAAAGGTGTTCTATTTTTACCGCTGCTTTTCTTTTCGGGGGAAGTGCCCTGATAGCAGCGTCGACCTGTAGCGATTTTCTGACTCGTGACTCAGGAAACTGGCGATCCATTCCAGCGAAAAAGCACGGACTGAACCCCCTAAAGCCCTAAACGATCAATCTCAACTTCCCCAGACAAGGTAAAATATATCCAAAGGCTATCGGTCTTAAGCCCTTGATCTTGGGTTGCTCCTTCGGGTCCAGCAGCAATGCCCTCCGGATTCGCAGCCCGAAGGATACCGGTTTGAATCTTCCGCCATTCGGAATTGGGGTCCCCTCAGATTCTACCGGTTCACCGATTCGACCCACCGCTATCCGAGGAAAGCCCCCATGCGGTCGCTTCATGTCACACGATTGGATCTGGCAGTCCTAATCGGTTGCGTGCCGGGAACCCGCATCCTGTTTGGATGATCCCTTCCATGGTCTTTGCCCCAGCAGCCGCTCCAGCCATCCGAACATGACGACCTCGTAGCCTTCCGGCGCATAGTTCCATTTTTCGCCGTAGACGTGAAGCCGGCGGACGGCCCTCCCTTGCGGGTCGACCACCTGCCCGCCCTCCAGGGTCCAGGCGAGTATTCCGCCCCGCAGGTTGACCACCTGGATTCCCCTTTCGGCCATCTTCTCGGCAAACAGGCCGCTCCGGTAGCTGATGGTGCAGTAGGCGATCGCAGTCTTTCCCGCGTAGCGCTGCGGATCTTTGCGGAATTGTTCTTCGGTGACGGCACCGGGGATTTTCGAAACCGCGATTTCGGCCGATGTCCGGGTGTCGACGAACACGGCTGCTCCTGCGGTGAATTCTGCCCTTGCCTCGTCCGGGGCGATATCCTTTACAGACGGAAATTCCCGCTTGTACCCGGCATACAGCCGGTAGACCGCCGAAAGTTTTTGGGCGTCGGTGGAAATCGCAGTCTTCCCTGCGGCAGGCGATCCAAGGCCGGTCATGACGGCGATCAGCAAAGCGAAACAGCAGCGCAGTGACATCGGGCCCCCTTCATGCTCTGTAATTTTCGGCGGGTAGGTCTCTCACCGTATGTTGCGGTCCTTCAAAAAAGATGTCGTATCGGGTTTGTCAACGGCGACCGTCCCCGTCAGAAACGTTTACGAAGCGTTATGATATTTTACGCTTGACCCCGGTCGCGTTGACAGGCCGGCACCTTCCTGATGATCCGCCTGCACCGTCAGCGATGCTTTTCTTGCCGATAAAAACAAAAAAAACGGGGTCCTATCTGTTTGATACGGCCTCGGTCGGCGAAGGGCCGCCGCTTCTGGACCTAACATGGCATGAAGTTTGAATCTCAATTTTCTACCCGTGTGAAACTTCGGTCCGGCGGCGGGGCCGGATTCGCCTGTCGTCTTCGCAATGGCGCATGTATGCGGCGCGGGTGAAAAGCCCCTGAAGAAAGGTGCGAATTTGTCTTGGACGCGAATCGAGAAGCCTGCCGCTTCGTGGCGGACACCGCCCAACCTGCTCGATTATGAAGGCGCCTGCCGCTCGTTTTCCTGGGACGACGTCCGACGGGAGTTGGACGGGCTTCCCGACGACGGCGGCTTGAATATCGCCCATGAGGCCGTCGACCGCCATGCCGCCGGTCCCCTGGCAGACCACCCGGCGATTCGCTGGCTGGGAAGCGGAGACCGGGTCCAGCAGTTCACCTACGCTGAGCTGAAAACCCTTTCCAATCGGTTTGCCAACCTGCTCCGCAGCCTGAAGGTGGGACGCGGGGACACGGTCGCCGTGCTGGCCGGCCGCATCCCGGCGCTCTACTGGGGCGCGCTGGGCACCTTGAAAAACACCAGCGTCTTCTGTCCGCTTTTTTCGGCGTTCGGGCCGGAGCCGGTCTTTCAGCGCCTCAGCCGGGGGGAGGCGCGCGTCTTGCTGACCACCGAAGCGCAATACCGGAAAAAGATCCGCCCCCAGCGCAAAGACCTTCCCCGGCTGGCGCATGTTCTTCTGGTGGACGCAGGCGAACACCCCGAGCCCGGGGTATGGTCGCTTCCTCGGCTCATGGAGGCGTCTTCGGAGTCTTTTGCCATTCCGCCCACCGACCCCGAGGACCTCGCCCTGCTGCATTTTACCAGCGGCACCACCGGCCTTCCCAAGGGCGCCGTCCACGTGCATCGCGCGGTGCTGACCCACTACCTGACCGGAAAGTACGTCCTGGATTTTCACCCCGGAGACGTATTCTGGTGCACGGCAGACCCCGGCTGGGTGACCGGCACCTCCTACGGGATCATTGCTCCCCTGCTGCACGGCATCACCAACATCATCGACGAGGACGATTTTGACGCCGAACGATGGTGCCGGATTCTGGCCTCAGAAAGAGTCACCGTCTGGTACACGGCGCCCACGGCCATCCGGCGGCTCATGCGGCTGGGCGCAGCCCCCCGTCGCCAGTACGATCTTTCCCATCTGCGGGCGGTTCACAGCGTGGGAGAGCCCCTCCACCCGGAGGCGGTACTCTGGGGCCGGGACGCGTTGGGGCTTCCAATCCACGACAACTGGTGGCAGACTGAAACCGGCGGCATCATGATCGCCAATTTTCCAGCCATGGAAATCCGGCCGGGGTCCATGGGGCGCCCGCTTCCCGGCATCACCGCCGCCATCGTCCATCGAAGCGAAAACGGGCGTGCCGTGGCGGTCGAAGAGCCCGATGTCCAGGGAAACCTTGCGCTGCGGCCGGGCTGGCCTTCCATGTTCCGGGGCTACCTGCACGACGAACAACGGTACCGGAAATGCTTCACGGACGGTTGGTATCTGACCGGCGACCTGGCCCGGCAGGACGCCGACGGGTACTTCTGGTTCGTCGCCCGGGCCGACGACATCATCAAGACCTCCGGACACCTGGTGGGGCCCTTCGAGGTCGAGAGCGCCCTCCTGGAGCACCCCGCGGTGGCCGAAGCCGGGGTCATCGGCAAGCCTGACCCGCTGATCGGCGAACGGGTCAAGGCGTTTGTCTCCCTGAAATCCGGCTTTCTGCCGAACGACGAACTCCGCCTGGAGCTCGTCGGTTTTGCCCGAAAGCGGCTGGGGGCCGCCGTGGCCCCCAGGGAGATCGAGTTCACGGAAAACCTGCCCAAAAACAAGGCCGGCAAGATCCTGCGGCGGCTGCTCAAGGCCCGCGAGCAGGGCCTGCCGGAAGGAGACCTTTCGACACTGGAGACCGGGGAGTGACCGCCCGGCGCTGCAAAGGCAAGACGCCCCGAGTCAGGTGGTATTCATGTTGAGTGACGATGAAATCAAAAAAGTGGCATTGAACCTGATTGCCGGCATTGCCCCGGAAGCGGACATCGAGAATCTCGACCCATCCGACCGGCTGCGCAATCAGTTCGATTTCGATTCGGTCGATTTCATGAACTTCGCTGTCGCGCTTCAAGAACGGCTGAACATCAAGATTCCGGAAGAAGACTACCCCCAGCTTGCGACCCTGGACGGCTGCATCGCGTATTTGAAATCGAGGCTGAGCCGGTAGCCCCTGAAGTTTCGACCGTCACAGCGGCAATGAAACGAGCATGACACCGGGGTCGTCCGGATCCCTCTTTTTCCTGAATCCAAACGCTTCGCAGAGCTTCAGCATGGATTTGTTTTCGGCCAGCACCTCTCCGAAGAGCTCCCCGATCCCCCGCGCCCTGCCGTAGTCGATCATGCGGCGCATGAGCATGGGGCCCAGACCCAGGCCGGTCATGTCGCGGCGAATGAGAATGGCGAATTCGGCGCGCTCGTTGTCCGGGTCCGCCGTGCAACGCACCGTGCCATGGAGCGTCGATTCTTTTTCAGAAGTCGGCTCGCACAGGACCAGGGCCATCTCCCGCTCATAATCGATCTGGGTCAACCGCGCGGCCAGTTTGTGGGGTAGAACCTTCATCGGGTGCAAAAACCGAAGGCGGATCTCATCTTTGGAAAGCCGGGCAAAAAGAGCTTGAAGCGCCGGCTCGTCCTCCGGCCGGATGGGGCGAAGCAGCAGCGTATGACCGTCGGGAAGAGTGACGGTCTCCTCGAGTTCTTTGGGATATGGACAAATCGAAAGCCGTTGGGCGGCAGGGCGATCGGATTTGACCGCCTTGATGCGCGCGTCCACTGCCACCACTCCCTGTTCGTCTGCAAGCAGCGGATTGATATCCAGTTCGGCGATATCGGCGATGTCGCTGATCAGCTGCGACACCTTCACCAGGGTCAGTGCAATGCTGTTCAAATCCGCGGGGGGCTTGCCCCGGTACCCTTCGAGCAAACGGTATACGCGGGTGCGAAGCATGACTTCCCGGGCAAGGTGCATGTTCAGCGGCGGCAGGGCGACGGCCTTGTCCTGAATGACCTCAACGGCCGTACCCCCGTGGCCGAACAGGATTACCGGACCGAACTGCACGTCGTCGGTGACCCCGACGATCAGTTCCCTGGCGTTGGGGCGGTGCACCATCGGCTGGATGGTAAACCCGGATATCTTCGCTTCGGGGAGCTTTTCGCGAATCTGCCGCTCCATGAAATCGGCGGCTTCTGTCACCGCCTCTGGGGTGGGGAGATTCAAGGCCACGCCCCCCACATCGGACTTGTGGGTGATGTCCGGCGACAAAATTTTCAGCGCCGCCGGTACGCCCAGCGTGGCGGCGATTTTTCCGGCCTCCTCCGGCGTCGTGGCGACAGATGTCGGTACAACGGGGATCTTGTAGGCGGCCAAAACGGCCTTTGACTCGGCCTCGGTCAGCCACCCGCGGCCTTGGGACAACGCTTCACCAACAATTTCCCGCGCCCGGTCCGTTTCCGGATCGAAGACCTCCGGAATGTCGGGGGGCGTTTCCATGAGCGTTTCCTGGCTGCGGCGGTGGCGGACCATCTGCATGCACCCCCGGATCGCTTCGGTCGGTGTCTCATAGGTGGGGATCTTGTTTTCGGCAAAAATCCTGCGGGCCTCCCGTGGAGAATCGATCCCCAGCCAGCTGGTGAATATTCCCCGGGAAGTTGCCTTCGAACCGCTTCTTTTCAAGGTTTCGACCACGACCTTTGCGGCCTCCGTGCTCGAGGCCACCGCCGTGGGGCAGTTGATCACCAGCAGTGCGTCGATCCCTTCGTCGTCGAGGAGCGCCTCCAGGGCATCGACATATCGACCCGGCGGGGCATCGCCGACGATGTCCACCGGGTTGCCGTGGGACCAGGTCTTCGGGAGGACCCGGTTCAACCGGTCGATGGTTTCGGGCGACAAAACGGCCAGACGCCCCTTTTTATCGACCAGTACGTCGGTGGCCATCACCCCCATGCCCCCGCCGTTGGTCAAAATGGCCAACCGATCTCCTGTAAAGGGGTTGGCCTTGGCCAAGGTTTCCACCGAATCGAAGAGGGCCTGCATGTCCATCACCCGCAGCATCCCGGCACGCAGAAAGGCGGCATTGTAGACCTCGTCGGCTCCGGCCAAAGCACCGGTGTGCGAAGCAGCGGCCCGGGCGCCCTCCAAATGACGCCCGGCCTTGACCACGATCACCGGTTTCATCCGGGCCGCCGCCCGGGCCGCAGACATGAACTTTCGGGTGTGGGTGACGGCCTCGATGTAGAGCAGGATCGCTCTGGTGCTCAAATCGGTGGCCAGATAGTCGAGCATGTCCCCGAAATCGACATCGGCCATGTCCCCGAGGGAGACGAAATGGGAAAATCCGATTCCCTTCGACGTGGCCCAGTCGAGTACCGAGGTCTGAACCGCACCGGATTGGGCGACGAAAGCGATATTCCCACCAAGGGGGGGAACATGGCCGAAGCTCGCATTCAGGCCGACCTTGGGCACCATGATGCCGAGGCAGTTGGGGCCCACAATGCGCAGCAGGTGCGGTCGTGCCGCTTCGAGCATCTGGGTGCACAGCCATTGCCCTTTTTCGCTGCCCCCTTCGCCGAAGCCGGCCGTGATCACCACTGCCGATCGGGTGCCCCGAGCGCCCAGCTCCTGGATCATCCGGGGAACCGTATCGGGCGGAGTGGCGATCACCGCCAGGTCCGGTGCTTTGGGCAGACTGCCCAGATCGGGATAGGCGCGAAGCCCTTCGATGGTCTCGTACTTGGAATTTACCGGGAAAATGTCGCCCGAAAAACCTGCGGTCACCAGATTGTGGGCAAGGACGGCGCCGATGGAGCCCGGTCTTTGGCTTGCACCGAGCAGGGCAACGGAAGAAGGGCTGAACATGCCATCGAGGTTGCGGATCGTCATGGACTTCCTCCCCTGTGGTTTGCCTCGCCAAACCCGATGCGATCACTGCGATAGGTAGCCGCCTGCAACTACATCTATACCAAATGCCGCACAGAGGGAATTGACAAATGGAACGAACATAGATGATTTCGATGCTTCCGGCACAAAGCGATAGATACAATGGATTTGACACGCTTTGCGGGTGCCGATAGGGGATACAGCTGTGGGCGCCGACGGTGGATGCAAGCGGCCGAGGCAAGGCGGGGGCGGAGGTTTTTTTTTGTCTGCCCGGAATACGGAAAGGCATTTGAAACCGACCAGACAGGGTCGCCCGTGCGCTTTTATCGCCGTTTCGCCGTCCGCGGAACCCGCCAAGAGGAGCGATCGCGTGTCTACCCGGGCCATTGCGTATCTCAAGCAGAAAAAGGTGCCCTTCGATGTGGTCAAATACGACCACCAAGAAAAAGGGGCCGAGTTTGCGGCAAGGGCCGTGGGGTTTCCTTTGGAGGCGACCGTCAAGACCCTTGTGGTGGACCTGGGTGGGGGGAGGCACGTACTGGCGCTGGTGCCCGGGCACCGTCAGCTCGACCTCAAGAAACTGGCCCGGGTCTGCAAGGTCAAGCGGGCCGTCATGGCCGACACGGCCGCGGCCGAGCGGCTCACCGGCTATCTGGTGGGGGGCATCAGCCCCTTTGCCACCAAACAGCGAATTTCCGCGATCATGGAAAAGGGGCTGCTCTCGTCGGGCCGGGTCCTGGTCAATGCGGGGCAGCGGGGGACCATGCTGAAAATGGCGCCGGCAGATATCGCCGCGGCCCTCCAGTGTCCCGCAGCCGAGATTTCGGAATAAAATCGCCCCTCGATTCGGTGAGCAGCGGCCCTGCCGCCCTGCACCATGGGAGATGACGCATCGCGTGACCGGAGGTACGGGCGTTCGATGACAGGCGAAAAACAAAAAAGGCGATTGACGGAGACCGTTGCCGGCTCCGGTTGAGCCTCCAAACTGCCGCCGGGGGACCTGGAGCGGGCGCTTTGCGGGCTGGCGTTTCCGACCGATGCCAACGTGATCGTGGGGCTTTCGAGGGCGGACGATGCCGGGGTCTACAAAATTTCCGATGACCTCGCCCTGATCCAGACGGTCGATTTCTTCACACCGATCGTCGACGATCCCTACATGTTCGGGCAGATCGCCGCCGCCAATGCCCTGAGCGACGTCTATGCCATGGGCGGGGTACCCAAAACGGCGATGAACCTGGTCTGCTTCCCGGCCCGGGAGCTGGACCTCTCCGTTTTGCGGGAGATCGTCCAAGGCGGGATCGACAAGGTCAAAGAGGCCGAATGCGTTCTGATCGGCGGCCACACCGTCGAGGACAAGGAGCTCAAATACGGGTTGTCGGTGACCGGCATCGTCCATCCGGCCCGGGTGCTGGCCAAGCGATCCCTGCGGCCGGGAGATCGGCTGGTGATCACCAAGCCGGTGGGCACCGGCATCGTCAGCACCGCCATCAAGGCCGGCCTGGCATCTGCAACGGTCGCCGAACGGGTCGCCCGGCAGATGGCCGCCCTGAACCGGGACGCGGCGAATGTCATGGCGGGATTTCCGGTCCACGCCTGCACCGACGTGACCGGCTTCGGCCTGATCGGACACCTCGCCGAGATGGTGGACAAAAGCGGGTGCAGCGTCCGGCTCGAGTCGGCAGCCGTTCCGCTGATCGCCGAGGCGTTGGAATACGCGGGCATGGGGCTGATTCCGGCCGGCGCCTACCGGAACCGGGAATTCCGGCAGCAGATGGTGGACCGGTCCCCGGGGGTGAAGACAGCCGTGGAGGATCTCCTCTACGATCCCCAGACCTCCGGGGGGCTTTTGATCTGCGTTGCAGAAGAAAGGGCGCCTGCCCTTGTTGACGCCCTGAAGGCTGCCGGCATCGATGCCGCCGCCGCCATCGGGGACGTCCGGCAAGGGCCGGAAGAAAAGATTTATCTGGAATAAGGCGGTGTGCGGTAAGTGGTTTGTCGTTTGCCGTTTGTCGTCTGTCGTGCATGGAGACACCTGTCGATTGCGACAACTCGCGGCACCGCCCATTGGCCGGAAACCACCGACCACGAACCACCTGCCACAAACATATTGCGGAGCAATGCCATGAAAGAAATCGATGCCCGGGGATTGGCCTGCCCGGCGCCTGTGCTGCAGGCCAAGGCGGCGGTCGAGCAGGAGGGGGCCAGTCGGGTCAAGGTGTTCGTGGACAATGAGGCAGCTCAGCAGAACGTAAAACGGTTCCTGGCGTCGAAGGGGTTTTCGGTCGAGCTGGGCCGCTCCGGAGACGATTTCGTCGTCGACGGCACCGGTGACGGAGAACCGGCGGCCGAAGAAGCACCCATCGTCTGCACGGACAGCGACCTGAAAAAAATTTTGGTCATGTGCTCTGCGGACCGGATGGGCACCGGAGACGACGACCTGGGCCGGGCGCTGATGGTCAACTTCCTCAAGACCCTCGAAGAGATGGGCCCGGAGCTGTGGCGGCTGGTTTTCGTCAACAGCGGGGTGAAGCTGACCGTCGAAGGTTCGGCGGTGACAGACGTTCTCCAGGGCTATGAAAAGACGGGTCTGACCATCCTGGTCTGTGGAACCTGCCTGAACCATTTCCATCTGCTGGAGAAAAAGAAGGTGGGCGCAACCACCAACATGCTCGACATCATCACATCCCTGCAACTCGCCGACAAGGTCATCAACCTCTAGCCCACCGACGATCGCCTGTCGTCATGCGGCCGAAGTCTTGGCCCGCCTTTTCTTTGCGGTTTGCGCTCCTTCTTTTCTGTCCGGTGCGATAGGGCGGCGCGTCTTTCCCCGAAGAACCCCGTGTCCGGCGGAATCGATTGGGCCGCCGCGCTGCTGCATTTTGTGCCGAGCGGCGGGTTGACGGGCAAACATGGATTAGACTTGCAATCATCGTCGGCATCGTTTTAGGCTTTTTCACAACGCTTCTTTGGTGGTCTCGATCTCCCGGCTCACGGGAAAACGATGTGGCCCGGGTGCCGAAAATCTACCCCGGGGACAGGAAAAAGCGATGAAAACACTCTTTATCATTTCCACGGACGATGCCGAGACGGCATACAATGCGATGCGGCTGGCAAGCGTGGCCGTCGAAAAGGGCGATGAAGTGAACGTTTTTATGCTCGGCAAAGGGGTTCTATATGAACAGTTCAGCAATGACCAATTCAATGTGATTGATCAGGTGAACCAATTCGAAGGCGACTTCTATGTCTGAGGGGTCTGCTTGAAATCCCACGGTCTGGAGGGATCCAGCACATGCCCCATCGCCTGGATGGACGATCTTTACGAACTGTCCGCGGAAGCCGACAAGGTCTTTACATTTTGAGGCGTGGAAATGAAGTTTTCAAAATACCACGCCATCGGCAACGACTACCTCGTGATTCATCCGGAAGAAGTTCGGGGCGACCTTGCCCCCGATGCCGTCCGCAGGATCTGCCACCGGAACTACGGCGTGGGCTCCGATGGGATTCTGCTGGGGCCGCTGGAAAGCGATGCCTGCCAATTCGGGCTGAGGATCTTCAACCCCGACGGAAGCAAAGCGGAAAAGAGCGGAAACGGTCTTCGCATCTTTGCACGGTTTCTATGGGATCGAGGCGCCGTGGGCGACCGTCCGTTCTCCGTCGAAACCGCGGGCGGCGCCGTGTCGTGCCGGGTCGGTGACCAGGGCAGAACGGTCACGGTGGAGATGGGCGAGGTGAGCTTCGACAGTGCCCGGATTCCGGTTGAAGGGTCTCCCCGAGAGGTGCTGAACGAAGAGATCGAGATCGACGGGCGGCTGCTCCGGTATTGCGCCGCCACCGTCGGAAACCCCCACTGTGTCGTCTTCTCCGACGACCCGACACCGGAAGAGGCGCGCCGCTTCGGCCCATTGCTGGAGAACGCACCCCGCTTTCCCAATCGTACCAACGTGCAATTTGTGAAGGTTCTGGACCGCCGCCGCATCCGGATCGAGATCTGGGAGCGGGGGGCAGGATACACCCTTGCCTCCGGCAGCAGCAGCACGGCTGCCGCCGCCGTCGCCCACCGGCTCGGACGCTGCGACCCGGAAATCGACGTTCACATGCCCGGCGGAAGGATCCACATTGCGCTTCACGACGGGTTTTTCGCCGCCATGACCGGACCGGTGACCAAGGTCTGCGACGGGGTGATGGCAACAGAAATCTTCGATGAACGGCCTTGACCGGACGGATTACAACGCACACCGCTGGGGTTCACCGCCTTTCTCTGCATCCCTGAAAAATGACTTCCCATAAAGCGCCCGGCTCAAACCGAACCCGGGGCTCGCAGCTTCGGATGCCTCCCGAACCGATACGATTCCGGAACCTTCTTCTACCACTCTAAATACCGTATTCACCGTATTGAAATAACCCCTTTCAGACGGCATGCTGCTCGCGGACCAACCGTGCCGTACCTGCGGCCGTCATGCGGTCTGCTCAGCGGACCTGCTGCCGGCCAGTCTGACGG
>JASFPT010000103.1:0-12472 GCA_050115795.1 Desulfobacterales bacterium
AATCAATTGCAGAACTGGAATTCTCTTGCTCAATTTTTTCGATAAGTCTCGCTTCGTCCTTGATACGATATAATATTGTGTGGATACTTTCTTTTGGTGCTGAAGGATCATCTCTAATGAGGCGAACAATTTCTCCAGCGAGTTTCTTGTATTTTTCTTTTTCCTTGAAAAATGAAATTAAAATGTTGTCTCTTTGTTGTTTTCTCATATATCCTGATAATCTTTGTGCTGCGATAAACATCATTTATAAATTGTGTATTTTTGCCGCAGGGTATTATCCTTTCAGCTTTAATTTAACATGGATTCATTGTCCTCTGAATTCTCCTCATGGTTCAATTCCTCTTGAGCCTTCTCGAGCTTTTTTTCGAGTTTTTTTTGCCTTTTTTCTTCCTTTTTTTGTTTTCTTGCCATTTCCCGCTGCCGTTTCTGAAAAGACTGGCTTGGTTTTTTCATGCATCTTCCTCCATCATCTTCCGAGAAAATAAATTAAAAAAAAGGGGCATCTCTCTATCCGAAAGAAGCCCCTTATCGTATAGATGCGCTGGTTAAATCAAAGTAGCGCCGGAAGCAGTGGGACCTTTGGGGCCCTGTTCCGCATCGAAGCTGACGCGATCGCCTTCTTTGAGCGAGTCGAATCCAGTAGCATGGATAGCCGAGCGATGGACGAACACCTCGGCACCGTCTTCTTGTTCAATAAATCCATAACCTTTTGGTTCGTCGAACGATTATACGATTCCATTGATCGTATGAACATCCTCTTTGCCCGGATTTTCCGCGTCTTGGCTGGAGGATGGCCGCCAAAATCTGGATTGATCCTTCAGGGGAAGACTGTCCGGCGCATCGGGAGGGAGTCCACTGCTGGACAACCATAATCTTTCTGCGCGGTGAAAGCAAGCTAATTATTTGAAAATAAATAAAAAATATTCATTTTCGGCTTTAAGCGTGTAAAAACGACGAGTTGAATTGATCGTAGAGAGGGCACCCTGATTGCCCTGCCGATGGAACCTCATTTCGGGCGGGATCGACCGGCCATCCAAGGCTGCAGCGCTCGATGGCAAAGGATGTTGCGCTCCGCCTATTCCCCGTCTTCCCCGCCGAAAATCTCGAGCTGGTCGGGAGTCATTTCGTCGAAGTGCTCCAGGAAAAGGTCGACCTGTTGGGTCAGAAATTCGATCCGGTCCAGGTGCGCCATCTTCCATCGATAGATGTCCCGGTGCAGGAGGCTGCTGTCTTCGGCCAGGGCTTCGATGACCTGGGGGCGCACCGGGTCCCAGAGCAGGTGGGCCTCTTCCGGGGGGATGCCGACCTGATCGAACCGCCAGCGACAGTACCGGTCCCACCAGTAAGAGGGAAGGGCGTCGCCTGCGGCCGCACCGTCGAAGTAATAGTTCACCCATTCCAGTTGGGACAGATGGATGTGCAGATCGCGGGCGATGTCTTTGAGCACGCGCCGACCCTCCGGGGTGTGGCCGTCGAGGGCCACCCAGTAGGGGAAGCTTTTCTCCCGGCATTCGGTCGGCCGTATCGAAGGAATCGGGGCGCGAAGGGCCAGGTAGGCGCCGGCTTGAATGATCGCCCGGTCCCTGGGCATGCCGGCGTTTCGGAAGTGCCGGGACCGGTCGACCAGTGCGGCCGACGCCTGGCCGGCTTCTGCGGCGCTGATTTTCGCCCAACCCCAGAAGTCTTCCGGGCGTTCGATCGCCTCGGCCACGATCCGGAGGTGGCGGTCTTCGACAGAGCCGTCCAATACGCTTTTGGCGCCTTCGGTGAGGCGATGGGCCAGCAGTCCGAGTCCGGTGGCATCTTTTGCCTTGACGGAGCGGGCCGCCCGGACCAGCGCGGCCACCTTGCTGTGAAAACGCTTGTTGAACACCAGAAAGCCGCCAAGGGGCCAGCATTCCTCAAAGGTGATGACGGCGGCGCGGTCCCGAACCCACCCCTTTTCCCGGGGGCCGAAGCTTTCCAGAAGGGCACAGGTGGTGACCACCAGACGGTCGTTTCCCCGGCGCACCGCCTTTTGCAGCAGCGAGCGGTATCGGGCCAGTGCGTCGGGTCCTTTTCGGGGCATCAGAAACGAATTCTCCCGGGATTTCGGGTAGGGCACCACCTCCGTGCAGACCAGAATCCAGAGATGTTTCTGGTGGACTCCCGCCTGCGCGGCAATACCCGCATTTATCCACTACGATTGGCGGTGCCACATGGCATCGAACACGGCCTGCAGCATGCTGCGCTCCCGTCGAGGCGGGATTCTACGGCAAGGTGTCCCGTCTACTTCCGGCACTTTTTCTCCCCCTCTTCCAAAAGCCGCCCGATTTCTTCTCTCACCCGGTTCCTGAGCTCGACCGGTTTCATAGCACGGATCGACTCGTAGGGAATCGGCGCGCCGAAGACCACGGCAACCGGGCCGGGTTGCAGCAAGAAGCGCCCTTTGGGTTGAAACCGAAACAGACCGCAGAGAGCAAAGGGGACAATGTCGGCCCCCGCCGCGAGGGCCAGGTGAAATGGGCCCATCTTGAAGTCCCCCAAAGCCCCGTTGCGCGTCCGGTGTCCTTCCGGAAGAATGACCATCGAGATGCCGGACCGAAGTCGCTTGCGGGCGTCTTCGAGCACCCGTATGGCCCTTTGCCGATCGCTGCGCGGGATGGGAATGTTTCCCCAGCGCCGGGTGAGGCTTCCCCACAGGGGCAGAGAAAAATGGGATGCAGCCTCCACCCCGACGGCAAAGGCGGGAAGAGCGGCCGGCACGGCGAACAGATCGAAAAGGCTCTGGTGGTTTCCCAAAAACAGATACGCGCGGTTCGGGTCGAGATGGCGGTTTCCGGACACCGATACCGGCCCGCCCATGATCCGCATCAGGATGCGCGTCAGCAATACCACCAGGGGAAATAGCCGACGGGGGGAAGAGATCGTCAGGCCCACCGAGAGGACCGCAAAACAGACCAGAAACCAGCAGCCGCCGCCGGCCCACAACAGGGCCGATCCGGCAAGGGTTATCGGGTGAAATACCGAACGCATCGGGGAACGACCTCGATATCGGCGGGCGTCGATCCGAACAACTCGCCGTCGGGAAGAAGTCCGAGGGATTTGGGGCCTGCAATACGGGCCGTCTTTGCGCGGACCACCTGCACCGCCGGATGCGACAGGTGGGCACCGCGGTAGATCAGGGGAAAGGAGCAGGCGAGCTGAAACGGTGTCATCGCACCGGCAAGGATGACGTCGAACAGGCCGTCGTCGATGCGGGCACCGGGCGCCATGAGCATGCTCCCACCGGTGTACCGGGAGTTGCAGAATTCAACGAAACAGAATCGTCCATCGATGCAATTGCCGTCGATCCGAAGCTCCAGCCGGAACGGGCGCAGAGACGCCAGGCGGTGAAACACGCCGATGACATAGCTCAGGTCCCCGGCACGGGCGAAGCGGGCCGCTGTGGCGGCGACATCGGTCACGAAACCGACCCCCATCAGGTTGGCAAAAAAGGCCTCGCTGCCGTTGCAGGAAAAACGGCAAAGATCGACGGGTCGTGTCGTTCCGTTCAGCAGCGCCGTCACCGCATCTTCGGCGCTGCACAGGTTCAGATCCCGAGCAAATGAATTTCCCCTGCCCAGGGGGAAAATGGCCAGCGGCGGAAGCGTATCGAACCCGTAGCGCCGGCCCAGGCCGTTGAGGAGGTGATAATGGGTCCCGTCGCCGCCGGCACAACCGATGCCGTCGAAGCGCTCGGGCCGCAGGCGGGAAAGGACCTCGGCAAGCTGCGCCAGATGACGGGTGGCGAACAGGTCCACCCGGACCCCGCTTGCAGACAGCCGATCCAGGATCGATCGGACGGCCGGCCCCACGCGTCGTCCGTTGGGCCGCAGATTAACGAAGAGGGCTATCTTCATCGGGTTTTATCGGGGTAATGGGTTCATTCGTGAAAGGCACGGCCTACAAGGCGTGGGGCCTGGGGCATAGGGCAAAAGACAGCCCCAAAGGCGCTCTCGGGTTTTCCCGCAGGCTTGCTGTTTGCTCGCTATGCCCCTTGCTCCGTGTGCTATGCCCTATGCGCCTTCGGATGCCTCCCCCTTGAGGCCGATCTCATCCGCCACTTCCCGCATCCCCATGATCGTGTCGGTGATCAGTTCGGAAATCTCGACGCCGAGCATTTGGCAGCCGTTTTCGATGATGGACCGATCCACCCCGGCCGCAAAGCGCTTGTCCTTCCACTTTTTCTTGACCGATTTGGCCTTGAGGTCCATGACGCTCCGGCTCGGCCGAACCAGAGCGGTGGTGACCACCAGGCCGGTCAATTCATCGATGGCGTAAAGGGTCTTTTCCAATTCGGTCTTCGGCTCCACATCCGTGCAGATGCCATAGCCGTGGCTGATCACCGCCCGGATATACGCTTCGGGCCACCCGTTCTCCCGCAGGATCTCTTCGGTTTTCTTGCAGTGCTGGTCCGGGAAGCGTTCGTAGTCCAAATCGTGGATCAGTCCGATCACCCCCCATTTTTCCTCGTCCTCACCGTGTTTGCGGGCCATGTAGCGCATGACCCCTTCCACGGCCAGGGCGTGCTTGATCAGGCTCTCGCTCTGGTTGTACTCGTTGAGAAGGGCCCAGGCCTGTTCCCGTGTCGGATTTTCGTCGCCCATCGCTGTTCTCCCAATTATCCAATTTTATTCAAATTTATTTGCCGCCTGCGCACCTTTTCCTTCTACGGCAAGACAGAGGGCCTGTCAAGAAAGCCGTTGGGCCTGAACGGGGTCTCCCTTGAAAAGATGGGGGGTTCGTGCCATAGCATCGGGGCTGCCGGGGGATTTGCAATGACATTCAAAGGACGCGGACCCATGACGATCCAGAAGGCGCGGGTGACCGCAAAGGCCGCCGCCGACCCGAAAGCGGTAACGCTGACCCTTGTCCAGGACGACCGGGGGTGGACCTACGCGGTGGACGGGGTGACCGGTGGAAATTTCCTGCTCGAATGGCGGGAGATCTCGGCTGAAAAGGCTTCTGAAAATCTGCTGAAGTGGTTCTCCGAGGAGGTCTTTTCCGTGGAGGTGATCCAGGAGCGATGATGCGATACGGCGCAATGAATTTTCCGATTCGTCCGGTGCTGGCCGAGATCGAAGAGTTTGCCGCGCTCGGCTTCGATTATCTCGAGTTGACCCTCGATCCGCCGGAAGCCCACCACGGTAGGATCCGGCCCGTCAAGGCCCAGATCTGCCGGGCCCTCGAAGACCGGAAAATGGGTCTTGTGGTGCATCTGCCGACCTTCGTTTCCACCGCAGATCTGACCGACGGCATCCGAAACGCATCGGTGGCGGAAATGCTTCGCTCGATGGATCTTGCCGCAGAGATGGGGGCTGAAAAGGTCGTGATGCACCCGAGCACGATCAGCGGTCTGGGGCCCCTGGTGATGGACTTGGCCATGGGATACGCCCAGGAGAGCATGGAGACCATGATCCGCCATGCCGAGTCCCTGGGCCTGAGAACCTGCCTGGAGAACATGTTCCCCCGCTGCAGGGCGTTTTTCGAACCCGAGCACTTCGATTCGATCATGAAGCGGTTCTCGAACCTGGAGATGACGCTGGACACCGGCCATGCCAATATCGACGGGCGCGAAGGGCGTCGGATCTTTTCTTTCATCCGACGCTTCGGCGGCCGCATCGGCCATGTGCACGCCAGCGACAACGGCGGCCGGCGCGACGAGCATCTGCCCGTCGGCAGCGGAAACATCGACTTTGCGGGTCTGATGGGGCGTCTCCTGCAGGTCGGATACCAAGAGACGATCACGCTGGAGGTCTTTTCCGAAGACCGCCGTCTTCTGGCCAAAAGCCGGGATCGGCTGCGCCGGCTGGAGGAAAACCCCCACGGAGGCGGTCGGTGATCCCGCCGTCTGCAGCGCCGGGCCTCCTTTGCGGGAGTGGCGCTGTTCCCTGCGAGCCGGCCCTCCCCGGTGCAGCGGTGCCCGGCGGCGTTTATCTTTGCCAGGTCAACGAAGATCTTTCCTGCGGGGCTTGTTGCGGACTCTACAATCTTCCCCTTTCCGGCGAAACAGCACTGCGGGCGTTTCTGGAAGCCCGCACGGCGGCCTTTTCCGCCGTCCCCCGTCGGATGGAGCAAATCGCCGATTTCGGGAAACGGGCCGCCGAGGGGATCGAGGGGCGGCAGCCGGTCGTCGGATTTCATCACTGCCCGTTTGTCGGGCTGATCGGCACCGGCCGGCCGCGGGTGGGATGCCTTCTTCATCCGCTGGCGGCCGGAAACGGGGGAGTCGATTTCCGGGGGCTGAGTCATTACGGCGGCATGGCCTGCCGGATTTACTTCTGCCCGTCCCACGAGGCGCTTCTACCGGCATGGAAGCGGATCGTGCAGCGAACGTCAGGCTCCTGGTACCTGTACGGGCTCGTCATCACCGAAGACGAGCTCTTGGGCGGGATTTTCAGCGCCATCGAGACCCGAATCGGACGCCCGCTCGCCGAAGAAGACATCACCGATAGACCGGACTGCATAGCCGCCATGCACCGCCTGCTTCGCCTCAAATGCGACTGGCCCCATCGGCCCAGGCATATCCCCGGACCGGTGAATTACTTTTTCAAGGACCGGAGCCGCACCCGGCCGCCCGTCGTCTATCCCGCCTCCCGAGGTTCCCATGTCTTCGACGCGATGTTCAGGGCGCTCGGATCGGTCTTCGATTCGGAGGCGGCTCTGGCCGACGCCGAGGCGCGGATTCGGGGACCGATATCGGAGATCGTGTCAAGGATCGGCGGGTGCCGGTAAACCGTCGCCGGCCCCTAACGCCTGCGGTAAAAGGGTAGCGGTCTGTGGTCTGTCGTCCGTGGTCTGTGGTCGAAAAGCGGGAAGGAAGGCAAGAGGCGGCAGGTGGGTCAAGAGACTTTCTCGAAATCTTGTGATTTCCTGCGGCCTAACCACCCACTACAAACCACAGACAACAAACCGCTTTTCATGCCCATTGACAGCACCGGGCGGCAACTTACCCTTTTCCCATGAACCATCGAAACCGACATATCCTTTCCGGCACCGTCTCCGTTGCCGAGGCTGCGAAGATGCTGGGAGTGGCCCGGAAAACCGTCTACGACCTGATCGAGTGGGGAGAGCTGGATGCGGTCCGCATCCGAAGCGCCCTGCGGATCGACGCCGTCGCCGTCGAGCGTTTTCGGGCTTCCGGCAAGATGCCCTGATGCCGGCCGCTCCAGCGGTTGACAAAACCGATGGGGAGTGTTTTATCCCGGATATTGCGAGAGCCGATCCACGACCGGTTCGTTTCGTATCCCGGTCACGCCGCATGGAGAAGCGATGGGCAGAGACGCCGCATTCTGGAAAACCAAGCGCCTTGACCAGATGACGCCCCAAGAGTGGGAGGCGCTTTGCGATGGATGCGGCTGGTGCTGTATGAACAAGCTCAAAGACCCCTCCACGGGCCGGGTTTACTACACCTGCGTTTCCTGCCACCTTCTCGATTTGGACAGTTGCCGATGCCGCTCGTACCCGGATCGGAAACAGATTGTTCCCGGCTGCCTGGTCATGACCCCCAAAAGAGCCGCCTCGCCGTGGCTTCCGCCGACCTGTGCATATCGACTGCTGGCCGAGGGGCAGCCGCTTGCCTGGTGGCATCCTCTGGTGTCCGGCATGCGGGAGACCGTGCACGAAGCCGGCGCCTCGGTTCTCGGACATGCCCTGTCCGAGGAGCTGGTTCACCCGGACGACCTTCAGTACTTTGTTTTTGCCGACTGGCTCGGTTTTCCGCCCACACTTCAAAAACTGCCTCCAAAATCAGCGATGAAATGACGGTACGGCAAGCCGCTGCGGCATTGCGATTCTGTCACCGGGCGGGAACGAACTCGGCACGATTCCGGGACCCGAAGACGACGGCGCCGCGCTTCGGGCCGGTGTCGGGCCATCGCAGATTCAGACCATGGAAGAGATGACCGCCCCAAAGGAGATGGTGACGAGACCCGACAGTATGCTGGTGCTTTTTCCCGGTTCCACGGAGAGCGCCGAGGCTGTGGCGGTCCTTTCCCGGATCGGTGTCTACGACGAATTCATGATTCGAAACCGGCTTCGCTCCCGGCTGCCGGTGCTGTTTGCCCCCTGCCAAAAGGCGCAAATCGAAGGGGAGACCGGACGACGACTCTCGGCGGCCGGGGTTCGCTTCATGGCCGTGAACCGGAAGGCCCTGGATCTCCCGTTTTCCGCTTTCGATGCGGTAAAATGTCAGTTCTCCCCGGACCTGATCCGGATCTGGGATCAAGACGACAGGGAGCAGACGCTTTTTGACCGGGAAAAGGTGCTGCTGCTGGAGGCGATTTACGACTCGAAACGGCGCAGGATGTCCGAGGGGCGGGGGCGCAAGACGACCACTGCCGGGTTGCGGCTCGACACGGAACCGGCAGAATCCCCGGAGGCGGGGGTTGCAGAGCGTTCCGGCGTCCTTTTTCTGTTCACCCGGACCGAACCGGTTCCGGTCCGTTTCATGGAAGAAAAGATCGACTTCACCTTTTTGCAAGAAAGCCGGTCGCTGGCCGCCGCCGAGAATTTCCGCAGGCTTCGGGATCTGCTTTCAGAGCGGTTCGGACCCGTCTGCCGGGACATGGTCACGTTCTCCTTCGGCATCGAATCGCTCACCGAGGACCGAACGGAGGGCCAGGATCGGCGGCGGCAGCGACAGGTCCAGGTGCGCTCCAATGTTTCTTCGGTGAACACCATGGCAAGGCTTTTCTACTGCCGGTGGTGGCAGGATCAGGGGTGGGCGGAGCAGGTGTTCCCGCCCTGAGGCGAACCCGTACGGTGCGCCGTACTTCGGCCGCCCGATGGACAAACAGGGCGACGGGTTGCAATCGAACGGATCGGTTTTCGCCATCCGGCGTCTGACAGGTCGTCGAAAGGAGGGGCTGTGACGAACCGCAAAAGAATCGCCATCAACACCGGCGGGGGCGATGCACCGGGTCTCAACGCCGTCATCGAGGCGGTGGTGATGGCCGCATCCAGCCGCAACTGGGATGTTTACGGGATCAAGAAGGGATACACGGGCCTGCTCGACACCGAGGAGATCGTCCACCTGACACCCGAGCGGGTTCGGCGCATCTCCAACCTGGGCGGCACGATTCTCGGCACCACCAACAAAGGCAATCCCTTCGAGATGCCGATTCCCAATCTCGCCGGGGAGGTGGAAATCCGGGACGTCTCGGACCGGGTGGCCGACAATTTCCGTCGGCTCGGATTCGATGCGCTGATCGCCGTGGGTGGCGACGGCAGTCTCAACATCGCCTACCAGTTCCACCGGAAGGGGATCCCGGTGATCGGGGTTCCCAAGACCATCGACAACGACCTGGGCGGAACGGTGATCACCTTCGGTTTCGACACGGCGGTCTCGACGGCCACAGAGGCGATCGACCGCCTTCATTCCACGGCCAAATCCCACGAGCGGGTCATGGTCGTGGAGGTGATGGGCCGCCATGCCGGCTGGATTGCCCTTCACAGCGGCATCTCCGGCGCCGCCGATGTCATCCTGATTCCGGAAATCCCCTTCGATATCGAAGCCGTGTGCGAAGCGATCCTCGGAGACGAGCTTGTCGGAGAGCGATACGCCATCGTGGTGGCAGCCGAGGGGGCGGCACCGAAGGGCGGAAAGGCCATCGACAAAGGGCGCGGGGAAAAAGGCCGCCAGGACGTGGTGCTCGGCGGAATCGGCGAATGGGTCGCGGAACAGATCCGGCAGCGGACCCAGAAGGACACGCGCTCCCTGGTCCTCGGACACCTTCAGCGCGGTGGGTCGCCCACCACGTTCGACCGTCTGCTGGCGCTTCGCTTCGGCGCGGCGGCCGTCCGCATGATCGAACAGGAGAACTTCGGGTGCATGGTGGCGCTGGATCCGCCCGCGGTGCGTACGGTGCCCCTGGAACAGGTGATCGGCAGCATTCGAATGGTTCCCCTTGACTCCGACACCGTCCAGACGGCTCGGGACATGGGCATCTGCCTGGGTGATGAACAATAAGATGCGGTTACGATTCCCCCTGCCGGGTAGAAAAGACCTGCAAGAGCCGGCCTATTTTTTCGATGACGGGCTGCGGTTCGAGTGCCAGCGCTGCGGTGGCTGCTGCACCGGAGAGGCCGGAACCATTTACATTGCCAGAGACGAAATCGGCCCCATTGCAGCCGCCCTGAAAGTGACCCGGACCGAACTGATCCGGGGTTGGTGCTATCCTTTCCGGGACAGTTTCAGCCTCCGGGAGAAGGAAGACGGGCAGTGCTGCCTCTACGACCATGGATGCACGATCTATGCGGTGCGTCCCCGGCAGTGCAGCACCTGGCCGTTCTGGTTCGACATCATGCGCTCGGAAACGCGCTGGCAAAAGGCCGCCTGCAAATGCCCGGGCATCGGCAGGGGGCGACTTCACAGCCGGGAGGAGATTCTCGGCAGGATTGCAGCGTCCTACCCCGGACCTGCAGCGGATCCGGCGCAGGGCTGACAGGGAAAACGAAGGGCCTTTCCAGGTTTTTGCAGGCCCATGCGCATCAAAGAAAGAGGCCCCGACCGATCGCTTCATTTTTGGATCGGAAGACTCGCCGCGCAGGCCGGCGGCTGCACCGGACTGGGGCAGGATCTCGATGTATTCTTTTCGCTCCATGAGGAATCCCGGAAGCAGCGTTGACCGGCAGTGAAAGGAGGCTCCATGGCCGACAGACTGGCCGGCGTAACGGCCCTGATCACCGGTGCCGGCAAGGGAATCGGACGCGCCATTGCAGAAGCATTCGCAGCTGAAGGGGCCGATGTCTGGGCGACCAGCCGCAGCGAAGCGTCGCTGAAAGGACTTTCGGCCATGGAAAACCTCCATGCGATGATCCTCGACGTGACCCGCCAGTCCCATGTGGACCGCGCGGCAAGGGAGGCGGGAAGGGTCGATGTGCTGGTCAACTGCGCAGGGGTGGTCCCCGGCGGGTCGGTTCTGGAATGCACCGAAGAAGAACTGGAAAAAACTTTTGGGGTGAACGTAACCGGCGCTTATCGGATGATCCGGGCCTTTTTGCCGACGATGCTGGAAAACGGGGGCGGGTCGATCATCAACATCGCCTCGGTGCTGTCGAGTGTCAGCGGGGCGCCGGGAAGATTCGCCTACGGAACTTCCAAGGCGGCGCTGATCGGGATGACCAAATCGGTGGCTGCGGACTTTTCCGGCAGGGGAGTCCGGTGCAACGCGGTCTGTCCGGGGGCTGTCGACACGCCCGGCCTTCGATCCCGGATTGCATCGAGCCCGGAACCGGAGGCGGCCCTGGCGGCCTTCGTGGCGAGGCATCCGGTCGGTCGACTCGGAGAACCCGAAGAGATCGCGGAAATCTGTGTCTATCTCGCCTCGAGCCGGGGCGGCTTCATGACCGGCCAGACGATCGTCGTCGACGGGGGAATGACCCTGTAGAGCGCTTGTCAGAACAACGTCCCGATATGGGGTCGGGATGAAGGACCATCTGCAGCTTCGAGCCGCCGGCAGGATGCAGGCCAAGCGCCGCAAACATATTCGTTTTTCAAGTTTGGCGAGCCGGCATTGTGAGATGACCCAGAAGCGAACCATCGTCGATTCCTCTTCGGCTATTTTGCTGGCAAAGATTGGACTGTTTCATCGCCTGACCGAGATCTACGAGGTGGTCATGGCCGAGGCCGTATACGGGGAGATCGCCCGCAAGGGGTACCCCGGGGCTTGCGGCTTTGCAGCGGCACGCCGTGCGGGACAGATCCGGGTCCTTTCGCCGGAAGGGTCCTTTCTCCCGACCGCGGAAGACGCGCTGACCGGTGCCGGTGAACGGGAGACGATCCGGCTCTATGCCCGGGGCGAGGGGGATTTTGTGATCATCGACGACCGCAAGGGCGCCGGCTTTTGCCGCAGCGCCGGCATCCCTTACATCAACGCCCTGCTGTTTCCCCGCATTCTGCGGCTCGTCGGCGAGCTTTCCGAGAGCGAGTACCGCAGGCGCACCGGCCAGCTCTTGCAAAACGGCCGGTATTCGGCCAACATCGTTGAAGTTGCCGCCGGTGCCTCCAGAGAGCGGCTCGGTCGGTTTCTGCCGTCATGATCCTTTCCGCCGCCCAACCTTACTTTGCTCCCCATGCCGGGTTCTTCGGCAAAATACTGAAGAGCGACGTTTTCGTCCTCCTCGATCGCGTCCAGTTCCCTCGGGGTGGCACCTGGATGACCCGTAACCGCTTCAAAAACGACCGGGGCACCCTCTGGATACGCCTCCCGGTCCACCGGAAGGGGCGAGGTCTCCAACGCATCGACCAGGTTCGTATCGTGCGGGAAGAGGGCGCCTGGGCCGGCAAGCACCTGACCAGTCTCCAGACGGCCTACCGTCACGGTCCGTTTTTCGCAGACCACTTCGGTCCCCTTCGGGATCGGCTGGCTTCCGATATCGACAGTCTGGTCGAATTGAATATCTCCCTGATCGAGTACGTCGGCAGGCAGCTCGGGGCCGAGACCCGGAT
>JASFPT010000104.1:0-12272 GCA_050115795.1 Desulfobacterales bacterium
AGCAAAACAGACGCTTTTCGAACGATTCGAGCTGGAGCCGATGCCGGTGGGGATCGGCTCCAGGCGTCTTGAAATATACGGTATCGGCAACTGGGACCGCATCGTCGGCACCCTGGCCGAAAAAGGGGAGGCCTACCTCAAGGAATTCCCCTTCTGGATCAAATTCTGGGAAGCCTCCTTCGTGCTGGCAGACGAGTTGGTCCGGCGGCCGCCTTCGCCGGGCAGCGAGGTGCTGGAGATCGGTGCGGGAATGGGGCTGACCGGCCTTTTTCTGGCCGCTTTCGGGCACCGGGTTACCCTCACCGATTTCGATGCCGATGTGCTGGCGCTGCTTCGACTCAACGCCGACCACAACGGCCTTCACACGGCTGCCGTGCGGCGCCTCGATTGGCTGGCGCCGGATCTGGACGGCACCTTCGATGTCATCTGCGGCTCCGAGGTGGTCTATCAGGAGCGGTTCTTCGATCCCCTGATCTCCCTGTTCCAGCGGTACCTGAAGCCCAATGGATCGGTTTACCTGGCGCACAACCTGCGCCACGATTGCGGAATGAAGCTCCTGGAGCGGATCAAGGACCGTTATGACATCGAAAGCCGGATCAAGTCTTTCCGGGGAGACGGCCAGGCCCACCGGGTCGTGATCCACCGCCTTTGTCCGATTCAGCGGTAACGGCGGGGATTTTGCAGGGCGCTATCCGGTTGGCCGACGCGGCTGGTGTTCATGCCTTCAGGCCGGCGAGCAGAAGGCGGCCGGCGTTTCGGGCCCCGACGATATTTCGGGCGCACGGTCCGACCCGCAACTCGGCCAGCGGGCCGGTGACGAAGAGATTCGCCCCCCACTGCAGGTCATCTCCCACCAGCGGATATCCGCAGGCACCCACCGGAAGAGGGAGCCTTTCGACGGCCCCGTCGATGAAACGGCCGCCGGGCCGCCGGGTGCTGAATCCGGTGGCCAAAACGACTCTTTCGACCGCTATCGTTCGGCCGCCGGCCGTGTGAAGCCGGATCTGACCTCCCGATATCGAACCACTTTTGATGCGGTCCAGCGCGAACGAGAACCGGTTATGCCGTCGGCGCAGGACCGATTGCACCTCGGCCATGACTTCTTCGGGGATCGTTCCGGGCTTTCGGGCGGCGTCGATGACCTGGCGCCGCTTGTGGGCAGCGATCTTTACGAAATCGCGCATACATTTGGGGCCGATCCAGCAAGGATCGAAATCAAAGGGAACCACCCGGAGCCGGTGCCGGGAGAGGAGCAGAACCGGACCGCCGCTGTTTTTCAGCAGGGCAAGGGCGGTTTGCACGGCAGACAGTCCACCGCCGACCACGAGGGTCCGGCCGCGCGGCCCCTGGTCGTTGCGCCGAAAGCCGGGTGAAAACACGTGGTCGACCCGCGCCCCATGGCGTCTCAGTTTCTGTGCCCATCCGGGCCATCGGGGTTGCTCTGTCAGGCCGATGGCCAGCAGCACCCGGCGGGCTGTGATCGGTTCCGAATCGGTATCGACGATCAGGTGCCCCCCCAGCCGGTGCAGCGCCTGGGCCCGTCCGCGCAGCCGAAGGCGGTCGAGCCCCCGGTCCTGGATGACGTGCCGGCAGTGGCGTCGAAACAGGTCGGCAGACGGGCGGTTGTACAGCGGGATAAAATGGGGTGCGTTTCCTGCCGGCGATGTCCGGGCGTACCGGTACAGGGAAAGCACCGGCCCATCGATATTGTGGGTCGACGGAGAACGGAGGTATCTCATCGCGCAGGCCTCGGCGTGGCGGTTCCACAGGGTCAGCGGAGCCTCGTGCGGGTCGAGAATGCGGAGGTCGTCGGCTTTCACGCCGGCACCATGGACCAGCACATTGGCGTGATAGGTGCCGTGGATTCCCCCGCCGATGATGAGCCACTCCAACTTGACCATTCGACCCAATTCCCGATCACCCCTTATCGGTCCGCACCGGCCAGAGGCCGAAGTCGGCTTTCGGCTTGAAGCCGACACCCACCGCCCCCTCCTGGAAATAGACGACCCATGCATAGGAAGGTTCGTACAAGCTGGTGGTCGATGTCCAGCATCCCTGGGGCGTGTCCTCGAAAAAATGTCCGTCGGGCAGCGCCGGTGAATGGGCGCTTTCCTCGATCAGGCTTTCCAGCTCCCGGACCCCTGGCATCCGCCAGTCGTTGTATCCACCCCATCTTTGGCGGTTCATCTCCGCCACCATCGCAAGGCCCTCGGACCAGGAGACCGGCCCTTCTCCAAGACCTGGAACACGGGCCCACATCCGGCCGCTGGCGCGGTCGAGGACCGTATCGGTGCCGGGCCAGAAGCGGTTGACCGGCGCATGCCATCGGTAGGGCCTATAGGGCGTGCCGGCCACCGGCCAGACCATGTAGAAGCCGTGCTTCATTCCCTTGTGGACCCTTGCCCCGCCCATATGCACGTACCAGGCCTGGGAGGCGGCGGCGGCACAGGTCGTTTCGCTCCAGTAGTAGCCGGGAAAAACGCCTGTAAACGGGTGGCCCGCCGGAAGGGCCGGGTTGATCCGGTCGTGGCTGACCAGGGAAAACAGCTCCCGGCGGCCGGGAAGGCGCCAGTCTGCGCGTCCGCCCGGCTTCTGGGCGTTGAGAGCCTCCAGGTATTGGCCGGCTTCCGTCCAGTTCATGGGCAAGGCTTCTTCTCCGGCGTCAGACATCCAGAAAAGGCCGGTGAGACGGTCCAGTACCCCGTCGGTGCGGGTGGAAAACCTCGGCTCCGGCCATGGCGCGCCCGGGCGCATCTCGGCTTCCTGGCCGGACCCGCCGCAGGAAACCGGCCGGCCGTGATCGTCGAAGCACCGGTGCTGATCGGTCCGGATCACCGGATCGCGGGCGATTTCGATATTCCCGGAGCGGTTTTCGCTTGGCGCGTTCAACTTGCCTCGCTTTGGGCGCACAGCCCGGGGAAAGCCGGATGCCTCGTGCCCGGGGCCCTGTCGGGGCGGTCTTCACTCCCATGCATAGGCCGCCATGGACAGCACGCCGTAAAGGAAGGCGCTGTGAAGCCGCTTTGCCGAGGCGTGTCGGCCCGCGGCGCCCAGGGAAACGAACAGCGGCAGGAAGTGCTCTGCCGGATACGGGTGGTTGCGGCGGGCCTCCGGCGCCCGGTTTTCGTATTCGATCAGGGTCTCGGTCTTTCCATTGCACAGGGCATCTTCGAGCCAGGCGTCGAATGCGGCGGCATAGGGGGCCGGCGGGTCGTCCTGTCGGTGGCTGCGCATTTCGGTCAGATTGTGGGTGGCGCCGCCGCTTGCCAGAAGCAACACCCCCTGGCGCCGAAGGGGGGCCAGGGCGCGGCCCAGCTCAACGTGGTGTCCTGGGCCTTTTTCGGTTTGTATCGACAGCTGAACCACCGGTATGGCCGCCTCGGGGTACATGAGCATCAGCGGCACCCAGGCCCCGTGATCGAGGCCGCGGTTCTCGTCGAGCCGGGCCTCGATTCCTGCATCGGCCAGACGCTGCGTCACCGCCCGGGCCAGGGCCGGATCGCCGGGTGCAGGATATTGCTTTTCGTACATGAACGCCGGGAATCCATAGAAATCGTGGATCGTTTCGGGGCTGCCGGCCCCGGTCACCATCGGCAGCCAGGCCTCGAAATGGGCGGAGATGCACAGGATCGAAACCGGCCGGGGAATCTGTTCTCCCAACTGCTGAAGGAATCGACGCGTGGGAACCGGCGTTTCGACCATCGTCGGCATTCCGTGGGAAACGAACAGCACCGGCATTTTCGGGGTTTGAGCGCTCATTTTGAACGGGTCTCCAGTCTCCGGGGCGGCGGCCTGACAGGTCCATGGACAATCTGAGGATGTTTGATCGCCCCGTCAAGCAGGAGGGCCGGTTTGCCGAAGATCGGCACGACCCCAAGGCGACGCGCAAAACCTATTCGTGTTCTTTTTTGAGTTTTTCGATTCCCTCGTTGGGACCCAGCACGATCAGAATGTCGCTGTCTTTGAGGGTGTAGGTGCCGGTGGGGACCATGTTGACGCGATCCGGCACCGTTTCTTTGATGGCGATCACCTGAATGCCGAACTTGTTGATCAGATCCAGATCCTTGAGCTGGCGGCCGACAAACCGCTGGGGCGGCGTCATCTCGATGATCGAATGATCCTCTATGAACGGGAGGTACTCGAGCACGTTCGGAGAGTGAAGACGGGCCGCCAGCGTTTCGGCCAGGTCCTTTTCGGGGAACAGCACCTCCGTGGCGCCGATCTTTTCCACGATCCGGGCATGGGCTTCGCTGATGACTTTTGCCAGGATGCGCTTGGCGCCGAGGTCCTTCAGGTTGAGGCAGATCATAATCGAGGCGCTCAGATCATCGCCGGTGCTGATGGCCACCGCATCCATGTGCTCCAGACCCAGGGCCTGCATGGCTCCCTTGTCGGTGGCGTCGGCCACCACCGCTCGGCTGACCCGGTCGCGAATGTCTTGGACCCGATTCGCCTCCTTGTCGATCGCCAGGACCTCGTGGCCCTTCTCGTAGAGCCGAATGGCCAGGTAATATCCGAAATTTCCCACTCCGATCACGGCAAACTGTTTCATGGGTCACCTCATCCGATCATGACTTTTTCTTCGGCATAGGTAAAACGGGGGGCGCGGCGCCGGCTCACGGCGACGGCCAGAACCAGGGGGCCGATCCGGCCGATGAACATGATCGCCGTGATCAGCAGCTTGCCGGCCATGGAAAGGCCGCCGGTGGCGCCCATCGAAAGGCCGACAGTGCCGAAGGCGCTGACGGCCTCAAAAAGAAGTTCGAAGAACTTGCCCTGGCTGTGCAGCCTCGACACACCGCCCAATTCGCTGATGGTCAGCAGCAGCGTTCCAACCACGATCACCAGCAGGCTGAGAATGGCCAGGCTGATCGCCTTGGCCGTGCTCGACTCGGGAATTTTCCGCCAAAACGCCTGCGGCTGGTCCCTGCCCCTGAGCCGGGCGACGCCCAGCAGGCAGATCGTTGCAAAGGTGGTGGTTTTGATCCCTCCGCCGCAGGAACCGGGGCTGGCGCCGATGAACATCAGGATGATGACGACAAACAGCGTTTCGCTGGCCATGGCGCCGACGGGCAGGGTGTTGAAACCGGCCGTCCGGGTGGTGATCGATTGAAACAGGGCGGCCAGGACCTTGTGCGGAACCGTCAGCGCAGCGAGGGTGTTGGACCATTCCATGAACAGGATCAGCGCCGTACCGACCAGGATCAGCAGGGCGGTGCTGGCCAGGACGAGTTTGGAGTGCAGGCTGAGCCGCCGCCAGCTTCGAAGATTCAGGGCGGCCAGCGTCCGGACTTCGGCCGCCACCAGAAATCCGATGCCACCGGCGACGATGAGCGCACAGACGCTCAGATTGACCAGCCACGATTCCCGGAATCCGATCAGGCTGTCTGAAAAAAGGGAAAAGCCGGCGTTGCAGAATGCACTGACCGCATGAAACAGGGCTTCCCACAGGGCATCCGCCTGGCCGGCCGACGCGGGCAAGAAACCGAAAAACAGGCAAACCGTCCCAAGACCCTCCATGACCAGGGTAAAGGCAAACACCTGTCGGATGATCTGGGCCGGGTTGAGGTCTCCGCTGTGGGTGAAGGTGTCCTGAATGACGGAACGGCCGGCCAGGCTCAGCCGGCGGCCGGCCATGAGCAAAAAAAGCGTGGACAGGGTCATGATGCCGAGCCCGCCGATCTGAATCAAGGCGAGGATCACGGCCTGGCCGAAGGGGCTGAAAAAAGAGCCCGTGTCGACGACGATCAGGCCGGTCACACAGCTTGCCGAAGTGGCGGTAAACAGAGCGTCGACAAAAGAGATCGATCCTTGCCGGGTGGCCATCGGCAACAGGAGAAGCGCTGTCCCGGCTCCGATCAGGGCCAGAAAACCGAAAAGCGGGATCCGCTCCGGGCTGTCGAGGAAAAAACGGCCTAAAGCATGCCGATTCTTCATGGCCTCAGTCTTTTTTCCCTTCTTCGATCGGCGTCCTCTCCTTCAGGCAGGAGAGGACGACAGGGGCCAGGTGCCGAGCCATCTCGCGGGCTCCCGCGGCTGTGAAATGCACCCGATCGACGAAAAATTGGTCATCATGGGGGATTGCTTTCGCCATGTCCACCCATTCGGTCTGCTCTTGGGCGGCGATGCGCGCCAGTGCTGCATTGTACTGGCGAAGGCCCTCGAATACGGCAGGGATGGTCAGTCCCGGCGTGAATTGGGCCATGGCGACGAGCTCAACCTTTTTGCGGTTGTCGAGTTTTTCCAGAACCTCGGCGGAATTGAAATCCAGCGACGGATCGTGCAGCGTGGCAAAGGAGAGGAGCACCACCCGGGCGCCGCCTTCGCGTGAAATTGCGATCATGCTTCGGATATGCTGAGAAAAGGTTTCCTCAGCCTCTGACGGGATTCGATCCAGTCGTGTCCCGGCGTTGCCGAGCAAGCCTTTTTCGAAGTCTGCCTTTCGCCGGTACTCCCGATATTGGTTGCGCAGTCTCACATACGCCATGCTCTTGTGGAGCAGCCCGACAATCGGGTTCGGTTCGGGGCCGAATCCGTAGGGGCGCGTGTGGATGTGGGTGTAATCGGGATGAAACGGCACATCGCCCCGGATGGCTTTCAGGTCGTTGTAGGCGTGGTAGATCACCACCACATCCGGGGAAAACGGCATCACCCGAAGAGCCAGGTTTCCCAGGCTCATGGCAGTGTCGAACCCCGGCACACCGGCATTGATCGTTCGGACCGTTTTTCCGGGGAGCCGGTCTTGGACCCAGTCCCCGACCCTCCCGGGCCAATTTTCTTGAAAGTTCAGATTGAGGCCTGCGGTGGTAGATCCGCCGATGAAGGCCAGGCGGATCTCGTCTGGCGGTTTCATTCGGGTAAGGCCGTCGTCCTTAGCCAGAAATCCGTGCCGGTCGACGTTGACGACCGCCATCGACTTCTGGTTAGGGTGTCCGGCCTTGATCCGGCTCGAAGGGCGAAAGATATAGCCGACGAACGGATGCCACATATAAATGCTCTCCAGGCCGGGGTCGTCGGCATCGAGTTCGTGCAGCGCCAGGGTAAATCCGTTGCCGTTCACCCAGGAAATCAGGCGGGTGGAAAGCTCGACGACGGTGAAAAACAGCGCCACCGAAAGAATCGGGCCGAGTATCGCAAAGGCCAGTTTCCTGCGATTCACGATGTTCCTCCGTGCCTCGATCGTCGGGGGCCGCGGGTGGCATGCCCCCCCGCCAAGGCGGCATAGTATGTCAAATACTCCTCTCTGACCAGAGCAGTGTCGCTGTAGATCGCGAGAAAAAACTTGAAGGTGACCATTTTCAGGTATGAGTAAACCGGCGTTGCCAGAAGGCCGGCAAGCAGAATCCGAAGCCAGAAGATGTCGACAAAAAGCAGCACCGCAGCGGGAATGGCGACCACGAACACCGATTCCAGGGCAATCCGGAGCATAAAAAAGAGCCAGGCGCGGCGCATAAACCGAGCGTCGGTCAGCAGACGAAAGAACAACAGCAGCTTTTCTCCGAAGCCGCCTCTTTGCAGCACCGCCAGCTTCGAGGAAAAGGAGAACCCCCCCATGGACAAAGGAAGAAACAATGCCACCAGGGTCGCGAGCATCAAGAGCGGCCACAGGGTCGGTGCCGCGGTCCAAAGGATCCGGCAAAAAAGAAAAGCCGCAAGGCACCAGAGGCCTGTCGCCGCGCAGATCGACCCGACGGCCACAGCGTCCCAGGCCACCTGCGCCCATCGGATCGCGGTCAAAGAGTCGAGCAGCCCGAAACCCGACCGCTCCTTGCGATGCATGCGGCGCATGTCGCTCGACGGCCACATGGAGATCAACTGTTTGAGCAGGAAAAGGCCCCCGAGGGCGAGGAACGTCCGGTAGTCTGTCAACAGGGACCCAACGGCGCCTGGCAGCTCCTCGAATACAAACCGCGCCGTGTGAAGACCGGTCTCGGCCAAATTCGGCAGCTGGATGGCAGAGCGGTCCACGGAAACCGTTTTTTTCAGGATGCGGTCTGCCAGGATCAGGGCAAAGATCAGCAGGAAAAAGGACTTGTATCGAAACAGGTCCTTGGCGGAATCGACCAGCAGAAGCCGTGCGAGGCGCCCTGGCCGGAAGCTGGTCCCCGGTTCGGAGCGGTTTTCGACCGGTTCGGGGTTCCGGCTCATGGGGCAGGCTCCTCCAGCTCGGCCAGGGCCCTTTGTCTCAGGGAGCGGGCCCGGAGCAAGGAGACGGTCAGCAGCACCGCCCCGATCGGCAGCAAAAACCCCAGCCCCTGGTGGTCGGATCGGAGCAGGGCCCTGGCGCCGAGGGCTGCGGCCGCCGCCCCGGCCAGCACCCCCAGGAGCCAGGCGGACAGTCTCAGTTCCCAGGCCTCCGGCGCACGGGGCCATCGGCCGGTTTTCCGGTAGAAGGCTGTTTGGGCCGGGACCTGCAGCAACCAGTGATAGGTGATGTGGATTCCGAGCCACGTCATGAACAGACCGGCGACCACGTCGGTCAGCCAGTGGCTCAGGGCCATCACCCGGGCTGCGCCCATGCCCGCGACATAGAAGAGGCAGAATGCACCCGCGCCCCAGGACGCCTGGCGCAGGGGGGGGCGCTGCCGGGCGGCGGCGGCGATCACGTAGACCAACGTCAGCAGCAGCGCGGCCTGGGCTGTGTGTCCGCTCGGAAAGCTTCCCCGGTAGACCCCCTCGGTCACGAAATGCGGCCCGATCCGGTACCACGCGGTGAAGGGTTCCCCGGAGTAGAGCACCTCCATGGGCCTGGCCCGGCCCACGGCCCATTTCAGGGCATGGACCAGTCCCAGTCCCCAGACCGCAGCCGAGGTGACGATAAAGCCCAGCTGGGGGCGAAGCCGGTGGGTTCGTCCCGACGACCGCTTCCATGCCGCATAATAGCCTGCGATTGCACAAAGAATATAAAGGACGACCGCATCGCCGCATCCTGGCGCCTGGCCTTCGAACATGGTTCGCCCCATGATCTCGACCAGGGCGGGCCAGCGGTGTCCGCCGAGCCAGATCGTCCAGGGGTAATCGACGGCCCCGGCGGCGCCGGTTGCGGCGACAAACCCGACCGCCAGCAGGCCGGCTTGAAACATCCAGCCGGCAGGTTTCCGAATCTTCCTCAACAGGTTGAAATCCTTTCAAAACAATTCGCATTAAAATTCCGGACACGCTATCACAAAACCCTGGCGCCGACAACCGGACCGACAAGCCGGGGCGCTGCATCGCATCGGTACCCGTCCCGGCGGCTGAGCTGCGGACGGGACGGAAAAAATCCATCGGCGGGAAAAAAATTCTTGACAGGGGTTCGAATCCTGATATGGTTCACGCCATGAATGATCTTGCGAACCAATTGGACCGTGTTCCCGCTTACCAGCTCGATCAGTTTCAAGACCTGATCGCCAAGCTTTTTCAGTGTTGCCAGGAGCGGATGCAATACCAGTGCGATCGTTTCAATCTGCCCGATGCGGAGCTCAGGTGCCTGCAGCTGTTCGGCGCCGAACGGTACCTCACCGCAAAAGGGATTGCCCAGAAGATGAACGTGGTCAAAAGCCGTGTGACCAAAATCGTAGAAGGCCTCGTGCGGCGGGGACTCGTTCAGCGGGTAAAGGACCCGGAGGATTCCCGGGTGACCCTGCTGAGCTTGACCGCAGACGGGCAAAAAAAGCTCCAGGAGATCAATCAATTCTTAAAGGACGTGCACCGGGAGGTGCTTTTGCGGATGTCCATCGACCAGCGGCACACCATTTTGTCCAATCTGGAGGTGCTCAAAACGGCCATGCAGTCGGTCAAGGACATGATGGAATAGAGGGCGTGCGGAATTCGGGCGGCGTCCGCCGCTCTTTTTTTGGGACTTTAAGTACACAATATAAACCAAATAAGGGTAAAAATAGAATAAGATACTGAAAACATTATTCATTAAAGCTTGGCGATATAAACAAAATAAGGAGGCGAAATGGAACAGCTGGCAGCACAATTGGAAGAAATGCGGACCCGCCTGGAGGCGGTCGAAAAAAAGGCCCCTGAAAACAAGCTCTCGATGATCGTCTTCAGCGGGGACATGGACAAGGTACTCGCCGCGTTTGTCATCGCCACCGGCGCCGTGGCCATGGGAATGGACGTGGTCATGTTTTTCACCTTCTGGGGAACCCCCATCCTCCGGGACAAGAACAAGAAGATCGGCGGAAAGGATGCCATGGGCAAGATGTTCGGCGCCATGCTTCCGAAGGGTACCTGCGAAGTCAAGCTTTCAAAGATGAACATGGCCGGTCTGGGCACTGCGATGATGAAGCGGCTCATGAAGCAGAAAAACGTGGCGACCCTGGAGCAGATGCTGGAGATGGCCGACGAACTCGGCGTTCGGATCTATGTCTGCGAGATGTCCATGGACCTGATGGGATTCAAAAGAGGCGAGATGATCGACTATCAGAACATCGACTACTGCGGTGTCGCCAAATTCCTGGAAGAGGCAAACGGCAGCCGTATCCAACTCTTTATTTAAACCGATTCAGACCCCGAACAGAAAACGGAAAGGAGAACCCCAAATGAGCGAACCAATCGAGACCAAAAAAGTGATGGACCTGAAAGGATTGCCCTGCCCCATGCCCGTCGTCAAGGTGAGCAAGGGGATCAAGGAAGTCGAACTCGGCGATGTGATCGAGGCGCAGACCACCGATCCGGGTGCTCTGGCCGACTTTCCGGCCTGGGCAAGAACCAGCGGTAACGAAATCCTGAAAACCGAGCAGGACGGCGACGTGATCCGCTTCTTTATCAAGAGAGTCGCCTAACGGGCCCACGCGAACCCACGAGGCCGGGGTGGCGAGTCTGTTCGCGCCCCGGTCTGCAACCTTCTGGAGGTTTTCGTGCAGACAATCTACTACATCGTCCTGGTGCCGATGGTCTATTTCTCCTTCGGCGTGTTCATCCTCGGCACCGCTGTCCGACTCTTTCGGATCTTCCGGGCGCCGAAACATCCCACGACGCTTCAAATCTATCCGGAGCGGCGGCCCAAGTGGCTGCTGGCCGTCTTCGATACGCTGCTGTTTCCCACCGTTCGCCGACACAAGCCCCTGCTGTGGATCTTTTTGATGGTGTTTCACATCTGTCTGCTGCTGCTGATCCTCGGCCACCTGGAACTTTTCGCCGAGATCGGGTTTTTACAGATCGTTCCACACGAGGTCTTCATCGGCAAGGGGATCGTCGGGCTGCTGACCGCAGTCTGTCTGCTGTATTTCCTTTTCCGGCGGTTTCGCTCGCCGGTCAAGGAGCTGACGGTCCCCGAAGACTACTACCTGCTGATCCTGTTGTTTCTGATCGTCATCTTCGGCAGCGAGATGGACTGGGCCCGGCGCTGGTACGGATACGGCGACATGACCGTGGTCGACTACCGGGACTATCTGTACAGCCTACTTGTTTTAAAACCGGAGCTGCCCTGGGCGACGACCTTCTCCGGTCATTCCTTCATGCTTTTGCTGCATGTGTTCTTCGCCAATCTGTTTCTGCTCTTTTTTCCGTTCAGCCAGCTCATGCATTCATTTCTGTCTCTGTCGGTGAACAAACTGAGACGAGGGTAATCATGGATCAACACACCAAAGAAGAGCTTCTCAAACTCTTTCGAAGCAAACTCAACGAGGCGATGCGGTTTTACCTGGAAACCTGCACCCGGTGCGGAACCTGCGTCGAGGCCTGCCACGTATATGCCTCCATGGGCCAGGTGAAATACATCGCCGCCTATCGGCACGAGATCATCCGCAGAATCTACAAGAAGTACTTCAAGGCCAGGGGCAGGTTCTGGCCGTCGCTGGGCGAATCCAAGGAGCTGTCGGGCATGGCCATCGACGAGCTCTACGAGGCGGCCTATTCGTGTACGGGCTGCCGCCGGTGCATGGTCTTCTGCCCCTTCGGCATCGATACCCAGATGCTCATGTCCGTTGCCAAGCTCTTGCTGATCGGCGCCAGCGCCGAACCGGAGATTCTTTCCCTTCTGGCCGACACATCGGTGGAAAAAGGAAAATCCCTCGAGTTTTTCAAGGACAGTTTTCTTGCCGGCATCCGGAAGCTGGAAGACGAGGTGGTCAAGAAGTGGAAAAGCGAGGCCGGCGGGCAGGTGATTCCCGTGGACGTCGAAGGGGCCGACCTGCTCTACGTGGCACTGGCCGGGGCCCATTCGATCATTCCGGCCGCCGCCGTTTTCAACGCGGCCGGCGAGAACTGGACCCTGAGCTTCTTTGAGGCGGTCAACTTCGGCGCCTTTGTGGGCGATCCGACCAAGACGAAACTGATCC
>JASFPT010000105.1:0-12258 GCA_050115795.1 Desulfobacterales bacterium
TCGAAGAGCGGCTTCTGGGAAGGGCCGAGGTCCGCCAGACGTTTCACGTACCCAAGGTGGGGACCATTGCAGGCTGCTACGTGACCGACGGGAGGATCGAGCGAAACCAGAACATCCGGGTCCTGCGGGACGGGGTGGTCATCTACGACGGCAAGATCGCATCTTTGAAACGGTACAAGGACGACGTCAAGGAAGCCGCCGCCGGATACGAATGCGGTATCAACATCGAAAAGTTCAATGATATCAAAGTGGGCGACGTGCTGGAATGCTACTATATGGAAGAGATCAAACCGGAGTTGAAATAACATCGCTGCGCGAATTTTGGTGGGTGGTTGGTGGTGAGCGGCCGGTGGTCGACCGGGGCCTTGGACTCCGGCGCGGAACAACGGGTTCTTTACACACCACCAACGACGAACGACCCACCGAAACCGAAAAACAGGAAAAAATTCGCTGAGAAAATGGTGATCGGTTTTGGCATCATCACGCTGCGGATTCACGATTGCCGCAGCCTGAAGGCAAAGCGGAAGGTGGTCAAATCGATCATCGCGCAGATCCGCAACGGCTTTAACGCTTCGGTGGCCGAAATCGGAGCAAACGACGTCTACCAGCGGGCGGAAATCGGCTTTGCCTTGGTGGGAAACAGCGGTACGCTGATCAACTCGAAAATCGACAAAATTTTCAACCTGGCAGAAGATATCGGCCTTGCGGAGCTTCTCGACACCGAAATGGAGATCATGACGATATGAGACCCTACACCAGGGCGGATCGGGTCGCCGTGATCGTGCAGCGGACCCTGTCGGACATTCTCCTTCGGGAGGTCAAGGACCCGCGACTTTCGATGGCTCAGATCACCGGCGTGAAGATGACCAAGGACCTTCGTCACGCACGGGTCTACTTTGTCACCACCGGCGGCGACAGGACCCCCGAGGAGGTTGCCGAAGGGTTCCGCAAAGCCCAGGGCGTGCTGAAACGGTTTCTGGGAAGAGAGCTCGACCTGCGCTACATGCCGGAGATCGAGTTCTTCCATGACAGCTCCTACGACTATGGGTCGAAGATCGAAAAGCTGCTGTACACAATCAAAACAGACAATGGATGAACTGCTCCGACACCTGAAAGACAGCCGGCGGGTCTTGCTGGCCTCCCATGCCAATCCGGACGGAGACGCCATCGGATCGTTGATCGCCATGGGCCTGTCGCTGCAGGCCATGAATAAAGAAACCACGCTGTTCAATGAATCGCAGATTCCGGCCGTTTATCGGTTTCTGCCCCTGGTGGACCGGGTGGTTCGCAGCATCGGAGATGTCTCCCGGTTTGACACGGCCGTGATTCTCGACTGCGGCAACCTGGACCGGATCGGAGGTGCGGCAGAGGCGGTGGCCCGCATCCCGGTGATCATCAACATCGATCATCACATCACCAACAGCGGTTTTGGAGACGTGCGACTGGTCGATCCGTCGGCCTGTGCGACCGCGGAGATTCTGTGGCGGATCCTGGGCAGACTCGGGGTCGAACTCAACGCATCGATCGCATCGGCCGTCTATACCGGCATTTTGACCGATACCGGGTCTTTCCGGTTTTCCAACACCAACCGGGCGGCCTTTGCCATCTGCAACGAACTGGTGGGGCTGGGAGTCGATCCTTACATTGTTGCCAAACACGTCTACGGCACTTACTCCCTGGGTCGGATCAAGCTGTTGAACCTGGCGCTGGACTCCATCGAGCTGTCCCCGAACGGGAAACTTTCGATGATGACCCTGACCCGGCAGATGCTGGAAGAGACCGGCACCCGTTCGGAAGATGCGGAAGGACTGATCAACTACGCCCGCAGCATCAAGGACGTGAAGGTGACCGCCCTGATCCAGGAGGGCCCGAATGGTGGACCGGGGCCGCGCGGGCCGAGCTACCATGTCAGTCTCAGATCCGACGGGAGCGTGGATGTCGCAGACTTTGCCGCGGCTTACGGGGGGGGAGGCCACGCAAGCGCCGCCGGCTTCAGCATCGATGCCCGGCTGCCCGAGATCAAGTCGGACTTGATTCGAATGGCCGAGGCCCTGTAAGGCGCGGCGGAAGAAACGCGTTCGACATGGATCTGGATGGGGTAATCGTCGTCGACAAACCGGAAGGGATCACCTCCGCCCGGGTGGTCTCCCGGGTCAAGAAGGCCATCGGTGCGCGGAAGGCCGGCCATGCCGGAACGCTGGACCCCTTTGCCACCGGCGTTCTGGTCTGCTGCCTGAACCGGGCGACGCGGCTGGCGCGGTTCTTTCTAGCCGGAGACAAGCGCTACCGGGCCGTGATGCGGCTGGGGATCGAAACCGATACCCAGGACGCCACCGGCCGGGTGACGGCCGAAACCGATCCGACGGCTGTCACCGAGGCAGGGGTTCAAGACGCAGTCCATGGTTTTCGCGGCCGGATTCGGCAGCGGCCCCCGGTATTTTCGGCGTTGAAACACCGGGGCGTTCCGTTGTACAAGCTGGCCAGGCGGGGCCAGCCGGTGGAAAAACCGCCCCGGCAGGTGGAGATCCGGTCCATCGAAATCACCGGGCTGAATCTGCCGGAGGTGGAAATCGATGTCACCTGCTCGGCCGGAACCTACATCCGCACCCTTTGTGCGGACATCGGCGCCCGGCTCGGCTGCGGGGGGCATCTGAAAACCCTGCGCCGGCTGAAAAGCGGCGGATTTTCCATCGACGAAGCCTTCGGGCTGGACCGCATTGAAGACGAAGCGGGATCCGGGGCGCTTGCCGAATGGATCGTTCCCATGGCGGAGGCCCTGCGAAACATGCCGGCCCGGTTCGCCGAGCCGGCCCTGGTGGGCCGTCTGCTCCAGGGCCGGCATATCGCCATCGGCGATCTGGACGGGCCCGCCGACGGCGTCTTCAAGGTGCTCGACACCGAAGGGCGGCTGGTGGCGATCCTGGAAGCCGGGGCCGAAGAGGGACGATACACCTATTGCGGCGTATTTGGAGCAGAATAACGACAGATTGAGGAGGTCAAAAAAAGTGGTTTTCACGACCGAAGGAAAAAAGGAACTGATCGAACAATACAAACTTCATGAAACGGACACCGGTTCGCCGGAGGTGCAGATCGGGCTGCTGACCCATCGCATTCAGTACCTGACCGAACACATGAAGGTTCACAAAAAGGACCATCATTCCCGCCGTGGGCTGCTGATGCTGGTCGGACGCCGCAGGCGGCTGCTCAACTACGTCAAAAGCAAGGACATCCAGCGGTATCGTGCGATTATCGAGCGGTTGGGGCTTCGAAGATAGCTTCGGCGGCACCGGCGCAGCCAAGAGAGTGGCGCAATAGGGCGCCCCGCGCCGACGGTTCGTTTCATACCGCCGAATCCCGACCGGAAAGAAACGGTCGGGTGAAGCAGGGAGAATCATATGGAAGTATCATTGAAAGCAGATGTGGGGGGAAAGCCCCTGAGCGTAACGGCCGGGAAAATGGCCAAGCAGGCGTCCGGGGCCGTCGTGGTCCAGTATGGAGAGACCATGGTGCTGGTTTCGGTCGTGGCGTCGAGCGACGAGCGGGATGTCGATTTTCTGCCGCTGTCGGTGGAATACCAGGAAAAAATCTACGCAGCCGGAAGAATTCCGGGCAACTATTTCCGTCGGGAAATCGGGCGGCCCTCGGAAAAGGAAACCCTGACCGCCCGGCTGATCGACCGACCGATCCGGCCCTTGTTTCCCAAAGGATTCAAGTTTGAAACCCAGGTGATCGCAACGGTTTTTTCGATGGACCAGGAAAACGACCCGGACGTGCTGGCCATGGTCGGCGCTTCTGCCGCGTTGGAAATTTCCGACATCCCCTTTGACGGGCCCATCGCCAGCGTTCGCGTCGGCCGCATCGACGGACAATACAAGATCAACCCGCCGGTCACCGAATACGACCGCTGCGACATCAACATTCTGGTTGCCGGTTCGCGCACCGGCGTGGTGATGGTCGAAGGCGGCAGCCGCTTCGTCTCCGAGGAAGACATGCTCGAAGCGATCTTCCGGGGCCACGAGGCGATTCAGCCGTTGATCGACCTGCAGGAGAAGCTGCGGGAAGCCCTGGGCAAGGAGAAAATGATCTTTACGCCGCCGGCGCCCGACGAGACCCTGGCCCAGCGGATCGAAACCGAAGCCGCCGAACGGATGAAAGAGGCGGTCACGATCCCAGTCAAGACCGAGCGCCAGAGTGCTGTGCGCAATCTCAAGGCCGAGGTCTTCGAATCTCTGGGCGAAGAATTCGCCGACCGGAAAAAAGAGGTGTATGCCGCCCTGTCAGACCTTCAAAAGAGGGTCTGCCGGGATCTGGTGCTCAAAGAGGGGCGTCGGATAGACGGTCGACGATTCGACGAGATCCGACCCATCGCCTGCGAGGTAGGGCTTTTGCCCCGCCCCCACGGCAGCGCCCTGTTTACCCGGGGGGAAACCCAGGTGCTCGGCGTGCTGACCCTCGGATCGGGCCCTGATGAACAGCGGGTGGAGACCCTGATCGGAGAAGAGTTCCGCCAGTTCATGCTTCATTACAACTTCCCGCCCTACTCGGTGGGAGAGGTCAAGCGGATCTCCGGGCCGAGCCGGCGGGACATCGGCCACGGGGGGCTGTCCACCCGGGCCATTGAACGGGTTCTTCCGGCCAAGGAGGATTTCGACTACACGATCCGGATCGTTTCGGAAGTGCTCGAGTCCAACGGATCCTCCTCCATGGGCACGGTCTGCGCCGCCAGCCTCGCGCTGATGGACGGCGGGGTGCCGATCACCGCCCCGGTTTCGGGGATCGCCATGGGGCTGATCAAGGAAGGCGACCAGGTGGTGGTCCTCTCCGATATCCTCGGCGACGAGGACCACACCGGAGACATGGACTTCAAGGTGACCGGAACCGCAGACGGCATCACGGCCCTTCAGATGGACATCAAGATCAAGGAGCTGTCCCGGGACATCCTGAAGACGGCGCTGAACCAGGCAAGGGAAGGCCGAATGTTCATTCTGGGAAAGATGACGGCCACCCTGGATCAGCCCCGAACAGAGATTTCCCCTTACGCCCCCAAGGTCTTCACCGTCACCATCAATCCCGACAAGATCCGGGATATTATCGGTCCGGGCGGGAAAATCGTCCGCGCCCTGCAGGCCGAAACCAACACCCGAATCGAGATCGACGACAGCGGCCTGGTCAAGATTGCCGCCGTCAACGCCGAAGACGGCCAGGAAGCCGTTCGCCGGATCAACGAAATCACCAAAGAGCCGGAGATCGGGGAGGTCTACGACGGCAAGGTGGTCAAGGTCACCGACTTCGGCGCCTTCGTGGAGTTTCTCCCCGGCACCGACGGGTTGGTACACATCTCCCAGCTGTCGACCCATCGGGTCAAGAAGGTAAGCGATGTGGTCAAGGAAGGAGATCCGCTGAAGGTCAAGGTGCTGGAGATTTCCCGGGACGGCAAAATCCGCCTGAGCCACAAGGCCGTGCTGGAAGAAGGCGATGACAGCGCCGGTCAATAAGACCGTTCTTTCCAACGGGATCCGGGTTCTCACCAAGTCCCTCCCCCAGGTGCGGAGCGTTTCGATGGGGGTCTGGGTCGACGTGGGAGCCCGGGACGAATCTCCGGAGGAAAGCGGTCTTTCGCATTTTATCGAGCACATGATCTTCAAGGGCACCCGCAGGCGCTCGGCGTATCAGATCGCAAAGGAGTTTGACGCCATCGGCGGCCAGACGAACGCGTTCACCACCATGGAAAGCACCTGCTACCATGCAAAGGTGCTCGACGCCCACCTGGACACCATGGTCGACATCCTCGCCGACATCTTCCTTCACTCGGTGTTCGACCGCCAGGAGGTAGAGCGCGAGCGGCCGGTGATTTTTCAGGAAATCGGCATGCTCGAGGACAACCCCGAAGAGTACATCCACCTGCTCGCCGGCAAGGCGTACTGGGGGGACGCCCCTTTGGGGGCGTCGATCCTCGGTTCCCGGGAAAACATCACCCGCTTCACCGCCGAGAACATCGTCTCTTTTTTTAAAAAATACTACCAGCCCGAACGGATCGTGATCTCCGCTGCCGGGCATTTGGACCACGTCGATTTCGTGGACAAGGTGGCGGCCCCGTTTGAATCGGTCCAGCCGGGTGACGGTCTGCCGCCCAGGATCGCCCCGAGGGGAAGGCAGGAGTTGGCCCTTCACGGCCGCTCCCTGGAGCAGGTTCACATCTGCCTGACCACCGGCGGGGTTTCGATCACCGACCCCCGCCGGTACCCGATGGCCTTGATGAATACGATTCTCGGCGGGAATATGAGCTCGCGCCTGTTTCAGGAGATCCGCGAACGACGGGGGCTGGCCTACTCGGTCTACTCTTTTATCTCATCGTTTGTCGACACCGGCATGTTCGGGGCCTATGTGGGGGTGGATCCCAAAAACACCCGCACGGTCGTGGAACTTCTTCTGACCCACCTGCGTCAGCTGGCAAGCGCCCCGGTGTCGCAAAGCGAGCTGACAGATGCCAAAGAGTTCACGAAAGGCAACCTGCTGCTTTCCGCCGAAAGCGTCGACAACCAGATGGTCCGCATCGCTCAGAACGAAATCCACTTCGGCCGGAACATTCCGATGGGCGAGGTCGTTTCCGCCGTCGACAGCGTCACCTCCGAAGAGATCCAGGTGCTGGCCCGATCGATTCTGGCCGAAAACCCGATGGCCCTGACCCTGCTCGGGCCGGTTTCCGAGCAGGACGTCCCCGGTGAAATCCTCGAATCCTGAAAGCTGAGGGCACTGGTTTTCCGATCCGGGGCTTTGGATAGTGGACAGCGCCCTTCCGATCCACCCCACCCCTGGGCGGCCCACTAGATCAAGGCGATTCTCCGCCGATATCGCCGGAATGCTGAACGCCTGACCGCTTTTCCCGACGCATCCCCTCGGGCCGTCCGGGTATCCGCCATTGACATTGCAACCCCGATCGGTTACACGATCTCCACAACATGTTGTGTTCATTTTCATCATGTATGCTACCGTTTGATTTGCCGACCTGACATCACCCCGGCTGCGGGGACTTTCACAAAGAACCCGAAGCCGGATTGGCGTCCCTTTCCGAGAGGAAACGACCCCCGGCCCGAGCAACAATGGACGAACCTTTCCCCGCCATCGAGATCCTCCGCCTGAGACCCGAGGAGGACGCCGACATCCCGCTGCCCCGGTATATGACCCAACACGCGGCGGGAATGGATATCTGCGCCGCGGTGTCTGAACCGCTCACCCTCGCCCCGGGGCGAATCGCGATGGTTCCCACCGGGCTTGCCGTGGCCATCCCGCCGGGCTTCGAAGCCCAGATCCGCCCCCGAAGCGGCCTTGCGGTGAAACACGGCATCGGTCTGATCAATGCACCGGGCACCATCGACGCCGACTACCGGGGGGAGATCAAGATTGCCGTGATCAACCTCGGAGCGGCCGCCTACAGCATCTGCCGGGGCGACCGGATCGCACAGATGGTGATCCAGCAGATTTTCAAGGCCCGCCTGGTGCCGGTGGATCGACTGGCGGATACCGGGAGAAGCAGCGGGGGGTTCGGCTCCACGGGATAAAATCGCATGTGCGGTTTTACAAGAGGCGGCTTTGCCGCTGCCGCTCCCTTTGCAATCACGACCATGAGCAACTGCGAAAAAACCAACGGTCCATTTACGGTATGCGCCCTGGCCAGCGGAAGCCGGGGAAATGCGATCTACCTCTCGGCGGGGAGCACGGCGATTCTGGTTGACGCCGGCCTTTCCGGCGTGGAACTCGAGCGGCGGATGCGCTCCCGCGGGCTGTGCCCGGACCGGCTCGACGCCCTGCTCGTCTCCCACGAACACGCCGACCACATCCAGGGGGTGGGCGTCCTCTCCCGTCGATACAAGCTGCCGGTCTTCATGACCGAAAAGACCCGGGGGGCGCTGCCGCCCTCTGTCGGGAAAATCGCCGACATCCGAACGTTTGCTTCCGGGCGGTCTTTTTCCATCGACGGTCTGCGGCTAGAAGCCTTCCCGGTATCCCACGACGCCAGCGAACCTTCCGGATTCATCTTCTCCCGAAACGGCCTCAAAATCGGCTTGGCCACCGATCTGGGCATCGCCACCGCCCTGGTCCGCGAGCGGCTCAGAGGCTGCCGCCTGCTGATTCTGGAGACCAACCACGACCGTCGGATGCTCGAAGAAGGCCCGTATCCGTGGCCCCTGAAGCAGCGGATCCAGAGCCGGCTCGGCCACCTGTGCAATGAGGCCTCCCGGGATCTGCTGGCGGCCCTGGTCCATGACGGCCTTTCCCACGTGATCCTCGCCCACCTGAGCCAGACCAACAACACCCCGGAAAAAGCGCTTGCCGCCGTAGCGCCGGCGCTAAACGCCAGCCGGGCGAAGTTGACCGTCGCGCTGCAGGATGTTCCGGGAGAAGTCGTGGTGGTGGGGTGACCGGGAAAGTCGCAAGCGCGTCGGGGGTTGGAACACGTTAAGGGGCCTCGTCAAGGGACCCAAAGGACCCAAGCGAAGGCGTCCTTTGGGTCCTTTTCGTCCTTTTGGTCGGTATTTTCTTTTTGCCGGCTACCGCCAAGCCCCCCTTATCCCTCGACCTCCGGTGCCCATGACCGCACCTTCACCAGTTCCGGGAAGGCCCTTTCCTTGAAGATGGATTTGTCGAGCAAGACCCGGAGGCACTCCTGGATGCCTTCGGACATGGTGGGGTGCGGGTGAACGGTTTTCAAGGCATCGGCAAGGCCCGGGGAGTGATCCATGAGAAGGGCGATGGTCATGATGTTGTTGGAGGCCATGGGGCCTGCGGCGCGCATGCCCAGCAGCCGCTGTTGGTCGTCGTCGCTGACGATGATCTTGGAAAAGCCGTCGGTGGCCCGCATGGCGATCGCCCGGCTGACCAGGGCGTTTCCATAAGAGGCGACCCGATAGGGGATGTTCTTCCGGCGGCAGCCTTTTTCGTTGAGTCCGACGGCGGCCACGGCCGGCCGGAAAAACATCACCGTGGACATGTTGTCGTAGTTGAGGGGGTGCTGGGCAAGACCGTACATGTGCTTTACGGCGTAACGGCCCTCCATCTCCGCCAGGTTCACCAGGTTCGGATGGTGGGTCACATCCCCGCAGGCATAAATGTGGTTCGTTACGCGGCAGTTTTCGTCGGTTTGAAGCACCCCCCGCTCGTTGGGCGATATCCCGAGCCGGTCCAGGTTCAGCCGTTCGATGTTGGGGGTCCGCCCGATGGAAATCAGGACCGTGTCGACCTCCACCACCTCGGAGCGGCCGTCGGCAAAGTCCAGGACGACCTCCAGGTGGTCGGGGCGCTCGATGATTTCCTGAAGATTGGCGGTCTGGAAGATCTTCACGCCGTTGGCCTTGAGGTGGGAGCTGACAAAATCGCTGATGTCCTCATCCTCGTAGGGGATGATCCGCTCGGCGTGGTCGGCCAGGTAGACCTTGGTCTGACCGAAATTGGAGAAGATGGCCGAGTACTCGCAGCCAATGATCCCGGCACCGATGATCATGAGCCTTCTGGGGAACTCGGTCAGGTTCAGGACCTGGTCCGAGTTGAGAATCCGCTCGCCGTCGGTCGGAATCCCGGGAAACTCCCTCGGCCTGGAACCGGTGGCGATCAGGAAGAATTCGGCCTTGACGGCCTGCGTACCCCCGTCGACCAGCCGGACCTGCACCGTGTCCTCGGACTGAAAGGCTCCCCATCCGCGCAGGTAGGTAATCGATCCTTCCCCCGACCACCGGCGCGGGGAAAACGTCTCGACCTGGGAAAGCATCTGGTACTGCTTTTCCTTTACCGCCTGCAGAACCGAGTTGCGAACGGCGCGGTAGTCCGCCGTGAGCCCGGAGGCGCGGTATCCCCGATCGACCTTTGCGGCAACGGCGTAATCCTTGGCCAGTTCCCACATGGTCTTGGAGGACAGGGCACCCCACATGACACCGGTCCCCCCAATTTCCCCCCCCTCGATGATGCAAGTGTGTTTGCCGGCGTCAAAGGCCCGCATGGCGGCGGCAAATCCAGCCGGGCCGCAGCCGATGATGCAAAGGTCGAAATGATTCTGTTTCGGGTCCGACATGGCGTCGACTCTCCTCGGATCGGATTTCGTTTTTTTGCTCCGGACATCCTACGTGAACAGCGGCATCGACGTCAATAAAGCGCTTGATGGGATTTTGGTTTCCTCGCCTGCGATTTTGCCGCGGTGACAGGTGAAGCGAAACGGCTTGAAGGGAGGCGGTCAAATGCGGCGGCGCCGGAGCATTCGGCGGGAGACCCTCTCTGCGGGTCAGTTTTTCGGCTCTTCAAACCGATTGTACCGTCCGGGCAGGCGCCGGGAAAACAACGTATAGCCGACGGCGGAGACCAGGGCCAGCGAAGCGACCAGAGACCAGGCAAGAACATGGGCGTCGGAGAAAACGTCGAGAATCACTCCACCCACCATCGGTCCGAAAGACCATCCCCCGGCCACCGCAAAACCGAAAATGCCCATGTAGCGCCCGGTCCTGTTCTTCGGCGCCAGCCGTGCGGTCAGGGTGAGCGCCGGGGGGGACATCACCATCTCGCCGACCGTAACCACCACCACCGCCACCACAAACAGGGAAAAGCGGTCGCAGAAACCGACCAAAAAATAGCCGGCGCCGTATACGGCAGCGCCCAGGGCCATCTGAGAGGTCAGGGCGACGCGGGAAAAAAGCCGCGTGACCGGGATCTGAAGGGAGACCACCATCAGTCCGTTGAGGGTGTATAGAAGGCCGAGCTGGCTCTCGGTGATCCGCACCATGTCGACGGCATAAACTGAAAACGGAGCGATCAGTTGGCTGTGGACCATGTAGAGAAAAAAGATCAGCCCCGCATGGATCGCCAAGAGCGGGTCGTGCCGAACCGCCACCAGGTCCGAGAGGCGAAACTGCTCCTGCTGGCGTGCGATTTCGGGCATATTCAGAAACAGCAAAACCACCAGCGCAGAAGCCAGCGTGAGCGCTCCGGACACGACGAACAGAAAACCATAGGAGAAGGCCGCCAGCATCCCGCCCAGGGCGGGCCCGGCCGCCCAGCCCAGATTCACTGCCGAGCGGGTCACCGCAAATCCGTCCAGCCGCTTGGCCTCGGGCAATATGTCGGATACCGCCGCATTGGCCACCGGCTGGTATAGGGCGCCGAACACCGAATTGACGAGGATGGTGCCTGCCACCGGTACAAAGCCCCAGTCGCGGTAAACGGCCACCGCGGTCAATCCAAAAGCGGCCGACCGGACCGTCTGGAAGACGATCATGAGGGTTCTTCGCTCCAGCCGGTCGGCGATCTCCCCTCCGACAAGTTGAAACGCGCTTCGGACCACGGCCAGAAAACCGAAGAAGAGTCCGATTCCAGCGATGCTCACCCCCAGGGAGGAGTGAAAATAGATCGAGACGAATGGAATCGAAACGCCGAAACCAAAGGCGCTGACGAACCAACCCAGGCAAAGCACCCAGAAGCTGGTCGGAAACGGCCGCAGAAATGTCCTGATCCGAACAAACACGAACAAGCCTCCCCGAAAGCGCGATGGCATGTGAGTCGATACTATACGTCATCGGTGACGGGATTGCATCCCCCGCCGGCGGCGATGGTGGAAAGCCGTTTCGCGCAAGGGGAAATCGGGTGCCGGTCCGGTGGGGTGTCCCGGAAATGGAGACGGGTGTCCTGCAGTTGTCCACCCGCTTCCCTGCACCCCCTGTTTCCAGTTGATGCAACGCATCCGATGGTTGACGAGCTTCCTGGTATTGATTACGTTAGCCCAGCTTCGCGCGTTTCACAGCCACATGTCGGACAGTCGAAAAGGAGCGGTTCATGCCAGAGAACAAGATGTACGATCTGATCATCGTCGGCGGGGGTCCCGGCGGCCTGACGGCCGGAATCTATGCCATGCGGGCTGCCCTGAACGTCGTGCTCATCGAAAAGGGCGCCCACGGCGGGCAAATGACCATGTCCGACGAGGTGGAAAATTACCCGGGCTTCGAACAGATCACCGGCATGGAGCTTTCCATGAAATTTGCCGATCACGCCCGCTCCTATGGAATGGAAATGATCTCCGACGAGGTCGTGGCAATCGATCCGGGCCTTGATCACCACGAGGTTCGGCTTGCCGGCGACAAAGTGCTTCGCGGGTATGCCGTGATACTGGCGACAGGCGGGTCTCCCAGGAAACTGGGAATCCCCGGGGAAGATGCGTACTATGGAAAGGGGGTTTCCTACTGTGCCGTCTGCGATGGCTTCTTCTTTCGGAACAAGTCCGTT
>JASFPT010000106.1:0-12157 GCA_050115795.1 Desulfobacterales bacterium
GCCCGTCGCCGTTCCCGGACCTGAGAAGCGACTTGCCGTATTTCAACGCGGTGATGGTGTGCACCACCCGGGGGATCATGGAAACCGCCGACGCAGGGACCGGCGAGTTTATGCCCATGGGCCCGGTGTCCGGCGCCGATGCGCTGCTTGCGATCCGGACCCTGAAGAGCCAGCTCGAAAAGTATTGACGGAAGCGAGAATTGCAATGACGACATGGTGCAAGATCTCAGTGCTGCTGGTGTTTGCAGCGATTGTGGGGGTTGGGATGCCGGCGGCGGCGGGCGATGCGCCGGCCACCGTGGAAATCGCCGGGGGGGCGGCCACGGTTTCTCTTCTGGACGGCAGCGCCTGGGTGCAGAAGGGCGCAAGGCCGCCGGAGTCGGCTCTGTCGGTCGACAGCCGGGTGTTTCCCGGAGACCGGGTCCGGATCGGGAAAGGGAGCCGCCTGGAGCTCGAACTGCCCGACGGCAGCTTTCTGCGGTTTGACGAGAGCACCTCCTTCACCGTCCTGGCCAGCGGTTACCGGGAAAAGGACCAGAGCCGGGACATTCGGATCCGGATGCTCCTTGGAAAAGCCTGGGCGCGGGTGAGCCGTTTCCTCTTGGGGCGCGGCCGCTTCGTCATCGAGACCCCCACGGCCGTCGCCGGTGTTCGGGGAACCGTCTACCGGCTCAACCTCAACCAGGATCGCTCGGCCACGGTCAAGGTCTATGACGGCGAGGTGGAGGTGCGCCGGCGCCAGGAGGATCAAGCGGCCGAAGGCCCGGGGGTCCTGAAGGCGCCGCACCCGGTTTCAGGCCCTCAACCGGTGACCATGGAGCAGTGGGTCTACATCGTCGGCGCGCTCCAGCAGATCGACATCCGATCCGACGGAACCGCAGCCCCCCCGTTCCGGTTCGACATCGAGGCCGACCTCAACGACTGGGTCCGCTGGAACCAGATGCGCGACGAGAAGATCCGGGAGGTGAGAGAAAAGCTCCAGAAGTAGGGACCCTTTGCGGTCCAACCGATAAAAGACAAGCGGGGCGCCGGAGGATGCCGGGCCCCGCTTGTCTTTTATCGTATCTCCGGGATTCAGCTGTCGGCTATCCCCCAAATGGTTTCGGGGCCGATTGCGGCGCGAAAGGAATCATTTGCTGCCGCTGTGCGAAATCGCTCCCAAGGAACCCTACCATCAGCGCCGGCCGAAACGGCACCGTCGCGCTGAAGTTTGTGGGGGCCGGCCACGGTCAGGAAAAGCAGCGTCGGCGCTGATGAAAGGTTTCCAAAGGAGCTCAGACAGCGCCCTGCGCCGTCCAATGATCCCTTTCGCTCTCCACCGCTCTCGCCGAGGCGTGCCTTTTGTCCGCCGCGGGCGAAAACCCCGCGGAGAAGGCCGCCCATGAAGATAAAGACCGCCGAGCGCGCGGATCAGGTGCCCATTTCCCAGGAAGCGAGATAGGCCTTCTGGTCCTTGGTCAGACGGTCGATCTTGACGCCCATGTCGGACAACTTCTCTATGGCGATGGCCCGATCGATTGCCTCGGGGACCGGGTAGACCCGGTTTTCCAGTTTCGCCTTGCCCCGGACCATCCACTCGATGCTCAACGCCTGGTTGGCAAAGCTCATGTCCATGACGCTGGACGGATGGCCTTCGGCCGCCGCCAGATTGATCAGCCGCCCTTCGCCCAGCACATAGATGCGGCGATCGTTTTCCAGCAGGTGCTCCACGACAAAAGAGCGGATCTGTCGGGTCTTTTTGGTGATTTCGGACAGCCCGTTCAAGTCCAGCTCCACATTGAAATGCCCCGAGTTGGCCACGATCGCCCCGTCTTTCATCGACTGGAAGTGCTCCTTTCGCACAACGGCGATATTGCCGGTAACGGTGCAGAAGAAGTCGCCGATCCTTGCGGCCTTTGCCATCGGCATCACGGAGAATCCGTCCATCACCGCCTCCAGGGCGGCCACCGCGTCGACCTCGGTGACGATGACGTTGGCCCCCATCCCCCGGGCCCGCATGGCCAGCCCACGGCCGCACCAGCCGTAGCCGGAGATGACGAAATTGGTGCCGGCAATGAGGCGGTTGGTGGCGCGTATGATGCCGTCGATGGTGCTCTGGCCGGTGCCGTACCGGTTGTCGAAAAAGTGCTTGGTTCGGGCGTCGTTGACGGCGATGATCGGATACCGCAGCACACCGTCGGCCGCCATGCTTCGCAGGCGGATGATGCCGGTGGTCGTCTCCTCGGTGCCGCCGGAGACGCCTTCGATCAGGTCCGACCGCTCTGCGTGAAGGGTGGAGACCAGGTCCGCGCCGTCGTCCATGGTAAACCGCGGCCGGGTGTCGAGCACGGCGTTGATGTGCCCGTAGTAGGTCTTGTGGTCTTCTCCCTTGACGGCGAAAACCGGGATTTTGTCGTTCTTGACCAGGCTGGCGGCCACGTCGTCCTGGGTGCTCAATGGGTTCGAGGCACACAACGCGACCTTGGCCCCGCCGGCTTTGAGGGTCTGCATCAGGGACGCCGTTTCGGTGGTCACATGGAGGCAGGCCGCCACCGAAATCCCCTTCAGCGGCTTTTCGGCGGCGAACCGGGCCCGGATGCGGTTGAGCACCGGCATGCTCTGTCCGGCCCACTCGATGCGCAGCAGTCCTTCTCTGGCAAGCTTCAGATCCTTGACGTCGTAGTTCATCGATGTTCCTCCGCAAAAGTCACCCCATCGGCTCCTTGCGCCGACGGGGGGTGGGCGATGGCGCGGCAGTCGAAGCAAGCGCAGCGCCGCTTCACAGTCCGGCCTTTTCCCTCAGGACCTGGGCCATGTTGGTCTGCTCCCAGGTAAATCCGGGTTCGTTTCTTCCAAAGTGCCCATAGGCTGCCGTCTGCCGGTAGATCGGCCGCAGCAGATCCAGATACCGGATGATCGCCGCAGGCCGCAGGTCGAAGACTTCGTTGACGATCTCCTTGACCCGGTCCTTGGGGACCTTGCCGGTGCCCATCATGTCGATCATGATCGAAACCGGTCGGGCGACGCCGATCGCGTAGGCGATCTGGATCTCGCACCGCCCTGCGATGCCTGCTGCGACGATGTTCTTGGCGATGTGTCGGGCCATGTAAGAGGCGCTGCGATCGACCTTGGAGGGGTCCTTTCCCGAAAAGCACCCGCCGCCGTGGCTTCCCTGGCCCCCGTAGGTGTCGACAATGATCTTCCGGCCGGTCAAACCGCAGTCGCCCATCGGGCCGCCGATGACGAACCGGCCTGTGGCGTTGATGTAGTATCGGGTGTTTTTGTCGGTCATCTCCATGGGAATGACCGGTCGGATCACCCGCTCGATGATCCCTTCCCGCAGATCGTCATATTCCACGTCGGGCTTGTGCTGGGCTGCGATGACGACGGCGTCCACCCGCTTGGGGGTCCCGTTGTCGTATTCGATGGTGACCTGGGCCTTGCCGTCGGGGCGCAGAAAGTCGAGGCTCCCGTCTTTTCGGGCCTCGGCGAGCTTGCCGCACAGCTTGTGGGCCAGGACGATGGGCATCGGCATCAGCTCCGGGGTTTCGTCGGCGGCATAACCGAACATCAGCCCCTGGTCGCCAGCCCCCTGCTCTTCGAAGAGCCCTTCGCCGGCATTGACGCCCTGGGCGATGTCCGGTGACTGGTGGTCGATGCTCGTGAGCACCGCGCAGGTTTTCCAGTCGAAGCCCATGTGCGAGGAGTGGTATCCAATCTCCCGGATGGTCTGCCGGACGATTTCCGGAATCTCCACATACGTTTTGGTGGTGATTTCGCCGGCCACGATGGCCATGCCGGTGGTGACCAGGGTCTCGCAGGCGACCCGGCAATTTGGGTCCTCGGCGATGATGGCGTCGAGGATGGAGTCGGAGATCTGGTCTGCGACCTTGTCCGGATGGCCCTCGGTGACCGATTCAGAGGTAAAAAAGAAGCTTTCCTTGTTCATGGGTGTTCTCCTGAGCTGTTCGGACGGCGGCCGCCGCCGCCCGGTTCGTGTTCCCGATTGCAGGCGGCTCTTGGCTATCCGCTGCCGGGGGTCAAAAAATCGTTGTCGATGAGCCGGGTGGTGCCGACTTTTACCGCCAGGGCCATTCGCGCCGGGCGGTCCAGTATTTCCAGGTCCTCCAGCGTTTCCGGATCGAAGATCCGGATATAGTCGATGTCGGTCGCCGGCCTGGCTTCGATCAGGGAGCGCGCCGCGGCGATGATCCCATCACAGCTGCGGGCCCCGCCCTCGGCCATGGCCTGGGCGTTGTCCAGGGCGTGGCGAAGGGAGAGTGCAGAATAGCGCTGCCCTTCGGTCAGATAGCTGTTCCGGGAGCTCATGGCCAAGCCGTCGAATTCGCGGACCGTGGGGCCGCCGACGATTTCAACGTCCATGTTCAGATCCCGCACCATCCTGCGAACGACCTGCAGCTGCTGGAAATCCTTTTCGCCGAAAACCGCCACGTGCGGTTTTACCATGTGAAACAGCTTGGTGACCACCGTCGCCACGCCGCGGAAAAAGACGGGCCGAGAAAGGCCGCACAAATGGTTGGGGAGCCGTTCTAGAAGGACGTAGGTTTCAAACCCCTCCGGGTAAAGCTCGGCCCGGTCAGGGGTGAACATGACATCGACCGCCTCTTTCTCCGCCAGATCCAGATCTCTTTCCAGGGCTCTCGGGTATCGGTCGAAGTCTTCTCCGGGCCCGAACTGGGCCGGATTGACGAAGATGCTTGCCACCAGCACGTCGGCCTTGCCGCGCGCGATCCGCATCAGGGACAGATGCCCTTCGTGGAGAAACCCCATGGTCGGCACAAAGGCGATCGTCTTTGCCTGACGGCGCATCCGGTCGGCAAACGCCTGCATCTCGGCCACGGTTGAAATGACGTCGATAACGACCCCCGCGTTTTTTTCCGGCAGCATTCAGCGGCTCCCAGAGGCCGCCGACGTAGAATCGAGGAGAGGATTTGCTACCGATCTGCCAAACGAAAGGAACAAGTAAACCAAGGCGGAGGCGTTGTCAATAAAGCAGAAAGCCGGCCGGGTTGCCTCAAGGAATTGGCCTGTGATACAGGCAATGGACCGCGAAGGGGAGTACCATGGCGTTTGTCGGCTTGACACCGGTTTTCCGGTGTGCCACAGTTTTTGTGCATAAAATGAATGTAAATCAGTAAATGAATTCAGTACATCTTGGCTTGTGCCCTGCCCCGGCAGCGGCCCGCGCCGCGTGGGGCAAGGTTCTCCGGGGCCCGGTCATCCAGCGGCAGCGCGGCGACGGCGGCACGTGGTGTCTGAGCGGAACTGTGAACCGTATGCGGAGGGTATCGGGACCATGCGGTCGAGCCGATTGTTACGATTCGGATTTGCCATTTTTTTAGCGGCAGCAGCGTCTACCCTGGTCATGCCTTCGAAGGCCCCGGCAAACACCGGCGGCAGCGAAGCCGTCCACGCGGCTGCCCAGCCCGGGGGGCATGGGCCCGAAGCGGCCAAACCCGATGATGCCGGGCATGGAGAGACCTCGCACACCGATGCCGGCGAGCACGGGCACGGTCACCTCGGTGAACTTCTCCCTTTGTGGAGCTGCATTCCATTTGCCTGCATGCTGCTTTCCATCGCCTTGTTTCCACTGTTTCTGCCGGAGTTCTGGCACCACCATTTCGGCAAGGTGTCCGCTTTCTGGGCCGCCAGCCTCGGCCTTCCGTTCGTGTATGTCTTCCGGGGAACGGCCGTCTATGAAATCGTTCACATCATCCTGGCCGACTACGTGCCCTTTATCATCCTGCTCTGGTCTCTGTACACGGTATCGGGCGGCATCCTGCTCAGGGGGTCCTTGCGGGGGTCGCCTGCGGTCAACGCCCTCATGCTCCTTATCGGTACGATTCTGGCCTCCTGGATGGGGACGACGGGGGCGGCCATGCTCATGATCCGGCCGTTTCTCCGGGCCAACAGCTACCGAAAGAGCCGGACCTTCATGGTGGTCTTTTTCATCTTTCTGGTGGCCAATGTGGGCGGGTCTCTGACCCCCCTGGGCGACCCTCCCCTGTTTCTGGGGTTTTTGCACGGCGTGAGTTTTTTCTGGACCCTGCACATCCTGCCCCACATGCTGGTGGCGGTGGCGTTTCTGCTGGCCCTCTATCTTGCCTTCGACATCTATTTTTACCGGAAGGAAAAGGACCAGCTACCGCCCGAAGACGGGCCCGGCGAACCGATCCGCCTGGAGGGGATCTACAACTTTCTGTTCCTGGGCGGGATCGTCGGTTCGGTGCTCATGAGCGGCGTGGTCGACTGGGGGCATGTCACCGTTTTCGGCGTACACCGGGCGGTGCAGGACTGGGTCAGGGACGGGCTCCTGGTTCTGATGGGTATCCTCTCGCTGGTGTTCACCCCCTACCGGATCCGGGAGGACAACGAGTTCACCTGGTTTCCGATTCTCGAGGTGGCCTACCTGTTCATCGGCATCTTCATCACGATGATCCCCTGTCTGCTGATCTTGAAAGCCGGCAGCAAGGGCGCGCTGGCCGTTCTGATCAACGCGGTCAAAGAGCCCTACCACTACTTCTGGATCACCGGAGCCCTCTCCTCGTTTCTCGACAATGCCCCCACATACCTGACGTTTTTCAACACGGCCCTGGGCAGCTTTTATCCGGGGATGACCGAGCCCCAGGCCGTGCCGCTGCTCATGACCAACAATGTGCTGTATCTGGAGGCGATCTCCGCAGGGGCGGTATTCTTCGGCTCGTTTAGCTACATCGGAAACGCCCCGAACTTCATGGTCCGTTCGATCGCCGAAGAAGCCGGCACCCCGATGCCGAGCTTTTTCGGCTATATCTTCAAGTTTTCGGTGCCGCTGCTGCTTCCGTGCTTCCTGCTGGTAACGGCCATCTTCTTTATCTAGATCGGGCGGCCCGCAAGGCCGGTCGTCAAGAGACGCCCATGACGCGACGATTTCTGGGACGAAAAATCGCCATCATCGGCGGCGGCGAGTTTTGCCGGCGGATGCTGGAGCTCATTGCCGGGGAGGATTTTCCCGGGCCCCGGCCGGAGGTGCTGGCCGTGGCCGACCCCGTGACGGGTGCCCCCGGGATTCAGGCCGCGCGAAAGATGGGCATCCAGACCACGGCCGACTACACGGATCTCTTCGGGCTCGAAGGGCTCGACACCCTCATGGAGCTCACCTACGATACGGCGTTTTCCGAAGCCCTTCGGGACCAGAAGCCGCCCGGCGTAGAGCTGATCGACCACTTCGAAGCTCGCCTCATCTGGGACTCGCTTCAGGTCGAGCGGGTCAAACGACAGTCGCAGTGGGAGCTGGACGAGCGGGGCGATGACCGGGAGAGCGTCTTTTCCCTCTTTGAGAATCTCGCCCGGCAGGCGACCGAAGTCATCGAAAACCGACATCATCGTTACAAGGAGATCGAGCAGGAGCTGTTCCGCCAGAAGCGAACCCTGTCGCAGATCATTGAGGGCAGTACGATTCCCACCTTCGTCATCGACCAGCACCACGTCATCACCCACTGGAACCGCGCCATGGAACGGCTCACCGGGTATCGGGCCGAAGAGATGGTCGGAACCAGCCGTCAGTGGCTGCCCTTCTACGAAACCGAACGGCTGACGATGGCCGACGTGATCCTGAGCCGCACCAAGGAAGAGGAGATCGAGAAGCTCTACGGCGGCAAATGGCGCAAGTCGGTGCTGATCGAAGGCGGCTACGAAGCCGAAGGGTATTTCACGAATCTGGGCGGCAGCGGCAAATGGTGCTGGTTTACCGCAGCGCCGATTCAGGCCGCGGACGGCAGCCTGATCGGGGCCATCGAGACCCTTTGGGACAAAACCGAAGAAAAGAAGGCCGAAGAGGAAAAAGAGCGCCACAACCGCCTGATGACCGAAACCGCCCGCGCCCTGGGCAAGAGCGAAACGGTCATGAAGCAGATCATCCAGGGCAGCACCATCCCGACCTTTGTGATCAACGAAGATCATGTGGTGACCTACTGGAACCGCGCTTTGGAGGTGCTCTCCGGGGTTTCGGCCCAGGAGATCGTCGGCACCCAGAAGCAGTGGTCCCCTTTTTACCGGAGCCAACGGCCGACCATGGCCGACGTCATACTGGACCAGGTCGACGAAAAGGAAATCGCCCGGCTCTATGGTTCGCACTGGCGCCGGTCGGGCCTGATCGAGGGCGGATACGAGGCGGAAGGCTTTTTTCCGAACCTCGGGGGGGAGGGCAAGTGGTGCTGGTTTACCGCAGCACCGATCAAGGGGCCGGATGGATCGGTGATCGGCGCCATCGAGACCCTGTGGGACAAGACCGAAGACAAACGGGCCGAAGAGGAAAAAGAGCGCCACACCAGGGAGCTGAGCACCCTTTGCAACGTCTACACGGCCCTGAGCGCGACGCTGAACATCGACACGGCGCTGTTCATGGCCACCGAAGAGCTCAAACGGTTTTCCGAAGCAGACGGGGTCTGCATCTACCTGAAGGAGGACGACGGCCGTTTCCGGATGCGTTACGGCACCGGGCTGTCGGAGGATGCCTGCCGAAAGGTGCGGCTGGTCGACGGGACCAGCATCATTGCGCAGGTGGCCAAGGAGAACCGTTTTTTTCTGTTCGAAGATCTGCCCGAAGGGGTCTCCGACGAAATCCGGTTTCTCGAGGAGCAGCAATTCGTCTCGATCGCCTATATCCCGATCAGCTCCAAGGAGCGGCAGAATTTCGGGGTCATTCGTCTGGGCAGTCGGCAGAAGAAACGCTTTACCGAGGAGCAGAAAAATGTCTTCGAATTGATCGGCAACCGGATCGGGGTCGCACTGGAAAACGCTATCCTTCAGGAGCGATACCGCAAATCCGAGAAGAAATACCGGACCCTGTTCAACAGCGATCCGCACCCGATTTTCATCCTCGACAGCCAGACGTTCCATATCCTCGATACCAACCAGCGGGCCCAGAGCAGCTACGGCTACACGGCAGAGGAGCTGATCGGCATTCCCTTTCTCTCCCTGGGGGACAAAGACGACGAGGAGCTTTCCCACGGACTGGCGAAACTGGTCGAAGGGCACTCGAACCTGTTCGTCAAGAAGCGGCATTACCGGAAAGACGGCAAGGCCTTTTACGTCAATATCAACATGAGCCACGCCCGCTATGGTGAGACCAGCGTCATCATCGCCTCGACCACCGATATCACCGAGAGCGTGGAGAAAGAAACCCAGCTCATCCAGGCCAGCAAGATGACCACCCTCGGTCAGATGGCGGCGGGCATCGCCCATGAGATCAACCAGCCCCTGAACATCATGCAGGTGACCGCAGACTTTCTGCAGAAAATGGTCGATCGCGGGCAGCAGATCCCGGACGAGGAGCTGGCGTCCATTGCAGACGACATCCGGCGAAATGTCCAGCGGGCATCGGGCATCATCCAGCACATGCGCGACTTTTCCCGCCAGTCCGAGGTGGTCCGGACCCGGATGGACATCAACGATCCGATCCGGGACGTATTCAAGGTGCTCGGCCACCAGCTCAAGGTTCACGAAGTGACCCTCGAACTGGACCTGGCCGAGGACCTTCCGCAGATCTACGCGGATCACAACCGCCTCGAGCAGGTCTTCATCAACCTGGTGACCAATGCCGTGGACGCCATGGACGCAAAGGTTTCCGCCGCCGAGGACCGGAAGGTGGAAAAGAAGCTGACCATCCGTTCGTGCGCGCTTGATGGTCGCGTTTCGGTGACGGTCTCCGATACCGGCACCGGCATGAGCCAGGAGGTCCAGGAAAAGATTTTCGAGCCTTTTTTCACCACCAAGGAGGTCGGCAAGGGGACCGGGCTGGGGGTGAGCATCAGCTACGGCATCGTCAAAGACTACGAAGGCACCATCGAGGTGCGCAGCAAGGAAGGCGAAGGAACGACCTTCGAGCTGCGGTTTCCCGCGGTGAAATGATATGGAAATGAACAGACTCCTTGTCATAGACGACGAGCCCGACATTCTGCGGGTGCTGTCCCGGTCCCTTCGGGCCGACGGATACGAGGTGTCCACCGCCGAGGACGGAGAACGGGGTCTGGATCGATTCCGCGCCGAGAAGCCCCCGATCGTCCTGACCGACATCAAGATGCCCGGAATCGACGGCATCGAAGTTCTCAAGCAGATCAAGAAGGAGGCGCCCGGCACGGAAGTGATCATGGTCACCGGCCACGGGGACATCGAAAACGCGATCGAAGCGCTCAAGTACGGCGCTTCTGATTTTATCAACAAGCCGGTGCGCGACGAAGCCCTTTCCCTGGCCCTGAAGCGGGCGAAGGAAAAGATCGAGATCCGGCGCCAGCTCGAGGAATATACCGTCAACCTGGAAAAAAAGGTTGCCGAGGCCACCCGGGAACTGCGGCGCAAGACCAATTTCATGGCAAAACTGATCCGGAGCTCAAACGACGGGGTCATTGCCACCGACGACGCCTTCACCGTCGTCATATACAACCCCGGGGCGGAGCGGATCTTCGGATACGGCGCCGAAGAGGTGGTTGAAAAGCGTTCGGCCGAGGCGATTTTCCCGAAGGAGGTGGTGGCGGCGATCCGGGACGAGCAAGATCGGTCTGCCGACAATGGCGAGCTTCCGTGGCGGGAGACCACCCTGTCGGCAAAGGACGGAAGTCCGATACCGGTTCGCTTTGCCGGAACGCTCCTCTACGAAAAAGGCAAAGTGGTGGGGAGCGTCGCCTTTTTCCAGGATCTTCGGGAGATCAAGCGCCTGGAAAAGGAACTGGTCCACGCCGAGCGCCTGGCGGCGGTCGGACAGACCGTGGCGGGTCTGGCCCACGGCATCAAAAACATTCTGCACGGGCTCAAGGGGGGAAGCTACCTGGTCGACATCGGCATCGAACAGGACAAGCCGGACAAGCTCAAGACCGGCTGGGACATGATCCAGCGCAACATCGGCCGGACCGCGGACCTGGTGATGGATCTGCTCAGTTACGCCAAGGAGCGGGAGCCGGAATACGAACCGTGCCGACCCAACGAAATTGTGACAGACGTATGCGGCCTGATTTCCGAAAAGGCCCGGGAAAACGACATCGCCGTTGTAACCGACCTGGATCCGGGCATCGGCGAGGAAGTGATGGACCCGCGGTCGATCCACACCGCCCTTCTCAATCTCGCTTCCAATGCAGTCGATGCTTGTATTTTTGATGAAAATACGGATAAACAGTGGCAGGTTTCGTTGAGCACCCGACGCGAATCCGACGGGATGGTTCGCTTTACGGTTTCCGACAGCGGGTCGGGCATGACCGAGGAGGTCCGGCAGAAGCTGTTCACCTCCTTTTTCAGCACCAAGGGCCACCGGGGGACCGGTCTCGGGCTGCTGGTGACCCGCAAGCTGATCGAGGAGCACGACGGAACGATCGAAGTCGATTCCGCCCCCGGACAGGGAACGACCTTCACGGTTCGGCTTCCCGTCAAGGAAAAGGCCGGCGCCGAATCGGGTGCCGGGCCGGCAGTGCCCTGACCCGAGGGCACCGGTCCTGTTTTGCCGATAAACCGCAAATCCGCGGCGAGGAGGAAATCAGATGAGCAAGAAGGTACTGGTTGTGGACGATGACCCGGATGTGAGACTCTTTACGGTGACGGTGCTCGAGCAGCACGGCTACACTCCCCTGGAGGCCACCAATGGCGAGGAGGGGAAAAAGAAGATCAAGGAGGAGGCTCCCGACCTGGTTATCCTCGATGTCCTGATGCCCCGGGAGAGCGGCGTTCGGCTCTACCGGGAACTCAAGACCGACAAGCAGCTGTCCAAGCTGCCGTTGATCATCCTCTCCGGCATTGCGAAGAAATCGTTTCTCCGCTCCCAGAAGGCGCTGACCGAATTTGGCGGCGCTCCGGTGCCGGAACCGGAGTATTACCTGGAAAAGCCGGTGGAGGCCGACGAGCTGGCCGCCACCATCCAGAAAATCCTGGGATAGCCCGAAAAAGGAAAAACGATACGGATCATGGATATCCAAAAACTGCTGTTCGTGACCAAATTCGAGGAGCTTGGTTTCGACGCGCTCCAGTCGCTGTTAACCTTGCGCGGTGCGGCCCTGAACCACGTGGTCTTTGTCAACGTGATCGAGCGCAGCCGCGTGGCCATGCGGCGGGGCACCGGCTACATTAAATCCGAGGAGGTCCGGCTTCGGGAGCGGGCCAACATCCGGTTCATCGACTGGGCCGAGCATCTGTT
>JASFPT010000107.1:0-12104 GCA_050115795.1 Desulfobacterales bacterium
CTGAACTTCAGACTGCCCGGGCTGTTTTGGGATCCGCTGATGAAGGCGGCCGCCTGCGGGCTGATCGGAAATTTCGAAGAAGGAAGACGGGCGGTGGAAGACCTGCTCGCACTCAAACCCGATTTTTCCAAACGCGGCCGGGATCTCATCGGCTATTACATCAAATTCGACGACATCGTGAATCGCACCGTCGAGGGCCTGGAAAAATGCGGCCTTCAGATCTCATGACCGGAAGGTCGTCTCTATCCAGTCCGGCGCTTGCGGATTTCCCGGAAAGGGCAGGGAAGGGGAGTCGGTTGTTGGTGTAAATTTGGGGTAAAATGGTTTTATTTGCGCTGGATTTTTTGGATGTATTGAAGAAATTGGACTTCTGCTGAATATGATCCAAGCAACCGAAAAACAGAGAAAAAGCCATCAAATTAAGGGGTTGGGCCGAATCAGAAAGCGCTGATTCGACTCCCTCCCCAGGCACCAGATTCCCAAAGGGCAGCCCTAAACTGCCAACTTCAGTCCTCCCTTTGCACCAGAAAAGTGAGCGTCCGCCACTTCCACCAAGATGCAGGCCCCGATTTAACGAACTCTTGTAAAAACCGGTGAGCCGAACAGATCCGGATACCGTTTGTCCACGTCCCGGAAATCTCGAAGCTCCAGGTCCCGGCCTTCTCGATGCATCGATCAAGATAATTGTTCATTTTTTCATAACGGTCCCCTGCGGCTCGATGGCATCCGCTTGACGCAGACGCGCGCTTTTCGGGGCGAAGGCCGATTGCCTCGGTCCGCGCCCGGTCTTTCAACGGCATGCAGCCGGCATCCATTGTTTGATCGGTGGTTGAAATTTCTCAGGGGATGCCATATGACATAGTGCGTCATAAAATGGCGGGCGTCCTGCGGTCACACCGGTAAGATTGCCGGATTCCTGCCCCGCCTTTTGGCAGGGATCGTCTGGATTCGTTTCCGGCAGGGAACCGCTGGGGTCCTCCGAGGCCGCATCTCGAAAGAAAGGAGTATTTCGCATGCTGATGAACCCGAAAACCGAAACATTTGCGCATCTGGATCCGGCCTCCAGGGAGATCATGCGAAAGACCGTGGATTTTTTCGAGACAAAGGGAAAGAAAAGGCTGCTCGCCGACTACCACGAACGGACCTGGTATGAGGATTTTATCGAATTTTTAAAAGAAAGCGGCGTCTTCGCGACGCTGCTGACACCCGCCGCCTATGCTCAGGGCGATGCCGATACCCGATGGGACACCTTTCGAAATTGCGATTTCAATGAAATCCTCGCATTTTACGGGCTTCCGTACTGGTACGCGTGGCAGGTGACGATTCTCGGCCTGGGACCCATATGGATGAGCCGGAACGCGGCGGTCAAGGAAAAAACGGCAGGGCTGCTGCGCCGGGGGGGCATATTCGCCTTCGGGCTGTCCGAAAAAGCCCACGGAGCGGATCTGTATTCCTCTGAAATGTCGCTGACCCCCCTTTCCGAGGGACGTTATGTGGCGGACGGCGGAAAATATTACATCGGCAACGGAAACCGGGCCGCTCTGGTGTCCACTTTCGGGAAGAATTCCGAAACCGGCGATTATGTCTTTTTCGTTGTAGAGCCGGCCCATCCGAATTACGAACTGGTCAAGAACGTCGTGGACTGGCAGGGCTATGTGGCCGAGTTTGCCCTCCAGTCCTACCCGATCACCGACGGCGACATTCTTTCCACCGGCCGCGAGGCATGGGACGCGGCGCTCAACACGGTCAACGTGGGCAAATTCAATCTGGGATGGGCTTCGATCGGCATCTGCACCCATGCCTTCTACGAAGCGGTCGCCCATGCGGCCGGGCGGGTGCTCTACGGCAGGGCGGTCACCGAATTTCCGCACATCCAGCAGCTCTTTACCGACGCCTGCGCCCGGCTGGCGGCCATGAAAATGTTCTCCGCCCGGGCCGCCGACTACATGCGCTCTGCCTCGCTTAAGGACCGGCGCTACCTGCTCTACAACCCGCTGGTCAAGATGAAGGTCACCACCCAGGGCGAAGAAGTGATCAACCTGCTCTGGGACGTGATCGCAGCGCGGGGCTATGAAAAGGATGTCTACTTTTCGGCGGCGGCCGTGGAAATCCGGTCCCTGCCGAAACTGGAAGGCACCGTGCACGTGAACATGGCCCTGGTCGTCAAGTTCATGGCCAATTATTTTTTCAAACCGGAGCCGTTTGCCGAGATCCCGCGAAGAGACGATCCGGCGGACGACGCGTTTCTCTTCGACCAGGGCCCGACCAAGGGGCTGGGCAAGATTCGGTTTCACGATTACCGCATCGCCTACGACAGCGTGGATCTGCCGAATGTTCAGATCTTCCGGGCGCAGATCGACGCATTGAAAGAGATGCTCATGTCCGCATCGCCGGAAGGGGACCAGGTGCGGGATATCGATTTTCTGCTCAGCCTGGGAGAGCTCTTTTCCCTGGTCGCCTACGGCCAGTTGATCATCGAAAAGGCGCGCATGGACGACGTGCCCGGATACCTTCTAGACCAGATCTTCGATTTCATGGTTCGGGATTTTTCCAAGTTTGCCCTGCAGGTCTACTCCAAGACGAGCAGCACGGAAAAGCAGATGGAACATTGTCTGTCGATGATCCGCAAACCCGACGTTTCCCGGGTGCATTTCAGGGAGGTGTGGGAAAAGCATGTGCTCGCGCTGAAAGGCGCCTATGAGATGAATCCATAAACGGGATCTCTTTTATAGGGATTGTCAAAAATACGTTCCGATTCCGGAACGTATTTTTGTTACAAACCCTTATGCCGCGGGTCCTCTTTCGGAACATTATTGTGGCACGCGGTATACACCAAACGGTCCTGCCGTTATGTAAAAATTTTCACAAACAAGAATGCCCGACGTACCCCTCCTGCGGCGATTTTGAATCTATCCTTCTAAAATCATACGTGAAAAGATTTAAATATCTGAATTCGCATGATTTTTGCGTTATGCGGCGAGGGACTGCTGGTTCAGGGCGGTCATTCGAGGATTCGATCAAAAGCAGGAGCGGGTCTAGGGATTCGGTTTGTGAAAGATATCAAACTCTGGAAAACGAACTTTCGCATCTCATGGTCTTTTTCCCACAAGCTTCTTGAGAAAGTTCATGGGCCCGAAGTCGAGATTCGATCGGATCGTCGATTATGCGTCCTGCCTTTATGCAATGACGGTTGAAGCGCTGGCACTGCACGTCAAAAATCACTCCGGGGTTGCCGGAATACCCAAAACAGATGACTTTCTGAAGTGGTATCAGACCACTTACCAGGCGCCTATTTCGGCGCCTCAGAAACTCAAAATGATGTCAATCGGCTTCGATTTTGATGATCAAGCCGGAAGGATGGTAAAATTTTTGGGTGAAAGCGGGATGGATATATCGTTGGTTCTTTTTCATGCCTTCCAGGACCAGGACGAGTTTGTGGTTGCGATGCAGGAGATATACGCTGCCGACAAGATCACAACGAATTCCGCCAAGAAATTCCAAGACGGGGAACCAGGAGGACCGGAAGAAGAAAAGACCGAGGCTTCGCTCGAAGACTTGATCAAACGGAGTTCTTAAGCCGGGAAGACGAGCGCTTTTTGGAGGCGGATATCTGCCGGAAAACGCGTCAGCGCTCGGCATCCGTCTTTTGGCCCATTTCATCCGGCTGCTTTTGGATCCCCTTGTGCTTCTTCAGATCCTCTTCGCCTCCGCTTCTCCAGCGCCGGGACTGCCGGTAGAAGAATTCGGCAATCTGCCTCACTTCATACGCAGAAACACCACGTCGAAATACTGTCCGATCCCGGCTTGATAGTAGATGCCCAGAAGAACATCTTTTTCCGGGTCATAGACCAGGGTGTAGGTGGAACCGGGATATCCGGCATCCCGGAGCTCCACGAAGAGCTTGAGGCTGTCCCCTTGCCTGGAGGCCTCCGAACGGGCGACATGGATCGGGCGCGGATTCAGGTAGCGGACATTCGCCCTGCCATCATCACCGACATTGCGAACCTCCAGGACATACCCGCCGTCCGGGCGCTGCCAACGCCCGACGAGCGCCTCCAAGTCTGCAGCGGACAGCGGGGTGAAGCCGCCGACAACAGCCGCCAACCCAATCACCAGGGCTCTGGAAAAATGATTTCTTTCTTTCAAATCTTTTCCTCCGCCGCCCAGTCGGCAAAATCACGAAATGCGAAAACGTCGATCCCGTCGTGGGTTTTAAGCCGCGGGCCTTCGGAGTAGACGATAATTCGCCGAATCTGTCCGGGCAGCGAGGCAACCGCACGCAGCCCCTTGCACCGGGATTCTGTAAAGACCCGGCCGTATTTTACCGCCACCGCGATCGATTCCGATCCTCTCTGCAATAGAAAATCGACCTCCACGCCGGACTTGTGCGCCGGGGCCCAATACGAAATCCGGTTCCACAGTCTCCTTGGATCCATCTGGACGCCCGCCCGGCCGGCGGAGGGCCTGTCATCGGTTTCGCTCGATGACCTCCAGCAGCTCCCGGCCGGCCGGCAGGTCGGGGCGGACGGTGCGAAGCGTTTCCGCCGCCTTCCGGGCCTTTTCCCATTCCCGCCGCTCGAGGTAAAAAACCCCCAGGGCATAGAGATAGTCCGGGTTTTCGGGCTCCACGGACAACGCCTTCTTCAAGGCGGACTCGGCCTCCGCGTCCCGGCGCAGCTTTTGAAGGAGCAGCCCCAGGTTGTAGTGGATCCGGGATCGCTGCGGCAGGCCGGCCGATGCGTCCCCCAGGTAGATCGCCGCCTCCTCGTAGCGTTTTTTCTCGGCCAGCAGCAGCCCCAGCGAATACTTGATTTCGTAAAGCTCCGGGTAATCCCCGATTACCTCCCGCAGGAGCCGCTCGGCTTCATCCTTTTTCCCCATCCGGTTGTAGAGCATGGCCAGGTTGACCTTGGCCGGGTAGAACCGGTCGTCGATTTCCAACGCTTTTTGGTATTGCATCACCGCTTCGCCCTCGTCTCCCAGGCTTGCAGCGAGATTCCCCAGGTTGTGGCGGGAGGGGGCAAAGTCGGCTGTTCGCTCCATGGCGCTTCGGTATTCGGCCAAGGCGGTCTGAAATTGCGTCCAGACATCCGGGCGCATGACCCTTTCCGGGAGCCCGGCCAGTTGGGCGGCGGCCTCGATACGCACCCCGCGGACCGGGTCGTATAGCAGCGGGGACAGCAGCGCAAGGCGCCGGGCGGGATCGGATCCGGGCAGCCGGCGCACGGCCGTCTGCCGAACCAGGGCTTCTTCGTCGGACAGCGCACGGACGAACCGTTCCGCCGTCGCTTTCGGATCGTATTGCGCCAGAAGGGAAAGTGCCGTGGCCCGGACGATGGTCGGATAGAGCCGGTCTTCGGAGAGCCGGATGAGCTTGTCAACCGCCTCCGGCACGGACCGACGTCCTGCTGACAGGATTTCCCCGTAGTGCGGTCGTCCGGTCTTCCCGTACCACTCGGCCATGGCCTCCACCGACCATTGGGTGGACTTGTTCACGTGACACCGGTCGCAGGCGTTGGGAGTGGCCAGTTCCAGGGTCAGATCGGGCCGTGGAATGCGAAAACTGTGGTCCGGCCGGTAGTCGATGCCCATGTAATGACGGCCCGGCATGTGGCACTGCTCGCACAGGGCGCCGGTGCCCACCTCGAACAGGATCGAGCCGTCCTTTGCCCGGATCGGTTCGCCCGCCTCTCCTTTTTTCTTGTGGAAGTGGTGGTTTTTCCCGTCGTAGATCGCCGCCCGGTGGCACTGGAGGCAGAGGTCGTTTCCCTCCTTGACGCGGCGGATGCTGTGCACGTCGTGGCAGTCGCTGCACCGAACGTCCCGGGCGTACATCTTGCTCTGCGTGAACGATCCGTAGACGTAGACCTCGTCCAGGATCTGGCCGTCGGCGAAGTACATCCCTTCGTTCAGGAGCTGCGGGATGCCGTAGTCGAGAAAATCGGCGTGCCGGTGAATGTTGTCGTCCAACGACATGCGCCGCGAGTGGCACGGGGCGCACAGCTCGATCTGCCCGCGGGAGGTGAGGCTGCGGGTTTTGACCGTGAGGGCTGCGTTTTCTACCGGGGGGCGGCCCATCTCCGGCAGTTTTGCCCAGGCGACATGGGTCGATCCCGGCCCGTGGCAGGCCTCGCAGCCGACGCTGATCTCCGACCATGTCGTATGGTAGGTGTCGGCCCGAAAGTCATAGTTCTTTTGCAGGTCCGTAGAGTGGCACTCGGCGCACATGCCGTTCCAGTTCTGGCTGTTGTTGGTCCAATAGAGCCAGTCCCTCGGGTCGAGCGGTGCGTCCGGGTAAAGATGGTACCATTTCTCGTTTTTCACGTCCCAGGCGATGGGCAGGCACTGCATCCGGCCGCCGGGGAAGGGGACCAGGTACTGCTGGAGCGGAAACCATCCGAAGGTGTGGGTGATCTCGAATTCTCCCATTTTTCCCTCCGGCCCCTGGGTGTGAACGAAGAACTTTCCTTCCTTTCGGTAAAATCGGGACCGCACCCCGAAGTGTTCGAAAACCGCATCGTCGAAATTCCCCAGCACCGATTTTTCCGTGGCCACCGCCATGGCCCACCGGTGGTGGGAGCCGGACCACTTGTCGTACTCGGCCCGGTGGCAGTCCCTGCAGGATTCGCTGCCGGCAAACCCCGCCAGTTCCGCAACGCTGCGCGGTTTCTCCGCAGGCGTCCTGCCCGATTCACGCACCCAGTCATACGGGATCACCAGAACGATCACCAGGGTGGCCAGTATGCCTGCGATTTTCCAGGGTTTGAGGGCGTCGCTGCTCATTCGATCCGCAAAGAAAAGGGTTTATTCGTCAAAATGGTCGAGTGGTTGAATGGCTGATTGGGGAAACCTGACGGTCGCTTACCCACTCGATCAATCAACCAATGAACCAGTCAACCGGCCGGGTAAACCAACTGATCCGGGCTGAACCGGCTCCGTTTGATCACCCGACCGGTGTCCACCATCACCACGCGGTTCTCGATCTTCACGCCGAAAAGATCCAGCGCCCGCGGCGCCGGAGACCGGACAATGTCCCCCCGGATGTCGAAGGCCGAAGAATGACAGGGACAGAGGAACTTCTTTTCTTCTTCGATCCACGGGACGGTGCACCCCAGGTGGGTGCATTGTCGGGAGATCGCCAGAAACCCGCCGTCTTCAATCCGCGCCAGATAGAAGCGGCCGCGTGGAAAGGCGCTGACGGTGCCCGGCAAAAAGGCGTCCACCGGACCGGCTTCCATCAGGGAGCCGAAATCCCCGGACCGGGGTGCCCTGTGGCGGCCGGTCAGAAACCGGATGACCAGCCAGATCACTTCGGCCGCCACCGCCATGCCGAGGACGATCCAAAGCCAGGATAAAAACTCCCGCCGCGGCGGGTGCTCGACTTCGGATTTCTCGGGAGGAATGAGGGAGCTGTTTTTCGATTTTTTTTCGGCCATTTGAATTTTCCCGGGAGAGCCTTTGGTCGTCGGACGATGCCTGTTGATCCTCAATTCTGCGACGGAACGAAATCCGTATCAATCCCCCTGAATCCCCCTTTGCCAAAAGGGGACTGTAACACCGGGGCTTCGAGCAATGATGTCAGCATTTGGCCCAAGCCTTAGTCTTTTCGCCGCCGTTGAGAAAACTCCAGTTCCTTTTCCTCCCTTTGAAAAGCCAAAATGCTTTCTCCCCCCTTTTCAAAAGGGGGCGGGGGGGGATTTTGCAGTTCCATTCCCTGTTTCCTACCCCGGCCACTGCAGCGCCATCCCCTCACCGCGAAACCAGAGATTGGTGACGGTCAGCACGCCGTATGCGACGAGCAGCAGCACGAAAACCGCCTGCATCGCCTCGTTTCGCGTCGCCGAATATCGTCGGCGCAGCAGAATGTGAAAAAGGGCCAGGGACGCTGCTAGAACAACCGGGACAAGCGTGTTTTCGACGATCGATGCTGCACCGGAATGCGCTCCGGTATCTGCCAGCCACTCACCTGCGCCAATCAGCAGCGGCGTGGCAAGCAAACCGAGGGCCATCGCAAGCGCCGCCGTCTTGCGCCCGGGTGTCGAGGCGAACCAGACGCCTCCGGTGTCGGTCTCGTACTGGACGTACGGAAGGCAGGCCAGCCCGATCGCCCCCAAAAGGGGAATGACGCAGACCGAAAGGGTCGGGTGAAGGTGCAAAAGCAATTCCTGGATCCCGGCAAAGTACCAGGGCGCACGGGTCGGATTGGGGCTAAGACCGGGATTGGCCTGCCCCAGCAGCGGCGCGTCGAAAGATGCCGCAGCGGCTGTCAATGCAGCGGCGACCACGAGTGCGGCGGTGATTTCCCGCAACAGCAGGTTCGGAACCGTCGCCGTGCGGATGGGGTGCGGATCGGGTGCCTTATCCGGTTTCCGGGGAACCACCAGCCCGCCGGCTCTTCGGACGCGCCAGAAATGAAAGGCCATAAGACAAAGCAGCGCTGCCGGCACGACAGCGGTGTGAAGGGCGAAAAAGTTTTTCAGGGTCGCCGGCCCGATTTCAGCACCGCCCCGAATCGTTTCCTGCAAAAACGGCCCGATTGCCGGAACATATTCCAGCATCCCGGTGGAAACCGTCACGGCCCAGTAGGCGAGTTGGTCCCAGGGGAGCAGGTATCCGGTCAGGTTGGCTGCCAGGACGGTCAGGAAAAGCGCCAGCCCGACGAGCCAGTTGAACTGGCGCGGGGGGTGGAAGGCGCCGGTAAAGAACACCCGCAGCATGTGAAGGAAAACGACCGCAACCAGCAGGTGGGCCCCCCAGTGGTGCATGTTGCGAATGAGGTTTCCGAATGGAACTGCGGTGATCAAGGCCTGAACGGAGCCATATGCGCCCACCGGCGTGGGTTCGTATACGAACTTGAGCAGCACGCCGGTCCCGAACTGGAGGAAAACGAGCACGGCGGCCATGCCGCCAAGGCCCCAGGTCAAAGAAAGCCGGAGGGTTTTTTCCGGGACGGTGGTCGGCCGAAAATGCAGCACCAGATTTTTCAGTAAGAACCGCGGACGCTTTCGGGCCCCTGCGGACAGCACCGGATCCGGGAAGATGGACCGGAAGAATCGACGCACCAGGGAGCGCTCAAGGGGTTGGCGGTTTTCTTTGCTTGTCATTCGCTCTCCAGCAGCTCACGGCTGCAACCGATGGGAGCTTCATTTTCGCGACGCCGGCACTATACAATATTTGCCGCCGAATCAGAAGGACATCCCGGGCGTGCCTGCAGATCGTGGTTTGTTTGCGGGCGGCGGATAAGGCAAAAAAAAGAGAAAGGCGGCCCGAAACGCCCGTTCAGGCAGGCTCGTGACGGCTGAAGAACAACGGAAAAGACCGACTATCAGCGGGCATCGTTGACCCGGAAAGGACTTGTTCGACTCTCGTACCGGTCACCGGAGATCATGACGACACGCGCGAAACAATGTGCACATCCCTTTGCGGGAAGGGGATTTCAATATTTTCTCGCTTCAGCCCGTCGTAGACGGCCAGGTTCACGCGATGAAGCAGTGAGAAGTATTTCCTGCTGGGTATCCAAAAGCGCATTCCGATATGGATGGAGGAATCACCGAATTCTTCGATGCCGACCTGAGGGGGCGGGTCTTGCGAAATCTCCTCGAACCCGTGCAGGACTTCTTCGATGATGCGAATCGCTTCCTGCGGACTGCTGTCGTAGCTGATCCCAACGGTTCCTTCAACAATGCGCTTTTCCTGGGAGTTGTGGATGATTTCCCCGACGATCTTCTTGTTGGGGATCGTGATTTCCACCCCGTCTTCGTCGCGGATGATCGTGGCGCCCAACTTGACCTCCTCCACCACACCGCTTACCCCCGCAACGGAAATGGTGTTTCCGACGACAAAGGTACGGGTAAAGATGATGACCAGCCCTGCGCCATAATTGGACAGGGGGCCTTGGATGGCGAAGCTCGCACCAAAGGCGGTGGCGGCCAGGGCCGCGACAAGCGGTGCAATCGTGATGCCGAATTTGCCCATGGCGACGAGAACGGCAAAACCGATAACGATGCCTTTTGCCGTGCCGGCCAGGAATTTCGACAGCGTAACGTCAACGTCTTTTTTCTCGAAAAGTTTCAGTATAAAAGAGGCAATGAGCTTGCCCACGATGAATCCTGCAGCCAGCACGAGAATGGCGCCGATGATCTGGAAACTGTAATTGACCAGGAAGTCGATGGCCATGTTGATGAATCGCTGGGCTGCCTGTAATTCCTCCTGCATGGGCCTGGCTCCTCCGTTTCAGTGTCGGTTCGCCGCGGTGCCGTGTTCCCGGCTTTTTTGTCCGCTATGAATACAATCAGTATAAATGACCGGCGATTTTTTTAAAACAGGTATTTGCGGACTGGGCAGCGAGGCGGTTTGGCATTTTCCGGGTCCCATAACCGAGTCAGGGTCGGACCACGGCAAGTTTCTATAATAACGCCAAACCGTTTGAAATCAGGCCTTCAAAGCTAGACAGGACATGGGGCTTCATCGCGGTTCTTCCGCGAGTCCGCTCAATGAGAGACCCTGGCCAGGGGGAATCCCTGTCCCGTCGGCGACACGATGGGGTATTGTCTGCGCTTGAACACGGTCTCGGCCAGCATCGGCACCTGGGAATCCACGTAGTCCGCCAGTTCCAGGGTCTTTACAAAGCCGTCCCCGTCCTCGTCGGCCTTGCCGCTCAGCCCGGCGGCGACGACATACGTGAACAAACCGTGGCCCTTGTAGCCTTCCAGCGCTTCCTGAGCCGAAGTCGACGCCGAAAGCACCGTCGAACCGACCGCACGCGAAAGGACCTTCATGGCCGTGTCCTCGCTCATACCGCGCGTCAGCATGGCCATCTGAATGGCGTCGCCCATCTGCCCGGCATTGCAGGTGTCGAGCACGACGAATTTCTTCGATGCCGGGATGTTTGAAATCAGGTTCTTTAAGGTATCCTGGCTCAGGGCATCCTGCTTGAGGTGCGAACTCGAGGTCGAGCCGACGTTCGATGTGATCAGCAGGTAGCGGCCGTCGTCGACCGTTCCGTGGCTGGCCACGTAGAAGACGAACAGGTCTTCCGGTCCAACCTCGCGGCTCGCCGTTTCGAGCGCCTTGACGATGGCGGTGTTGGTGGTCTCCGACGGCGCCACAAGTCGCTTGACGTGAATCGCGCCGAAGAGGCCCTTGCCGCCCTGCTCTAACGTATCGGCGAACAGTTGCGCGTCCGCTGTCGGGTAGGCCAGCGCCAAGCGGGGATTGAGAAACTCCTGGATTCCCACCACCACGGCATAGAGCCCCGGGGCATGCGATGAAATCTCCGCCGTCACCTCAGCCAAGGCATCCTGGCTTTGCACCGTGTTGTCCGCGTTGAAGGCAATGGCGCGGATGGCGTTGCGGCCGGGTTCCAGCGGAATATTGAAGCGCAGGACCCGGGCACCGCCTTCCACCGCCATGACTTTCAGGCTGCGCGCCTTTTCCGATACCACCGCAGAGCCGTTGCGATAGACACGGACGTCGCCGATGCCCCCGCCCTGATCGACGACCCGCACGGGCACCTCGATCGTCGGTTCATGGGTCGTCATCGGCACATCTGTGATCGCAACCGACGGCGGCGGCTTGAGATCGGTCACCTGACGGAAATTTTCCAGCGTTCCGCCCGCCATCGCCACCTTCACCAAATCGGGCCGATAAAACGACTCGCGCAGTTGCGAAATACTGAGCGATCGGCCGCCGATGGTGACGTCCAGGTATTCATCGCCTTTTTCGGAAGCGTTGTAATAGCCACTGGGCGTCGTCGCCAGCCATTCGTCGTCGTCGAAGGCAATCATCGCGGCGGCCTCGCTGCCGGTGGCGACATCGTAGAAGCGCACCGAGGCCGCCGAGGCGATGGCAACCAGTTTGCCGTTTGGCGAGAAGGATGCGGACGGATAGCTCATGTCAAAGGAGGTCTTCTCGTTCGGGCGCTTCAACGCCCGGATCAACTGGCCACTGGCCATGTCCCACAACCGGTATTCGCCGCTATTGCTTCCGGTGATGAAAAAACGACCGTCCGGGGAAACGATGATCGCCCCAAGCTGCTGCCGGGCTTTGTCCATGGCGGTGGTGGTGCCCTGGACCTGATAATGGGCCAATTCGCGAACCTGGGC
>JASFPT010000108.1:0-11896 GCA_050115795.1 Desulfobacterales bacterium
TGCTCCCGCAGAAGCTCCGCGTCTTGCTCCGGGTTTCCGAGCACCACGACCGACACCAGGGACCGGCCCGGGGGCGCATAGGACGGCGACACGCTGCTCGGAAAGGAAACGTTGTTGATCGGCCCGGCCCCTTCGCCGTTGAGCACGAGAAAGCGGGGATGATCGATCCTGAAATCGGCCGAAAAGTAAAGGCAGGTTTCGGATACCGATCCCCCCGATGCGGAAAGACCGAGAAGACGACTCGCTTCGGGCCCCTCGACGGCGACGACCACGGCCTCGGCAGCCAGGGCCGTTCCATCTTCGAGGATCACCCCGCCGCTTTTTACCGCCCTCACCCGCACGCCGGTCCGGACCGCCCCCCCGGGAAGACCGGAGGCCAGCTGCCGGGGGATCTGCTCCATCCCGCCCGCCGGCAGGGCCGCGTCGCCTTCGGCGAACATCCGCAGAACGTATCGGAAGACCCGGCTGGAGGCCCCGATCTCCGGATCGAGGCACACGCCGCCGAAAAACGGCACGAAAAAACGCCTGATCATGGCCTCTGAAAAGCCTTCGTTTTTCAAAAAGGCCATCGCCGTCTCCTCCGGCTGCTCGAAGATCCCCTCCAAGCTGCCGGCGGTCGCCCGTTTCACCAGCCGCAGCAGGCGCACCCGATCCGCCAGGCTTCCGATCGGAGCGCGCAGCGTTTCGATCAACTCCTTCGGATTCCGAAGCGGGTCGGCCACGGTGTAAAACCGGCCGCCGGTTCGGACCACGGCCCCGGCGGCAAAGGGCCTCAGGTCGAGCCGGCCGTAGTCGAGCACGCGACGCGCCTCGGGGTAGGCGGTCTGTAGCACCTGAAAGCCCCGGTCGAGCAAAAACCCGTCCTTCTCGTCGGTCCGGATCCGGCCGCCGAGCCGGCTGCCGGCCTCCAGCAGCGTAAAGGAAATGCCTTCTTCATGAAGGCGCCTTGCACAGGCCAGTCCGGCTGCGCCGCCACCGACAATGACGACCTTTCCGTGATTTTCCACCATGACGATTCCCCCAAGGGGCCGAATGGAACATTCCGGGCGCCGGAATCGGCTCTGCGCATCCTGCCGGCCGGCAGCCATCCGACAAAATGTCTTGCGGTTTTTTGAGTAATGCTAAATCTATGTCCATAGGTCGACCCGCACAAGAAAAAACAGTGAATCCATTCACGGAGAGCACGATGAACGAACCGGAACCGACCTACAACCCGGTGACCCCGGAGATCGTCGAAGCCCTGGAGGCCATCTGCGGAAAAGAGGCCGTCGTTTTCGGCGACGACAAGCGGCTGGAGAAATACGCCAGAGACGCCGTGGGGGACGCCAAGTACGCCCACATGCCGGAGGTGATGGCCGCGCCGGCGACCACGCAGCAGGTGGCGGCCGTGATGCGCCTGGCAAACGAAAAGCGCATCCCGGTCACCCCCCGGGCCGCCGGGAGCGGCCTTTCCGGCGGCGCGGTGCCGATCTACGGCGGCATCGTTCTCTCCGTTGAGCGGATGGACCGGATCATCGAGATCGACCCGGCCAACCTCATGGCCGTGGTCGAGCCGGGGGTGGTCACCAACCACCTCGACACCGCCTTGAAAGAACACGGGCTTTTTTTCGCCGGCTACCCCATGAGCGAGGAGATCTGTTTCATCGCCGGAAACGTGGCCGAAAACGCCGGGGGCGGCCGTGCCGTGAAATACGGGGTCACGGGCCGCTACATCCACGGCCTGGAGGTGGTGACCCCCCAGGGCGAGGTCTTTACGGCCGGCGGCAAGCGGGTCAAGGACGTCACCGGCTACGACCTGGTCCAGCTGATGATCGGCTCGGAAGGGACCCTGGGGGTCTTCACCAAGATCTTCATCCGCCTGCTGCCCCGGCCCACCCATCGACGGGCCCTGCTCGCTTTGTTCGACAGCGCCCAGACCGCCGTGTCGCTCATCGCCCAGGTCATGGTCGAGGGCCGGTTGATCCCATCGGCCGTTGAGTTCATGGACGGATTTTCCTTTTCCCAGGCCGCCCGGGACCTCAAGCACGAATTCCCCTACGACCGCACCGAAGCGGCGCTTCTGTTCGAGGTGGACGGCAGCCGCAAGGAGATCGTCACCCAGGAGGCCGGGATCATCGAAGGCCTCTGCCGGGAAAGGGGGGCGGTGGGGATCTATCCGGCAGGATCCGATGCGGAGATGGAGGCGTTCTGGAACATCCGGAAACGGATCATCTGGGTGCTCAAACGCCACTCCCCCCGCCAGTCGGTGGAGGACATCGTGGTGCCGATCGCCGCGATCGCCGACATCCTGCCGGAACTGGAGACCATCGGGCGTGCCTACGGCGTCCGCATCCCGGTTTACGGCCACGCCGCCGACGGAAACCTGCATGCCACCCCGGTAAAAGACCCCGCCCAGCCCGACGCGGAATGGGACCAGATGCTCCCGAAGCTGCTTTCCGACATCTACCGGGTCACCGCGAAACTCGGCGGCACCATCAGCGGCGAGCACGGGATCGGTCACAAGCGAAAAGAATTCCTGGAACTGGTCATGAGCCCGGTCCAGATCGAGGTGATGCGACGGATCAAAAAGGCCCTCGACCCGAACAACATCCTCAACCCGGGGAAGATTGTGGCAATGTGACGGCGGCGCGTCGCACCGCCGACAGGGGGGTGGCAAGTGGTAAAAGCGGTTTGTGGTTTGTGGTTTGTGGTGAACCCCACACGACAAACGACTACCGACGAACCGCGCCGAAGGTGCGAGCCGGCGGGTCGGCCAGACCATTGACCCACCGGGCGGGAAATCCCGACGTTCCGTGGGCGGCGCCCATCAGCGCCCCCAGCACCGCCCCCCTTCCGGCATTGTCGCCGCCCAGGTTCGTGTTGGCGATCAGCGCCTGTTCGGGGTCGGCCGCATACTTCAGGGCCAGGTAGACGACGGCCGGAACCGCGTCTTCCACGTAGCAGGCGGTGCTCAGCCGCCCGCCGACGATCCTTTCGTCGGGCTCCTCGAGCCACCTGAAGAAGGGATGGCCCAACAGGGGATTGTCCTGGGCTGCGATTTTCGCCGAAAGCGACGCCTTCAGCGAAGTACCGCCGAGGCTGTCGAGCAGCAGGTCGACGACCAGCGACGCCGCCTGCCGCATCCGGGGGCCCGGGTGGGTCAGGGTCAGGTGCGAAAACGCCGTCTGCCGGGCGACCTCGGGACGGTCTCTGAAAAACACCACGATCGGCACGATGCCGACAAGGCCGCCGATGTGCTTTTCCTCGACCCCGCACCTTTCCGGCGGCAGGCCACGGGCGTAGTTGGTGAAAAAGTTCCGGTGGCATTCTTCGATGTAGGTGTCCCGATGGTTCCCGGGCGTCGTCATGAAGGCGATGTACCGGTCGAGAAAGTCCGAGGCACGGTACCCGCCGTTTTGCTCCAGCGAGTCGATGAGCAGCCGGGCGATCCGCACGTTCAGGGTGTTTTCGCCGGCGCCGAGGAACTGGTGGTAGTGGACGTTTTTCCGCCCCCAGTAGGCTGCCTGGTCGTGCAGGATCTCCCCCCTGCCGTTGATGGCCCGGTACGAAGAACGCCAGAGGATGCTGTCCGGGTGGGTTGCCTTGGGGGCGAGAAAGTCCGTCACCCGGCCGTAGTCCCGGGCAAGGGCTTGCCGGTTGTAATACCAGTGGACCGGCATGGCCAGGGCGTCCCCGATGAAAAGCCCGGTAAGGGCGCCATGGGCCCGGGATCGGTCCCCGTGTCTCTCTTTGTCAAGGCGGCTGTTTCCCATCCGAATTTTCCCGTATTTTGGCGGCAGATCTGAAAAGTAGGCACTTTCGCCCCCGCCGCAACCGGGGGGGAGGGGGTGGCGGGTGGACTGCGACAGGGTGCGGTCGGTCGGTGGCCGGTTTTGCCCTCCGTTCTTTTCGCTTCCTGCCGCCGGTCATGCCTCCCTGGCCGCTTTTGGTTCGCACCGGCGACGGGGATATTGCAGGTAGGGGATCAGGGCTTTGTTTTTCGAGCCCCCGGTGCCGTCGTAGGTGATCGAGGCCACCGGAATGCCGGTGACCTGCTCGATGCGCCGGGCCATCGCCTCGGTGACCAGCGACGGGCAGCAAAAGGCCGGGCTGGCCTGGACAAAGAGGGAAAGGCCCGGATACAGGCGCGTCAGGTAGTGCACCTTGAGCAAGTTGTCCATCGACTCGCCGGTGTGCTCGGCCCGGACCCCGAACCGCGAGAGGATCTCCCCGGGCGGATCGCCGTAGTGCGGCAGCGCTTCGCCCAGCAGGGATTCGAAGGGGCGGTAGACCCGACGTTCCATCACCGCGGCGGCCGTCATGACCGCCTTGGAGGATATGGCGTCGAGATAGTTTCCCTCCACGAACCATTTTCGCATGTACTGGCCTGCGATCATCCGAACGTACTCGCTGTAAGGGGTGGTGACCACCTCCCCGCCGTTGCGCTCGATGAACCGGACCAGGTCCTGGTTGAAGACCTCGTTGTCCCGGGCGTACAGATCCCCGAAAACGGCGACCTGGGGCCGGCGACCGCTCCCCCTGCGGGTTTTCACCGAAGAAAGCCGACGGACCGATTCGGCCACCGCTTCATCGCGGCCCCGGCCGCCGGCAAAGGCGTCTTCCAGTGACGACATCGCCGCTTCCAGGGCGCTGTCGGTGTCGCCGGCGGTTTTTTCGTAAGGCCGGATCCGGCAGCCGGCCTTTCTCAGGAGGCCGCCCAGCATGTATGCCAGGTAGATGCGGATCGGCAGCCGCGGGGAGACCTCTGAAAAAGAAACCTGCCCGGCATAGACGTCGACCCGTTCAAAGCCGCCGCCGTACTCCCTGAGCAGGTGCGAGATGTGCAGCGGATAGAGGCGGATATTGCAGGCGATCGTGGAGTGGGGCAACCAGAGCAGGGTGCCGGCCGGATCCAGGTGGTGCCGCCTTACGGTGTCGACAACGTTCTGGGTGATGATGTTCAGCGGAAGGCACTGGCCGGTGTTTCGCCGCAGGCTGCGGCTGATGTTGCTCCGGGCTTCCTCCAAGACCCTTGCGTCGATTCCCTCCCGGCGAAGGGCCGCAGCGATCAGCCGCAGCGAAAACCCGTCCCAGTGGGGCAGCAGGACGGTTTTGCGGATCAGGGCCGACCTCGGGGCCGGGGAAAAGAAAACCGGCGCCGGCGATTTCTTCCCGGGGTTTGTCGCAAAATGGTTTCGAAACGACCGAACGGCCGCTTCGATACGGGTTTCATACCCCACCCGGGAGTCGTGCTCGTCGAGTTGGAGGACCAGGTAGGGTTTGTCGAATGCCTCCATCAGCTCCTTGAAATACTCCGCGGCAAAGGAATCCGGAGCGCACTTGAAGGAGGTGATCAGCACCGGATAGGCGCCCGGGATTTTTGCGACGGCCTCTGCTGCGGCCAGCAGCCGTGCGGCATAGTGCCAGTGAAAGGCTTCTGCCAGGGCCGCACCGACCCGGGGGGAAAGCGCCCCCGGCCCGATCATGTCCTGGAAAAACGCGCTGATGCCCTGCCGCCCGAACAGGGCGGGAATCTTTTTGTTCATCGCCTCGTGAAGGACGGTGTAGGGGCGCCCCAGAAGCACGACATGGATGTCGTCCCCCCCGGGGCGCTTTTGCCGATACTGCTCGGCCAGCGCCGCGCAGGCATCCTGGTGAAACGCCAGCGCCCGGTCGTAGGCGGCGGCCACGTCCCGGTAGCGGATGCGCCGTCCGAATGCCTGTTTCAGACACCGGTACAAGGCGATTTTGGTGTGAAACGGGGAGTACAGGTAGTAGAGAAGCGGAGTGAGCACCCTGCTGCGGTCGGCTTCTTCGACCGCGCCCCGGGCCAGGGCCGGCGCGTACTGGGTGTAATAGCACAGCTGGCGGCGCCGGTCTTTTTCCCGGTCGCGGTGGTCGAAGTAAAAGGGGGCGAAGACCACGTCGGACTGCCGGCACAGTTGCCTGACCTGGCCCAGGAAAGCCGTCGTGGGGGCGCAGAATTCGGCCTCCGAAGCACGTTTTCCCGTCGCAAGCGAATCGGAATCTTCTTCCGTCGTGACCGTGACAAAACCGATTTCATCGAAGAATTTTTTCCACAGCGAAAGATCTTCGAAAAGATGCAGCCCCGCCGGAAGGCCCACCACCGGGGCTCCTGCAGGATCCGTCTTCGGCCGGAAGGCGAAGGCGCGTTTTCGCTCGCGGAGCAGGTCGTAGCCGGACCGGTCGGCGGCAACCCGCTTACGGGTCCGGTAGTCCCTTCCGCACAGAAAGCCGAAGGCCACCGGCTCTCCTTCCAGATCGGCCACCGTCAGCTTGCAGTGGTTGGGACAAAGGTCGCAGACCTCCGACCGGACCGGGATCTCCATCTTGTGCAACGAAAAGCCGCGGAAACCGGTTCGCCTGGGCAGTTCCCCGGCAAGCAGCAGCGCCGCACCCAGGGCGCCGGCGAGGTGGCAGTATTTCGAGACGTGAATGGGCAGACCGAGCCGCTGTTCGAAGGCCGCCACCAGCGCTCGGTTCTTGGCTGTGGCTCCCTGAAAGACCACCGTCTTGCCGATGGCCCCTTCGGAGGCGACCTTGGTGAGGTAATTCTCCCGGACCGAGTGAAGTACCGAGGCGAGCAGTTCGTCGGCGTCGAATCCCTCGGCCAGGTAGTGGTTGATGTCCCGCTCCATGAACACCGTGCACCGGTCGCTGGTCGCCGGTGCCCGCCGCCCCTCGGCCCGGGACGCGTAGTCGGCCAGCGAACATCCCAGGCGCTGGGCCTGCTCCTCGATAAAGCTGCCGGTGCCGGCGGCACAGACGTGGTTCATCCTGGAGAAGGTCACCCGGCCGTCTTTTACCGTGGTGAACTTGGCATCCTGTCCGCCGATTTCGATGATCGTGTCCACGGCGGGGTGCAGGGCGATCGCCGCCCGGGCGTGGGCGGTGATCTCGTCGACGATCAGGTCTGCGCCGACGACGGCGCCCACGAACTTCCGTCCGGCGCCGGTGACCGCTGCCCCGCTCACCTTGACAGCGGCGCCGGATGCGGAAAGGAGGGAATCGGCCGCCGCAAAAACAGCCCGCGCGGCTTGAACCGGCCGACCTGCGGTCCGGGTGTAGAACCCGGAAAAAACGGTTCCGTCCTTACCGGAGATCACCGCCTTGGTGCTGGTCGAACCGACATCGATCCCGATCATCACCTCGAGCGATTCATCGGCTTTCACCGGCCGGAACAGATCGACCTCCACCGGGTTTTGCTCCGAAGCCGGCGGCTCGGAAAAACAGGTGCAAACATGGTCCGAAAAATCAGGATAGTCGGAAAGCTGGAGGGCGAGGGGGGGGAAATAGGCGGTATCGGCCGATGCCGGCGGCGCCGCAGCCGGTGGGCCAAGCGGGCCTTCCCGCGCGCCTGGAACCTGCCCGGCGAGCTCCGCGAATCGAACGGCCGCTCCGATCGCACCGAACAGGTGCGCCGATTCGTGAACGCGGACCGGCACCCCCAATGCCTTTTCCAGGTGCGCCACCACCGCCCGGTTCTTGGCCACCCCGCCGGCAAAGATCACCGGCCGCCGGATGTGCTGCGGGTCTATCGAAAGGGCGTCGACGATGTTCTTGGCCATGCCGGCGCAGAGCCCCTCGCAAATCTGGGCCAATGAGTACCCCTCCTGCTGGGCATGGACCAGGTCGGTCTTGGCAAAGACGGCGCAACGCGAGGCGATTTTCGGCACGGGGCCGGTGTTTTCGGCGGCCAATTGCGCGAGTGCTTCCGGCCCCGGAAGGTTCAACCGGCGCGCTTGCTGGTCGAGAAAGCTTCCGGTACCGGCGGCACAGGAGGTGTTTGCCCGAAAGCCGCGAAAACCGCCTTCTTCGTCGAAGTAGACGATCCCGAACCGCTCGCCGCCGACGGTCAGCAGCGCCCCGAAGCCCTCGAAGAAAACCCGGGCCGCAGCGATGACCGCGATTCGCCCGTCGCATCGGAAAGAGGCCGAAACCCGCCGGGGCGCCGAGTCGGTGGCCGCCAGCACCGTCTCGGAATCGACTTCGAGAAGGTCGAGCAGGCGCTGGGCGGTGGGCTCGATTCGCCCGCCGTGGAAGGCATAGGCGCCGTCTACCAACTCGCCGGCCGGTGTGATTTCAGCCACCGAAACGGAGACGGCGCCGGCGTCGACACCGACGATGCGGGACGCAAAGGGGGCGGTCTGTTTCCTGCCGGCCATGTTTTCAAGCTACCAGAAAGGGGGAAAAATGGGAAGTTTTCAAAGGCCCCGCTCCCTTGCACGGCGAAAGGCTCAAGTTGTGAAAGGGCCGGAATCAGCCCGGCTTTTCGGCGACCAACACGTAGAGCTCGGGTTCATCCAACAGCGACCGGATGGCGAAACCGATCGGTGAAAGCAGCCGCAGGGCTTCGGGTTCTACCGGGAGGGAATCCAGGGGAAACGGAGCGGATTGCTTCAGGGCCTCGACAAACCGCCGACCCAGGGGGTGGCTCACGACCAGCCGACCGCCGGGCGTCATCAGTCGAAACAGGTTGGAAAAGGCGCCGGCCTTGTCGGCGATATTCGGATAGCAGGCGTTGATGAACACCACATCGATGCCGCCCTCCGGAAGCGCAAGATCCCTCACGTCGCAATGAACCGTCTCGACATCCGGATGGTTCTCGTGAAGCCGCTCCAGCATCTTTTGCGAAAGATCGCAGGCGATGATGCGCCCGGGCCGGTAGGGCCGGATGCGCGGCACCAGAATCCCGGTGCCCGCCCCCACGTCCAGCACGGTCTGCCCCTTTTTGATGCCCGCAGCCGCAACGATCCGCTCGAGCCGCTCCGGCACCTTTTCCGGCAGCGGCGGCTCGAAGCGCTCCACCAGTTCATCGAACCGCTCGCGCTGGAGCCGGTTGAGGCGGTCGATCTCTTTTTGGCTTCGGGACTTGAACGGCACGTCGGGGCCCCTCCTTTGGGGCAGTCACCAGTACCATATCACAGACCCTTTCCCCTGCCACGGGACAGGAAGTACATTGACAACGCTGTGCGGAGGAAAAATGTTCATTGAAACATCGGGAAACGGTCTTTTGGGAGGTCTTTCGGATGATAAAGATTGTCGAGGTCGGTCCCCGGGACGGGCTTCAGAACGAAACCGCGCCGGTTCCAACGGGTGTGAAGGTGGCCTTCATCGACGCCCTGTCGGCGTCCGGGGTCGGGGAAATCGAGGTGAGCGCCTTTGTCTCTCCCCGCCGGGTGCCGCAGCTTGCCGACGCGCAGGAGGTCTTCGACCGGATCCGGCGAAGGGACGATGTGATCTATTCGGCGCTGGCGCCCAACGAAAAGGGGCTCGACCGGGCCCTGGCCGCCCGGGTCGACAAGGTGGCCGTTTTTACCGCAGCAAGTGAAACCTTCAATAAGAAGAACATCAATGCCAGTATCGCAGAATCCCTGCGACGGTTTTCGCCGGTCATCCTGCGGGCGCATCGGGAGCGGATCCCGGTGCGCGGATACGTCTCGGCGGCATTCTGGTGCGCCTTCGAGGGGAAAATCGCCCCGGCGGCAGTGGTCGAGGTGGCAGGCAGGCTCGTGGATCTGGGCGTAAGCGAGGTGTCCATCTCCGACACGGTGGGAAAAGCCTCCCCGGACGAGGTCAAAGAACTGCTCGATCTGCTTCTTCTCCGGATTTCACCCGATCAGATCGCCATGCACTTTCACGACACCTACGGCCGGGCCGTAGAGAACATCCTGGCATCGAGGGTATTCGGCATCGAGATTTTCGATTCCAGCACAGGGGGGCTGGGCGGCTGCCCCTTTGCGCCGGGGGCCACGGGAAACGTGGCCACCGAGGAGGTGGTTTCCGCCCTGGAATCTGCGGGCGAGGCGGTGGGGGTCGACCTCGAGGCGCTGACCCGAGCCAGACACCTGCTCGATCCTTTCGTGACAGACGACCGCCGGACCCTTCCCGATGAGGATCTGCCGGCCTGCACCTATTGTGAATATGCAACGGGGCCGGTCTGCTGCAAGCGAAGAGAGGTGCACGGATGATCGATTTCGGCAGGCGTTTTCCGGTACGGTTTGGTGCCGCCCTGGTCGGGCTTTTTCTGGTGTTTTCCCCTGCCTCGGCGCCCGCTTCAGACGATCTTTTCGATACGCTCGACGCCGGCGGCCGGGTGCTGATGATTCGCCACGCCTATGCACCGGGCTCCGGGGATCCGGCCGATTTTGCAATCGGCGACTGCACCACCCAGCGAAACCTGAACGAGCAGGGTCGAAAGCAGGCGCAGGCGATCGGTTCTTGGCTCAGGGAGCGGGGCGTCGCCTCGGCGCGGGTCTACTCGAGCCAGTGGTGCCGCTGCCTGGAGACGGCCGAACTCATGGACCTGGGTCCCGTAGCCGAGCTTCCGGCCCTCAACTCCTTTTATGAGCGGCCCGAAGACCGCGAGCCCAACCTGGCCGCCCTTAGGGCGTTTCTGGCAGAGCAGCCCGCAGACGGCGGGCTCATCGTCCTGGTGACCCATTACGTGACCATCTCGGGCATCGCCGGTGTGGGCGTAGGCTCCGGAGAGGGCGTGGTCCTGCGGCTCGACGGCAAGGGGGGTTACGAGGTCCTCGGCAAGACTGGATTCGGCTCCTGAAAGCCGCTGCGGGCAGCGCGCTCATCAACACCCGGGTTCGCAGTTGATCGGTTCGATATTTCCTGCCAAAATAGCGTCATTTCGACCTGACCATCCGCTTTTCGACACAGTGCCGTCGCCTGGGCATATCGACGGGGTCCACCATCCCAACCGGTGCACCTCGAAACAGGTATCCGGAGGATAGACCCGACCCATCGGTGCCGGCGGCGCACTGTGGCACAAGGGAGAAGGCTGATGAATCTTCGCATATTCACCTACGGCGCTTTCATGTGTTTGCTGTTTGCCGCCCCCCTGCCGGCCCGGTCGGCGGATTTTATCGAAGTCTACAACTACCGTGCCGGTGAAAACGACAGCAAACTCACCTGCCGCACCGTTTCCCTGATCGAAGTCAAGCGGCTGCTGCTGGAAAAGATCGGCACCTACCTGGAGACCCGCACATCCGTGAAAAACTTTCAGATCACCAGCGACGAGGTGGTCGCCCTGACCGCCGGCATCGTCAAAACCGAAATCCTCGGAGAGGAGTGGAACGGTGAATCCTACCGCCTCACGGCCCGGATCGAAGTCGATCCGGACGACGTCGCCGAAAAGATCGACCAGATGCGCAACAGCAAAGAACCGGCGGAAAATGTCCGCCGCCTGGCAGAGGTCAACGAGACGTCCCTGGAGCGGATGCGGGACATGCAAGAAGAGATGGAGCGGATCCAATCCAATCTGCTCAGGGTAAACCAGGATCTCTCGGCCAACGAGGGCCTGCTGAACTCCTGGGAACTGCTCGAAGACGGGGTGAGTCTCCGGCAGGGCGGCCGGTCCCGGGAGGCCATCGACGTGTTGAACCGGGCGCTGACCCACAACCCGACGGCCATCGGATATCACGAGCGGGGAAAAGCCTATCTGGAACTCGGGATGTACCAGAAGGCCGTCGAGGATTTCAGCGCTGCGTTGGAAATGGAACCGAACCAGCGCGGCTCCCTGTTCGGAAGGGGCAAGGCCAAATGGAAGCTCGGCTTCAAGCAGTCGGCTGCAGAGGACATGAAGAAAGCCGCCGCTCTCGGCCAGGGGCAGGCAAAAAGATGGCTCAATCAGCACCCGAAGTTTAAATGAGCGCGCCTCCGGCGCGGGTGGCAGGCAGTGGGTGGAGGGTGGCTGCGGCGGCAGGGGCGCCGGGTTGCTGAGATGAAAAGGCTTGACATCATAGCCATCAGCGATATGTAATCGAGGTAGATCTTCTTTTCATCCCACGTGTGGTACCCCTTGAATCTCGATTCGGAAAATCTTCTCCTTCGGTTTGCGCCGCATCTTTCTTGACCTGTCTTTCGCCTTCGGGCTCGCGGCAAA
>JASFPT010000109.1:0-11894 GCA_050115795.1 Desulfobacterales bacterium
CGGGAAAAAAGGGCCAGGAACGGGTCGGCGCCGGTCGCAGTGCGTCGTCCGGGGATGGGATCCCGCTCCTGCCCGAGCAGCCGGCCGTCAAATCCGAAATCAGAATCCCTTGTCGCGAACGCGCGGGTCTTTGGACAGGCGGCTGGCGATTCCCTTGCCGACCTGGTAGCTTCGGCTGAACCGAGACCAGAATTCCCGGTCTTTTTCCTTCCAGTCTGCCCCAAAGCGCTCGTTGAAATAATGGCCCAGCCGGTCGAAGAGAAGCTTCCATGGCGCCTCCCCCCGCTCGTGGGCGGACAGAAGGTCGGCCAGAAGGGTGTCGAGCTCGGCCAGGGTCTCCTTGGGCAGGTAGGAGATGGCGCCTTTGCGGATCGAGGCCATCAGGGTCTCGGGGTTGATTGCGTGGGCGGTGAGCATGACCGTCGGGATCCCCCGGTCCACGGCTTCTTCCAGGAGCTTGAGTCCATCGACGCCCATGATGTCCAGAACGGCCAGATCGTATTTTCCGCGGCGGATTTTCTCCGACGCGGTCCCGTAGTCTTGCGCCCGGTCCACATGGGCCTCGTCCAGAATGTCCTCGATGGTCTCCAGAATATCGACCTCATCGTCCACCGCCAGAATCCGCTTCCCCTTCAGACTCGATTTCGAGGCTTCCATTTACTTCTCCTTGGTTAGATGGTTGAACATTTGATGGGTCAATTCGTGAACGGGTCGAGTCGTTGACGGACGCCGGTTTTCGATACCGCGCGCCGGACAACTGCTTCCGGAGTCATGGCCGGCAAGCTGGCCGGCCATGCGCCTCGAGACATCCTGCGGCTCCGCAGAGCGGGGCAGCGGCCTTACCCGCCTTCGGCCTCCAGAACCAGCGGCAGCGTCAGGCGAAACGTCGCCCCTTTCCCCTTCTTTGAGTCGATGACGATTTCTCCTCCCAGGCACCGGGCGAGGGCCAGGGCACCGGCCAGCCCGAGGCCGTGCCCTTTTCTGTCCGCCACGGCACACTCGTCCACCTGCGCGTAGCGTTCGAAAATCACCCGGTGGTGTTTGGGATCGATGCCCGGTCCGTCATCCGCCACCGACACGCACAGCATGGCCGGGGCCTGGCGTTCGAGCCGAACCTCGAGAACCTGTCTGCGGTGGTAAAGGCCGTTTTTGAGAAGGTTGCCGACGATTTGACGAAACTTGGTCTCGTCCTGCTCCATCTCGGTGTTCATTACCTGCGATTCGACCGAGAGTCGGATTCCGAGGTCAGCCAGGAAGGCGATGGCCTCCTCATGGTTCCAGACGCTGCGCAATTCTTCCGGGACCCGACCCGGCAGCGTCTCCAGCACGTCGGCCAGCACCTCGCGGACGACGTGCACCGGTTCAAACCGACCACAGTCGCAATAGCCGGCCTCCGACCGGCCCACTTCGAGCAGTTCGTAGAGCATTTCCCGGGTCTTGCGGGTGCTGCGAAGGATCCGGTTCAACGTCTTGGCCTGGCGTTCGGTGATCGGACCGTACTTGTCGGTTTTTTCCAGCAGCGCGCGGACGCCGGTTTCGATCACGGCGATGGGGTCCTTGAGTTCATGGACGAGAAATTCGACCCGAAGCTCGCTGAAAAATCCGCGCCCATCGACTCTTCGTTTCAATTCGGTTTTGTGCACGTTCATGGTGGTCTTCCCCTTCTGGAGGGGGCTTCGCTTCCCTGTAAATGGCAGTTTCATGGCCTTTTGCCGCCGCCTTTGCCGGTTTCACCGGCTGGAGAAAAGATGACCTTCATGGTGGTGCCGCCGCTTTCCATGCAGTCGGCCACGCCGTTGCAGTGGGCGCACAGGTCCACGTCGCCCGGTCCCCGGTCCTTGTCTTCGGGCAGGTGGATGCATCGATCGGAGGCCATCTTCAATTTGAACCCGTAGCGTTCGGAGAAGATCTTCATCCGCAGCAGGTCGAACCCCTTGCCGCCGGCGTTAAAATCGTATGGACGCCGGGAGGCATACTGCATCGGTTCGTAGGACGTGAAATAGTTGTCGAAGATAAGGCGCTGGTTTTCCTCGGTGATGCCGATGCCGTAGTCTTTGACCTCCAGTTCGGGGCCCCGCTCGCCCCGCCGCACGAAGACTTCGATCCGTCCGCCGTCGGGGGTGTTTTCCACGGCGTTGCGAACCAGCCCGTCGATGATCTTTTCCAGCACCTCGGATGGGATGCGAACCGGCTCGGTCGGCTCGGTCTGCACCCGGACATCGCAGGTGCGATGGGCAAAGCGGGGTCGAAGCGTGTCGATGCGCTCTGCGGCGAATCGGTCCAGGGCGATGGTCTCAGGGGCCGCTTCCCGGGGGCCGAAAAGGGCGTCGATTTTCTCCCGAATCCGTTTGGCCGCCGCCTCGCCGCCTTCTTCGGCAGCCAGGCTTTCCAGCTCGTCGGTGCAGGCGTCGAGCAGCACGGAGAGCATTCGATGGCTTCGATAGTCCTTCTCGCGCAGAATGTCTTCGATGGCGTACTGCATGTCGAGGATTCGCTGCAGATTTCGCTCCGCCCGCTCCAGGATCCGGTCTGCTACGGGATCGTCTTCCGGGAGCTGTTTCCGTATCAGTCCCAGGGAAGCGGATAACACCGATACCGGGGTTTTCAGTTCATGGGAGAGGTGGTGAATGACCCGGTCCTTGGCCCGGTTCAGGCTTTTGACGTCCTCGTAGGACCGTTTCAGCTCCTCGTTGATCCGTGCGTTTTCCACCGGCAGGGCCACCATGCTGGCCACCGCCGACAGAAGCGCCACGTCGGCATCGTCGAACATGCCGGCTTTCTTGTTGACCGCACACAGAACCCCGATCATCCGGTTCTGGAGCTGAATCGGTACATCGAGCATCATCTTGGTCCGGTAACCGGCCTCTTGGTCGACCTGCTGGAAAAAATACGGACTTTTGCTGGTATCGGAAACGACCTTCGGCCGCCCGGTTCGGTAGACTTCACCGGCCACCCCCTTGTCGGCCGGAAACCGGATCTCCCGCATCTTCTTGCCGGTCTCGCTGTCTTCGAACGCCGTCACGCGGAAATAGAATTCATGGCGCGCCTCGTCCAAAAGAATGACCGAGGCCCCCTCGACGGCCAGCAGGTCCTGGATCTGCCCGGCGATGAATTCCAGCCGCTGGTCGAGCCCCGGAAAACCGTGCAGCGCTTCGGCGATGCGGAAAAGGGAGCGGTTGATCCGGTCGAGCCGTTTGCCCTGGGTCACGTCCCTGAGGATCACCACCTGGCCGGCGGGCCGGTTGTCCTCCCCGTAGAAGATGGCGCCGTCGATGACGATGTCCAGCAGACGGCCGTCCTTGGTGAATCGCTGGGTTTCGAACCCGTGGATGACCTTTTCCTGAAACAGCCGCTCGATGCCTTTCCGGGTCTCTTCTTTTCGGTCTTCGGGAACGAAGGGGATCTTTCGCCCTTCCAGTTCGGCCTGCGTCCAGCCGAAGACCCGCTCGAAGGCCGGGTTCAAATAGGAAACGGTGCTGTCAAGATTGAAGACAAACACCGGGTCTGGAAGAAACTCGAGAAAGGCCCGATAGCGTATTTCCGCCCGGCGGCTGGCCTCATACTGGCATTCGGCCAGCTGCTTGGCTTTCAGGGCGCTCTGGCGGGCGTGATGGTTCTCGGTGACGTCTCGTGAAATCCCGCGAAATCCGATCTTGATGCCGCGGTCGTCGTAGATCAGTCGTGCCGAGGTTTCCAGGATCCGCCGCCCGCCGTCCTTTCGGGTAATCCACCAGATGATGTCCACCAGGTCCCGGCCGGTGCGATAGATCCGGTTGAAGCTTTCAAAGGCGAGGGCAGCGGTCTTTTCGTCCATGAACGCGCGGAAATTCTTCCCTTTCATCTCCGCGCGCTCATAGCCGAAAATCCGGCAAAAGGCGTTGTTGAAGAACGTGAAGTTCCCCTTCAGATCGGTCTCGTAGAACCCGTCGGCCACCTCCTCCATGAACGCGCGATAGCGGGCTTCGGCCGTGCGATCCGCCGATTCCGCCGGCCGGGTTTCTGAAACCGCTTCAGATGGGGGGGCTTTGGGATCGTTCATGGGGTCCCGCCGAAAAGACGAACGTCGAACGTCGAACGCTCAACGTTCAACTTCGAATTGAAGATAACGACCGTTGCTGATTCGATCCGTTCCAATGGTAAACATCGATGGCCGCGATCGCGGTCTTCCCCGGTCAGTTGATCCCGACACCGGGGAAAATGCGGGATAGCGTGCTGGAAGTTCGCATTCGACGTTCGGAGTTCGTCTTTTTTAGCGTACCCCCGATTATGACGGCATTTCAATAAAATAGTGCCTGCCTCGGATACGAAAAGGGGGCGGAAGGCCCCATTCGCGGGCGCCCCACCCCCATTTCAGCGACAGGAAATACGGCAAGCGGCTGCTACCGAAGCTGCTTGGGCCTTTCGTCGACCACGCGAAGAGCCTTTCCTTCGCTTCGCGCGATGGTCTTGGGCTCCACGAGGCTCACCTCCACGCTGATGCCCATATTGCCCTTGATGTGGGCCATGATCTTTCCTTCGACCTCGAACCGCTTCTCCTTTCCCGCCTCGTAGACTTCTTTCTTTCCCTCCACCTGGACGATGAGCTGATCGAGGTATCCCTTTTTCCGGACCACGAGCCGGTATTGCGGCTCGACCTCAGGTATGTCGAGCAGCAGTGATTCGATCTGGGACGGGAAGACGTTCACCCCGCTGATAATGAGCATGTCGTCGGTGCGTCCGAACACCTTTCCCATCTTGACGAAGGTACGGCCGCAGACGCACTTTTCCCGGGTCAGGCTGGTGATGTCTTTGGTCCGGTATCGGATCATCGGCATGGCCCGCCGCTGCAGGGAAGTGAAAATAAGCTCCCCTTTTTCACCCAGCGGCAGGGGTTCGAAGGTCTGGGGGTCGACGATTTCGGCCAGATAGTGATCCTCGTTGATGTGCAGGCCGTCCTGGGCCTCGCAGTCGAAGGCAACTCCCGGCCCGCCCAGTTCGGTCAGCCCGTAGGCCTCCATGGCCTTGATCCCCATCCGTTCTTCGATCTCCTCCCGCATTTGGGTCGTCCACGGTTCGGCGCCGAAGATGCCGACGCGGACCGGAAGATTTCTCAGGTCGGTTTTGAGCTCTGCGGCCCGTTCGGCAATCGTCAGCGCGTAGGAGGGGGTGCAGCACAGCACCGTGGTGCCGAAATCCTTCATGAGGGTGATCTGCCGCTCGGTCAGACCCGAGCTGGTGGGAACCACCGTGCAGCCCATCTTGGTCGCCGCCTGGTGAAACCCGAGGCCGCCGGTGAAAAGGCCGTATCCATAGGCGTTTTGAACGATGTCGTCGGGCCGGACCCCGGCGGACCAGAAATTTCGGACCATGCACTCGGTCCACTGGGCCAGATCGTCTTCGGTGTAAGGGCCGGTGATCGGTTTGCCGGTGGTGCCCGAAGAGGCGTGCACCCGCACCACCTCTTTCATCGGGACGGCGCACAGGCCGAAGGGATAGTTGTCCCTCAGGTCGTTTTTCACGGTCATCGGAAGCTTGGCCGCATCCGCCACCGATTGGATGTCTTCGGGCTTGACCCCGGCCTCTTTAAGCTTCTTTTTGTAAAAGGGGACTCTCTTGGCCACCCAGGACACGGTTTCCTGGAGTTTTTCCGCTTGGAACTTCTGGAGTTTTTCAACCGGCATGCATTCAAATTCATCGTTCCAGGCCATGGTGCTCCTCCTCCTTGTGGTAGAAAAAACGACGATGCGGCCGCAGGCCTTGCCCTCCGCGGGCCGATATCGACCCGGCGCTGTTGTCTGGAAACCGCTTTCAGGCCGCCTCGGCGGCGGTGTCATATCCCATGTCGAACGCCTTCAGGTTGGTGTCGAGAAACTCCGGCTTGGTCTTTCGTTTCATTGCTTCCTTGACCTGGTCGGCGCTGAAGGGAAGGACCCCTGTCTGTACCAGCGCGCCCAGCAGAACCATGTTGACCGCAAGCACGTTGCCGGCCTCCTTGGCCAACGCCGCTGCGTTGAAGGCGATGAGTCGGGCGGTTTTTCCCCGGATCAGCCGCTGAAGTTCGGCAAGGTCGGGGTATTTCCCCTGGCCGATATTGACGGTAAAGGGCATCAGGGGAGCGGTGTTGGTCACCACCACGGAATTTTCGTTGCATTTGCTCAGGGCTCGCAACGTTTCCGCCGGTTCGAAACCGACCAGGATATCGGCCTCGCCGTCGGAGATGATCGTGCTGCGGGCGTCGCCGAAGACCAGGGCCGATTCGACCACGCCGCCGCGCTGGGCCATCCCGTGGATTTCGCTCATCCGGACGGGGATGTCGGCGATCAAGGCCGCTTCCCCGAGAACGCTCGATGCCAGAAGATTGCCCTGGCCGCCGACGGCTACGATGATCAGTCGCTTGGGTTCCATGAATTTTGTCCTGTCTCGATTGCGGTTTTTGTGTACAGTCTGTCGTCGAAAAGGCCGTGAATCCCTTCCGACAACTCGTGTAATCCCCTTTTCATCCTCCGCGGCGCGGGAAATCATCCCAAAACCGCGTCTGCGATTTTAGGATGCGGACGCCTTTGCCGGTACGATGGCATGCTCCGGGCAGATCTGGGCGCACAGGGCACACCCGGTGCAGAGGTTGGCGTCGATCTTGACCCGGTCTTCCCAGATGTAGAACGCCGGGCAGGCCAGGGAGTTGAGGCAGTCCTTGTGGTTCTTGCATTTGTCGCCGACCATGAACGGTTTTCGCTTGGGCAGCTTCAGGGTGCGGGCATACAGGGCACAGGTCTCCTGCGAGATGATGACCGAAACCCCCTTGAAGTTGACCGCCTCCTTGATCGCCTCGATGCTCTTGGCGACCTTGTAAGGCTTGATGACCGTCACATGGGGGACCCCCACCGCCCGAACCACGGCCTCGATGTCGACCCGTCCGTAGCCTTCCATGTTCAGCTTGGTCATGTCCACGCCGGGATGGGGCTGGTGGCCTGTCATGGCCGTGGTGCCGTTGTCGAGGATCACCAGGGTCAGGTTGTGGTTGTTGAAAACGGCGTTGACCAGTCCGGGGATACCCGAGTGGAAGAAAGTCGAATCGCCGATGAAGGCGACCACCTTTTTGTCGGTGACTTTGGAAAATCCGCCCGAGGTGCCCACCGAAGATCCCATGCAGATCAAGAAGTCGGCCGCGGAAAGGGGCGGCAAAAGCCCCAGGGTGTAGCAGCCGATGTCGGTGGGAAAGATCGTTTCCATCCCTTCGGTGGCCTTGCGCACCTCGTAGAAGGTGGCCCTGTGGGAGCAGCCGGCACACAGGGTCGGCGGCCGCTGGGGAAGGGGGGGGACGTCGGACACGTCCACCGGGGCAGGCGCCCGATCCTCCACGCCGAAGTATCGGGAGATGACCCCCCGGACCTGCGCCGGGTTGTATTCGTACAGGCGGGTGAACAGCTCCTTGCCCTTTCCGTGGATCGGAACGGTGACACCGGCATCCTGAGCCAGGGCCTTGACCGCTTCTTCCATGTAGGGTTCGCCCTCCTCGACCACGAGCACTTTTTGGCACCCCCCGACGAATTCCTTGACGATCTGCTCGGGAATCGGATGGGAAAATCCGAGCCGCAGAACCCGCACCCGCTCGCTCAGGTTCATTTCCTTGAGGGCGTCGGAAACATATCCGTAGCTCACCCCGTTGCAGATGACGCCCCAGTCTCCCTGGCCCTCGATAAAGTTGTAAGGGGTTTTCTCCGCGAGGGCCATGGCCTGATCGTAATGCTCCAGGAGTTTGACGTGAAGCTTTCGGGAAACGGCCGGCACGGTGACCAGGTTCAGCGGATCCTTGAGGAAGTCACCCCGGGTCTTCGGCGCACGGATCTTGCCCAGCTGGACGACGCCCGTGGAGTGATTGATCCGGGTGGTGGTGCGAAACAGGACCGGCTCGGCGAGCTGCTCGGAAAGCTCAAACGCGTATCCGACCATCTCCTTGGCTTCGGCCACCGAAGACGGTTCGAGCATGGGAAGCCCTGACAGCTTGGCGTAATACCGGTTGTCCTGTTCGTTCTGGCTGGAGAACATGAACGGATCGTCTGCGGTGAGGATGACCATCCCGCCCTTGACGCCCACATAGGCGAGGGTCATCAAAGCGTCGGCGGCCACGTTCAGACCGACGTGCTTCATGACGGCCATGCTGCGCACGCCGCAGTTGGCGGCGGCTGCCGCCACCTCGCAGGCGACCTTCTCGTTGGTGCTGTATTCGAAGTAGAGTTCGCTTTCCTTGGACATCTGGAAAAAGTTCAGGGAAAGCTCAGAAGAAGGCGTCCCCGGGTAGGTCGAGGCAAATGCGATTCCTGCCTCTATCGCCCCCCGGGCGATGGCTTCGTTGCCCAGGAGGAACATTTTCTTGCCCGGCTCGTCGGTGAGTAGTTTGTGCATGTCGCCGTCCTTGTGATCAAAGGGTTGGAGATTCACTCCGGCTGCCGGCTCGCCCCCGGTGGGTGTTGCCCCTTTCCCGGAGGCGTCAACCGGTTTCAGCCTTGCTGCAGCCCGCCGGCTGCAGGGGGTCCGGGAGATGCTGCATGGCACGGATCGGGGATGCGACCCGTGTCGCAGGGAAGTCCGTGGATCACGGCCTGCTCTTTTCGGGGGCTGAACCGGATTCGCTTGTTGGAAGCTTTTTTTTAGGGATTGTCAACGATGCGTTCCGATTCCGTAGCATATCGTTGTTACAAACCCTCATGCCGCGGGCCCTTTTTCGGAACATGATCATGGCTATCGGCATAAAGCTACATTACAGCTACGCCATTTTGGAGTCAAGAAAAACTTTACCCGCTCCGGCCCCTGGCGAAAGTCTCGAGGAAGTCATTGGAAGAGAGCACCTGAAACAGCGGGTACAGTGGATTTTTCCGATAAAGACCGAGGGTTTGCTCATGGATGTTTTCCGAATAACTCGCCGTGCAGTCCGACAAAAGCACGGCCTTGAAATCGTGGCAGAGCGCGTCGGTGGCGGTGGTCAGGACACAGAAGTGGGTGGCGATTCCCGCCACGGCGCAGAGGGTGACATGGCGATCCCGGAGCCAGGATTCCAGCCCCGTGGCGAAGAACGCTGAAAACCGGGGCTTGGGCAGCCACAGGTCTTCTTCCCCGCGGTCCAGCTCCTCGATGACCTCCGCCCCCGGTGTTCCCCGCAGGGAGTGGGGGGGCATGCGGCCGGTGAAGATGAAATCTTCCCGATCAAATGCGTCGGTGGAAAAGACCACCGGCCAATGATGCCGCCGGAACTCTCCGATCAGATGATTGATCGGCGCGATGATCTTCCTTGCCAAGGGGGTGATGGGAAGGTTCCGTTCGGCGACGAAATTGTCCTTGACCATGTCGATGATCAAAAGGGCGGGAAGGTCCTGAATGTCTCGGGCAGGTTCTGACGGCAATGGGTTCCCTCATTGAGCATCAAGAGACGAACGTCGAACTTAAAAAAAGCCGAACGTCGAACATCGAACGTCCAACTTCGAACGTCGAATAAAAAAGCCTGCTGTTGGTTCGGATTCGACGTTGGACGTTCGGCGTTCGCCTTTTTTCCTTCATTCGATGTTGGACGTTCAACGTTCAACGTTCGACGTTCGGTTTTTATTTCCCTTTGAACTCCGGCCGCTTCCGTCCCAGCGACGACAGCCCCTCCAGGGCGTCTTCGGAGGAAAAGACCTCCGAAAGCTTGCCCAGCTCGATCTCCACGGCGTCCGTCATCGGTTTGCCCTGCTGGGCGTCGATGATATCGTCCGCCAGTTTCAGGGCCAACGGCGCCTTGTAGCCGACGATCTTCAGGGTTTTTTCTGCCAGTTTTTCGTCCACCCCCTCCGGTTTTTGGCCGGCCAGCAACCGGTCCACGTTTTGGCGGCTGCACAGCGCGGCCAGTTTTTCGAACCGCTCCGGAATCCGGCGGGCGCGGTACTTGTCGGGTTTGCCGGCGGCGGCCAGCTCCGCGATGGCGGCATCGACCCCGCCCGGCTCGACCAGTTTCGTGACGATCCCCAGCTCGGCAAGATCGGCGGCCGACAGCCCCGCCCCGGTGAAGGTGACGTATTTGGAAAGCGCCGGGCCGGCTTGCCGGGCGAACCGGAGCATCCCGCCCAGGCCGGGAAAGATGCCGATGCCGGTTTCCGGAAAGGCCATGGATCCGGCAGGTGTGGCGACAACCGCCTGACAGGCCAGGGCGAGTTCGCTTCCGCCGCCCAGTGAGAGGCCGTCGAGCAGCGCGATGGTCAGCTTGTCGCTGTTCTCGATCCGGAGAAGCAGTTCGTGACCCTTGCGGGTGAAGGAGACAATGTCCTCAATGCGGCCCGCCTTGATTTTCTGAACGAAATAGCGGATGTCGGCGCCGGCGACGAACGCTTTTCCGGCCCCCTGAAACACGATGGCCCTGACGGCCGGATTTTTCTGGGCAGCGGTGAACCGCTCCTCAAGCTGCAGGAAAACGGTCTCGTTGAGGGCGTTCATCGCCTCGGGCCGGTTCAAGGTGATGGTGGCAATCTCGCCTTTCACTTCCAGGTCGACGAAGTTGAAGGAGAAGGGTTCGCCCAGCTCCTTTTGCTTCTGGATGATCCGGGGAAGTTTGAAGTCCGGATACCGGTCGGCGATCGCCTGGACCACGGCGAACGTTCGTTCGATGCCGATCTTGTTCATGATCTCGAAGGGTCCCTGGATCCATCGAAGGCCGATCTTGGCCCCCCGGTCGGTGTCTTCGATGGTGGCCACCCCCTCATCGACCAGGGCGCCGGCCACCCCGAGGCAGACGCCGTAGAGCCGGTCGACCACCGCATCGATCCTGGACTCGTCCACGTCGCCTTCCAGGGGCCAGTTTTCCTTCTTCTCCATCTGGGCCTTGAGGATCTCGGCCGGCCCGTAAAAGGGGCCGAGCTCGTTTCCCAGGGTCGTGGCGGCATGAACGGCGATCGGAATGCCGGTGACGTTCATCAACTGAAAGGGCCCCATCCCGATCTTGAACGCCCGCTTGGCCCCTTCTTCGATGGTCGGAATGTCGGCCACGTTTTCCTCAAGCAGGCGGGCGGCCTCGTTGAGAAACGGAACGAAGAAGCGGTTGACGGCAAACCCCGGGGCGTCCTTGACGACGATGGCGGTCTTGCTGTGAAGCTTGGCGGCCAGTACCGACTTTTCGAGGGTCTCGGCGCTGGTCCCCTTGTGGGGGATGATCTCCAGCAGGCGGTTTTTCGCCGGGTGGTAGAAGTAGTGCAGCCCGATGAACCGGTCCGGACGGGAGGTGAGCCCCGCAAAGTCGCCGACGTAGAAGCTGGAGGTGTTGGTGGCCAGGATCGTCTTCTCTTCGCAGATCCGATCCAGGCGTTTGAACAGATCTGCCTTGACCTGCTTGTCTTCGAACACGGCCTCGATGACCAGGTCGGCATCGGCCACTGCGTTCATGTCCGTGGTGGCGTGGATCCGGCCGAGGATCTTTTCCACCTGCTCGGGGGTGAAGATTTTCCGCTCCACCCCCTCGCCCAGGAGCTTCTTGATCGTGTTCTGCCCGCGCTGGACGAACTCGTCCTTGATGTCGACCATCACCACCTCGAGTCCTTCCTGGGCGATTTTCTGGGCGATGCCGGAACCCATGTTGCCGGCGCCGATCACGGCGATTTTTTGGATCTCTGCCATTTGTCCTCCTCCAAAAAGATAAATAAAGAACTCAGGACCCGGAAGAACGACGTCAGGGGCCAGCCCCGCTGCTGCTTGAGACAGGAGTTTTTTGATCAAACAGCATGCTTCGAAACGCCGCTGTCCTGTAGTGAACGGCTTGTCATGAGCAAAGTCGAATGGCCTCCGTGCCGCTCACGACGGCACGACACGGAGGTCGTGCCCTACAAAAAGCTCGGCATCCAACGAAGTTTCGAAACCGGAAAACGGCTTTTCGTTTTTCGCGCGAAGCGCGATTCATC
>JASFPT010000110.1:0-11856 GCA_050115795.1 Desulfobacterales bacterium
CTTTTTTACAGGTCAAATCCGGAAGCGGCGGCCGGCAGAGGGGAATTCCATTTTTGCCGCCGCTCTTCCAATCAATCCAGAAACGGCGAAAGCATATAGATCAGATCGCTTTCGCGGCTGGGGTACGGCGACAGGATGCTGTGCCGATGCAGTCGGTCGGCGGTCATGCCGCTCACCATGGCCATGCGAAGGGTGTGGATCAGACCGGCCGCATTGTCCGACAGGATATGGGCCCCGACGATTCGATTGGCGTCGTCGACCAGGATCTTGTAGGCCGCATGCCGCAGGCCGACACGCCGGTAGGTGGGCCAGGAAAGGTTTTTGCCAAAGCTCTTCCAGTATTGGACTCCCTCGCGCTGCAGCGCGTCCTCGGTCTGTCCGATCATGCCGAGCTGGGGGTAGGTAAAGAGCAGGGCCGGTGCGGCCGCGTAATCGATCGTGGAAGACGTCCCGCGTCCTTCTTCCGCCAGGATGTTTTCGGCCGCCACCCGGGCTTCGAAATCCGCCACCCGCGCGAGCTGCAGACTGGCGGCGCAATCGCCCACGGCAAAGACACCGGGATTGCTGGTTCGCATGGAAGAGTCGACGGCGATTCCGCTTTTATCCGTTTCAATGCCGGCAGCATCCAGATCCAGGCCGCTGAGGTCGGCGACCCGGCCGGCGCCGTGCACCACCAGATCGGCCTCGTGATCCGCCCCGGAGGTGCAATGCACCGTAAACCCCGAGGCCGTTTTTTCGACCGACTCGATCTCAACTCCGGTCGCCAGTTCGATTCCCTCTTCGGCAGAGGCCCCCACCAGCAGCGATACCATCTCCCCATCGAACGGTGCCAGCGGTCGGTCGCTGACTTCCAGAATCCGGATGCTGCGATTCTCCGGCCCGAGACGGGCGGCAAAATGAGCGAACTCAAACGAGATAAACCCTCCCCCGATAAAAACGATTTTCTCCGGAAGACTCTCCAGTTCGAGAAACTCTTTGCTGGTGGTCAGGTGCTCGCTTCCTGAAAAGGAAAGGGGCCTTGGCCGGGCGCCGGTGGCCAGCACTACGTATCGGCCCGAAACCGGCTTTCCCCCGGCCTTCAGGGTGCGGTCGCCCGTAAAGCGGGCGCTGCCTGGGATAAAATCGATCCCGGCGCCCTGGAGGGATTTGACCGTGGCGGCGGGAATTTTTCCGGTAAACGCGTTTTTTTCCGCCAGGATCGCCCCCCAGTCGGTTGCCGGAGGGCGTGCAATTCCCTTTCCTTCCAGGTGGCGGGCCCGGGCGACGGTCTCGGTGATTTCGTAGAACCACTTTTTCGCCTGGCATCCGGCCAGGGCGCAGACCCCGCCGGGTCGGTCGCTTTTCTCCACTAGGGCCACCTTGAGCCCTTCTTCGCCGAGCAGGTGGGCGGCGGTCTGACCGGCGGTTCCAGAACCGACAACGATCACGTCATAATCTGGCATCGTCTACTCCGTCTGCGGGGCTGAAAACGACGGCGTCGAAATCCGGCAGCCCGGCTGCTTCAGCCCGCTTCCCGTTGTTTCAGCCGGCCGACGGCGCCCGCCGCCCAGCGGCTCAATTGCCCGATTGCATTGGAGTTGACATCGGGCCGCGCATCGGCGGCGTTGAACCAGAATTTTCCCTCCAGCGGGATCCCCAGGGCGCACAGGTGCGGATGGGGTCGGCCGTCGGTTCCGATCAGGTGAAATCCGTCGTCCACGTCGAGTCCGCCCAGCTCGTAGCGGCCGGTTTCGTCCTCGTTGACGAAATTGCGAATCAGGCCGCGTCGATACAAGCTTCGGATCAGCGGGGAAGTGTCGTTTCGGTTGTCGACCCCGTGAATCCGTCCGTTGAGTACATGGTTGACCGCCCGCCGGGAGCCACCCACCTGGTCGCTTTCCACGAAGAAACAGCCGGCTTCATCGTCCATGAGCAGCCGCGGGGAGGGGCCGGAGAAAGAGAGCAGCCCGGCCTCGGCCAATAGAAGCATCTCCCGGGTGCTCGTTACCGGCGGCCCCACGGCCACCCGGTTGTTGATCCGGTTGAACTCGCGGTCCAGGTATCGGTGGGATCGGGCGTAGAGTCCGCCTCCGTCGACCGCCAGCCGCAGGTGGTCCCGAAGGTCGCGCAGCACAGAATCCACCGCGTTTTTCAGGGGGCTGGCCATGTTGCCCATCTCCGCCTCGTGGATGTCCCGCGCCATGAAATCGAAAACGAAGCGGATGTAAGCCTCCAATGAGTCGAACCAGGGCGCACCGGAACGGGCGCGCTGCTCCACTCCGGCAAGGGGCCTTGCCATCGCTTCCCAGGAAAAGCGCCTTTCCGGCGGCACCTTTTCTTCGACGAGCCGGGCCCGGGATGCCTCGTCCGCCGCCCCGATCCAGGCTTCCCCGAACTCGGGGCCGACCAGCGTGCTGTAGTAGACGAATTCCATCTCCCGGACCATCAGCGGAAGCAGATCCTTTTCGAAATCGACCTTCGGGTGACGGGATCGGATGGCGTCCACCGCCTCCCGGGTGAAGATTCGCCCCTTGTACTGGCTGTCCTTCTGGTTGCGGCCCCGTGCCGAATAGGGCAGCCCCAACCGGGAACCGAGAATGACAAGGGGCTCGTTGCCGCTGGGCCGGTACCGGTGTTTTTCGAAGCGCCCGCCCCTGCCGTAGGTAAAGGTCTTGATCACGTCGACCGCAGTCAGACCCATGCCAATCACATAGACCGGCTCTCCCGGCCGGATATAGGCGGTTTTTTCGGATATCGGGTAAACCAGATGGAGGTAGCTGACGTTGCGACCCTTGTTCTGCTGCCTTTCGGCAAAGCGCGACCAGCTTTCCGCCGGCGAGCCGGGGGCGATCCGGTTTTTCGCATGCCCGGTGAGCAGCAGAATTTCATGGGCATCCACATAGGAACCGCCTTCGAGCCAAATCCGCTGGGTTCCGTCTTGACCGGGCTCGATGTCCACGGCCTGCAGGGGATGCCGGACGATGCGCACCTTTGGCGGACATTGCGCCTCGATCCAATCGAACATGGCCGCCAGGTACTGCCCGTGTTGAGCCCGGGAAGGATAATCGTTGGGTCCGATGGAAACCCCCCGGTCGACCAGATAGCCGTGGAGGGTTTTTCGGGCCGCAGACGCCCGGGCCTCGTGATCCTCGTCGGCAAATGCCGTGATCTGGCTGCCGATGGTGTTCAGCAGCAGATAGCCGGGTTGGGTCGGGGAATGGACGCCGCCGCCACCGAATTTACCCGACTTTTCGATGACGTGGATGGAGACCGGATGTCTCAGGGGGTTTTCCCGGAGGCTAAGCGTGAGACGGCGAAGGCAGTAGGTCCCCCGGGGGCCGCCACCGATCAGGGCGATGTGATGATCCATGGTCAGTTTTTTCCCCCGAAGGGCAGATCCTTGATCAGATTCTGAAGCGAACCTTTTGTCGCGTCCTTTCCCTCTTCTTGCTTGCCGGAAGGCAAAAGCTGCTGAAGGCCTTCCGGAGAGGTCAGTTCCTCCACCTTCTTTTTGACGGTCCCCTCCAGGTCGGGAGCGAAGCGTGGAGAAGAGAAACTGCCGCTGACGGCGATCGGCACCATAAGCCCGGAGCGATTTTCGGCGTCGCCCTGACCCTTGATGGTCCCCACCAGCTTGGGATCCACCCGGATATCGAGCGCCTTGTTGACCAGGTCGGCCGAACCGGCAGCGTTGAGGCGGACAAAAGGCGACTTGAGGACGGTGCCGGGAGTGCTGGCCACCCCGTTTTTCACAGAAAATGGAACGACCAGCTCCGTAAAGTCGGTCCGCGGTTTTTCACCCCCGGCTTGGGCCATGCCGAATGCGGCCTTGACATTTCGCGCCATGCCGGCCAGATCCACTCCCTTGACGGCGCCGTCCCGGAACAGAAGCTCTCCGCTTCCGGCCAGCGTCTTGAGCACGCTTTCGGCGCTGTCGCCTGCAAAGGAAAGACCGACCTTGGCGCTGGTGAGACCCTCCAGAAAATCCTTTTTCAGCAGATCGTTCAGCAGGGGGTTGACGGCGACCCGTTCCACATCGAGCTTGAGATCCGTCGCGGGCCGATCGGTGCGAACATCCAGGGTAAGCCCGGCGGCAACGTCTCCGCCGTACATCGCCAGGGCCAGCGGATCTGCACGGACCACACCGTCCTTCGCCGATACGGTCACGCGAATGTCCTTCATTTTCAGCCCGGCCGCCTTCAGCTCGCCGACCCGAGCCGAACCATTGAGAACGAGCGTTCGCAGCGGCCCGTAGTCGGGTTTCTCCGCTTTTCCCTTCTCGGGTCTGGCAGGTTTTTCCTCCTGATCCGGCTCTTTTTCGGGGGGCAGGTACCGGTCCAGGTCGATTCGGTCGAGGGTCATGTCAAAAGAGACCTTGGGCTTTTCGAACTCCGAAGCCGCAGCGCTGAAAGCGGCGGTCGATTCATCCAAAACCAGGACCCCGTCTGAAAGGGTGACCGAGCGGGGACTGCCCTGGATGCGGGTTTTCAAGGAGATTTTCTTCAAGACGTCGGGGTCTTTTGTTTGAACGGGAACCGGCTGCCCTAAGGCTTCGGCCAGCTTTCGCGGAGAAAACGGAGAAAGGTTCACCGACAGGTCGAAACGCGGCTCGGTGGCCGCATCGATCACCCGGCCCTTGAGGGCCACCTCCACCAGGGAAAGGGCCTTTGCCACCAGATCGAAATCCAAGGCCCCTTTGCCGGGCTGACGTCCCAGCGGTCCGACCCTTCCTTCCAGGGAAATCGGCCTGCCGTCCACCTTCGCTGAAAAAAGAAGCGGTACGGCACGGTCCAAAGAGACATCGGTGAGTCGGAGGGTCAGATCGGCGATCTCGTTTTCGGTGCCTTTCTTCAAGTCCATGTACCGCAGAGAGCCGCCGGTGACGGAAAACTCTCCCACGGCCAACTGTTCGACGGGAAGACCGCTGTCGGCGCCCGGGGCCTTTGGCGCTGCGCCTTCGGCCGGCACGCTTTCTTTCTTCCCGGGACCGCCGCCAAAGCCCTCCCAATTCGCCCGTCCGTCCTTTTCACGGATCAGGACGATCCGGGGCTGCTCCACCACGAATTTCTGGACCTGGATACTTCGGGAAATCAGCGGCAGCAATTTTACCCGGACTTCGAATCGATCCAGGCTGGCCATCTCCTTTTCTTTGAATCCCGTTGGGTTTCCCAGATGGATGTCGGAAAGTGCAACACCCGCCCAGGGAAATAGGGAAAGGTCGATATCGCCGCCGATGGAAAAAGACCGGCCGGTGGCCGCGGCCACCCGCTGTTCGATCTCCGGTTTGTAGGTGTTGAGGTCCACGAACAGCGGAATGATCAACAATGCGGCAACCAGCAGAACGATCAGGATGCCGACGCAAATGCCGACCCATTTGAGCGCTTTCATGATTGAAACTCCGGGATTACCGTTAGAAGTTGCCAACCGGCGGCAGTGCCGGTCCGGGAAAAAGACAGGAAAACCTCAGGGCCGAAGGCCTGTATCCGATTAAAATAGCACCCTCCCGGGGGCAAATCAAGACAACCCCCCCCAAGGCCGACAGACGATGGATCGCAGATGCCGGCCGGGTCCCGGTCTTCTTGCAAAGGCAAGGGGATGTGGTTATAGTCAAGTGCTATGAGCATTTACGATGAAAAGATCCCCAACCCGAAGGAACTCGAAAAAGAGATCTCCGAGTTTCTCGCCAAAAAGTTTGGTGACAATGTCAAAGTCGTGTCGCCGGTGGTCATGGCCGAGCCGATGCCGGCTGAATCCGAAAAGAATAGTTTGAAAGCCGGCGGCAAGACGCGGTTCGACCTGAAACCGGAGGAGCTGATCGCCTACCTGGACCGGTATATCGTCCGTCAGGACCGGGCCAAGGCCATCCTTGCCACCAAGATCTGCACCCATTTCAACCGGATTCAACACGCCGGAGACGGCCCGGAGGCTTTGCCGGGGATGGTCGGCCGGATCAAGAACAATGTGCTGATGATCGGACCGACCGGCGTTGGCAAAACCTACATGATCCGGCTGATCGCCAACCGAATCGGGGTTCCCTTTGTCAAGGGAGACGCCACCAAGTTCAGCGAAACCGGCTACGTGGGCGGCGATGTGGAGGACCTCGTCCGGGATCTGGTTCGGGAGTCCGACGGCGACCTGCAGCGGGCCCAGTACGGAATCATCTACATCGACGAAATCGACAAGATCGCCTCCAGCCACAACATTATCGGGGCAGACGTGTCCCGCACCGGCGTTCAGCGGGCGCTGCTCAAGCCGCTGGAGGAGACTGAGGTGGAGCTGAAGGTCCCCCACGACCCGATCACCATGATCCAGGAGATCGAACGGTTTCGAAAAACCGGAGAGCGGGACAAGGGGACCATCAACACCCGGAACATCTTGTTTATCGTCAGCGGCGCTTTTACGGAGCTGGTTCCCATCATCAAAAAACGGATGAGCAAGCAGGGAATCGGTTTCGGCGCTGACATCCGCCGAGCCGATCACGATCAGGACATCCTGCAGCACGCCCGCTCCGAGGACTTTATCGCCTTCGGATTCGAATCCGAGTTTGTGGGCAGACTGCCCGTGCGCGCCGTGTTCGAACAGCTTGGCGAAGAAGACCTTTTTGAAATTCTCAGGAATCCGAACAATCCGATCATTCTCGGTAAAAAGCTCGATTTTGCCGCCTACGGTATCGAGATCAAGCTCTCCGAGGAGGCGCTTCGTCTTCTGGCAACCCACGCATTTAGTGAAAATACGGGGGCTCGGGGCCTTGTCAGTGCCGTCGAACGGGCACTGCTGGCCTTTGAAAAACACCTGCCCTCCACCGATCTCTCCCTGTTCCCGGTGACCCGGGCAGCGGTTGAACAGCCCGATTCGTACATGGAATACCTCCTCGAATCCGGTAACCGGAAGCAGGTGGCCGCCGATTTTGCACGCCTTGCCGATGAAGAGAAGCGTTACGTGACCGATTACATGCGGCAAAATGAGAAGAATTTCTGCGAGCGCTTCGGCCTCACCCTGACCGAATCCCGGATCACGGCCATTGCCGAGTTCTATTCCCGCAACGTGCTGGACATCGGCCAGGTCGTGCGCAAGGTCAAGGGCCTCTACGACGAGGTCAAGTCCTTGGAACTGAAGTTCTACAAAAAGCATGACATCAACATCATCCTGGAGGACGACGCCGTAGACTACATCCTGGAGCAGTTGATTCAAGGCGACCTGAGCATGGCGGCCTTCGGCCAGCGGCTTTCCGCCGACTTCGAATACGGGCTGAAACTGATCCGGGACAAGACCGGCCGCAGCCGGTTCTTCATCAGCCGGGAGGCGCTCTGCAACCCGGAGACATTTATCAGCAACCTCATCAAAAAGGATTTGACGAAGCTGCCCGGCTCGGCCGACCGATAGCCGTATCGGACAGCCCGTCTTTTGCCGGAAAGATTGGTAACGATGATCGGGATATCGAAACTGTATTGCGGTACGGTGGAGCCCTCCGATGCGCTGCGCTACGGCCGGATGTCCGCCAGCCTTCCCTCCCATTTGCTGCAGTTTTCCAAGGACAAGCGGCCGGTGGTCGTCTGGAACGTGACCCGGCGTTGCAATCTAAAGTGCGTTCACTGCTATGCGCACGCCACCGACGAGTCGACAACCGATGAGCTTTCCACCGAAGAGGGTCGAGTCCTGATCGACGATCTGGCCGACTTTGGCGTACCGGTGATCCTGTTCTCCGGCGGAGAGCCCCTTGTGAGAAAAGACCTGCCGGATCTGGCGGCCTACGCCGTCTCCAAAGGAATGCGGGCGGTCATCTCCACCAACGGGACCCTGATCACGCCGGGTATGGCCAAGACGCTCAAGGAGATCGGCCTTTCCTACGTGGGCATCAGCCTGGACGGCATGCGGGAAGTAAACGACCGCTTTCGCGGTGTGAAGGGTGCATTTGCCAAAGCCATGGAAGGGATCGAAAACTGCAAGGCCGCGGGCATCAAGGTGGGACTGCGGTTTACCATCAGCAAGGCGAATGTGGGTGAAATCCCCGGAATTTTCGACCTACTCGAGGAAAAGGAGATCCCGCGGGTTTGCTTCTATCATCTGGTCTATGCCGGAAGGGGTTCTTCCCTGGTCGACGAGGACCTGAGCCACGAAGAAACCCGAAAGGCGGTGGATCTGATCATCGACCGAACGCGCGACCTTCACGACCGGGGAATAACCAAGGAAGTCCTCACGGTCGACAACCACGCCGACGGCCCTTACGTCTATTTGCGTTTGCTCAAAGAGGATCCGGAACGCGCAAAAGAAGTCTACGAGCTGCTTCAGATGAACGAGGGAAACAACACGGGGCGTGGGATCGGCTGCATTTCATGGAATGGAGACGTCCATCCGGATCAGTTCTGGCGCCACTACAGCTTCGGAAACATTCGCCAGCGGCCATTTTCCGAAATCTGGACCGACACCTCCGACCCGCTGATGGCCGGCCTCAAGGACAAAAAGCAGTATGTGAAGGGGCGCTGTGCCGACTGTCAGTGGCTCGATGTCTGCGCCGGCAACTTCCGGGTGCGGGCCGAAGCGATCACCGGCGATCCCTGGGCGCCGGATCCGGCCTGCTACCTGACCGACGAGGAAATCGGGATCGCCCTGGCGTGACAATACCCCTTAAAAAGATTGAACCGCAAAGCTCGCCAAGGGCGCCAAGATTTTTGACCGAATTGGGTCGCCGGGGAAACTGCCCCCGGCTCGCAATTCGGCCAAATAGCCCATGCCTGCGGCAGGCTGGGGCCTCGGCTTTCGAGGAACGCATAGAAAAAGGTCATCTCGGCGTTCCAATGGGCCGATCGTTAAAAGGCCAAATCATTTGCGGGATCGCAGGCCGGCGGAGCCGGGCACCCGATGTCGCAAATCGCTATTCCTTTGCGCCCTTGAGCGGAGCGGGCGGCTGAAGTGTTTTGTTTAACCAATAGCTGACGGACAGGCGGGACCCGCCCAAACTCTGATAACTTTCCAGCACGGAGACGACATGCAATTCCCCGACTATCGTCCGAGACGGATGCGACAGAGCGAATCTTTCCGGCGAATGATCCGAGAGACGATTGTGACCACCGACGATCTGATCCTGCCGCTGTTTGCCGTGGGAGGACGGGGCGTCAAAGAGCCGATTCCCTCCCTGCCCGGTCAGTTCCATCTTTCCTCCGACCATCTGGTGAAGGTTTGCAGGGAGGCCGTCGGCCTTGGTGTTCCAGCGGTCATCCTCTTCGGCATACCTGAAAAAAAGGACCCGCTCGGAACCGGCGCCTATGCAAAGGACGGCACCGTGCAGCGCGCGGTAAAGGCCGTTAAGGACGCGCTACCGGAACTGGCGGTGATCACCGACGTCTGTTTGTGCCAATACACGGATCACGGCCACTGCGGCATGGTCGACGGTCAGCGGATCGACAACGACGCCACCCTGGATCTTCTGGCGAGAACCGCCGTCTCCCACGCCGAAGCCGGGGCCGACATGGTCGCCCCTTCGGACATGATGGACGGGCGGGTGGCCGAGATCCGGGAGGCCTTGGACGAAGGCGGCTTTGTGGAGGTTCCGATCATGTCCTATGCCGCCAAATACTGTTCGGCCTACTACGGGCCCTTCCGGGAGGCGGCCGACTCCGCCCCCAAGTTCGGCGACCGCCGGACCTATCAGATGGATCCGGCAAACGCCGAGGAGGCGATCCGCGAGGTCGCCCTCGACGTGGAGGAAGGGGCAGACATCGTCATGGTCAAGCCGGCACTGGCCTACCTGGACGTCATCCACCGCATCCGACAGGAATACGACCTGCCGGTGGCCGCCTACAACGTCTCCGGAGAATACGCCATGATCAAGGCGGCAGCGCAGATGGGCTGGCTCGACGGTTCCAAGGTGATGATGGAGACCCTGACGGCCATCAAACGTGCCGGAGCGGACATGATCCTGACCTACTTTGCCATCGAAGCGGCCAAGGCCATGGGGCAATAGCGCGCCCGGCCGGGAGGCTGGGAAGCTGGGAAGCAAATACTGCAAAAGACTGGGATCAAGAGGCAAACAGCGTTTACCGGCCTCTTGCCATCCCGATTTTTTTTAACAACACGTAAAAGCTGATCCAAAAGCGGCTTGGCAGGTTTTTGAGCATCCAGGCTTTCCGGCCTTCCAGCTTCCCAGCGGCGCAAGGCGCCATGCCTTCTGAATCGTGACATCATAGACAAAGGAATCCCATGCACCCTCATACCTCCGAGAAACCCGATCCCTTCGCGTTGCGCCTGGTTGCCTGGGAAGTCACCCGCAACTGCAACCTCTCCTGTGTCCACTGCCGGGCGGCGGCGACCTGCGGCCCCTACACCGGCGAGCTCGACACAGACGCGGCATTGAAGCTGCTCGATGAGATCGCAATGACGGGAAACCCGATCGTCATTTTAACCGGCGGAGAACCCCTGCTCCGCGAAGACATTTTCACCATCGCCTCTTACGGGACCGAAAAGGCCCTGCGGATGGTGATGGCCCCCAACGGTACCCTGGTCACCGCAGAGAAGGCAAAAAAGATGGCCGACGCGGGCATCCAGCGGATCAGCATCAGCCTCGACGGTGCCACGGCCGAGCGTCACGACCGCTTCCGGCAGGTGAAGGGGGCCTTTGAAGGCGCGCTGCGGGGCATCGAACATGCCAAGGCGGCAGGCATCGAGTTTCAGATCAACACCACCATCACCCAGGCCAATCTGAAAGAGATCGAACAGATCCACCATCTGGCCGAGAACCTCGGCGCAGTGGCCCATCACATTTTCCTGCTGGTTCCCACCGGGCGCGGCAAATACATCGTCGACCAGGAAATCACCGCCGAACAGTACGAAAAGACCTTGAACTGGTTTTACGACCAGCGGGACAAGACCAAAATGCAGCTCAAGGCCACCTGCGCGCCGCATTACTATCGGATTCTGCGCCAGCGGGCCCACCAGGAGGGCAAGAAGGTCACATTCCAGACCCACGGCCTGGACGCTGTCACCCGCGGGTGTCTGGGCGGCACCGGATTCTGCTTCATCTCCCACACCGGAATCGTCCAGCCCTGCGGCTTTCTCGATGTCAGCTGCGGCGATGTCACCCAGACGCCGTTTCATCAAATCTGGGAGAATTCGAACGTTTTCAGGGATCTGAGAAACTTTGCCGCGCTGGAGGGCAAGTGCGGCGCATGCCAGTACAAGCGGGTCTGCGGCGGCTGCCGGGCCCGGGCATACGAGGCGACCGGCAACTATATGGCCGAAGAGCCTTTGTGCAGTTACCAGCCCGAAGAGCGCTGACACGCTCTTCCTATGGCGGCTTCGTTGCATTGTTCATCCGGTTTCGGGCGTTTGCTTTCGGCGTCAGGGAGTCTTCGATGACGCCTAGCGCTTTCGAATTGCACGGCAACCCCCTCGTCAGCCCCTCTCCTTTGACAGGCGCAGTCGCGCGTCCGCCCGCGCTGCGAATTCCGATCCACGGTTCTTTTGTTGAGAATCCGCAGGGGCTCTGATATACGGAATTCAGTGGGCCGTTGTGCTGACAGCCGTGTCTGGTTCCCGTGCGCTGACTCTTTTCCATCCACCCGTCGCGACCCCTGCCCCCGTCTGTCGCCCGGCATGTCGTATCCTATGGGGTGTTTTCTGCTTTCCGGAGGTGCCCGATGAAAGTCTGCGACCTGATGATTCCCGAGCCGATCACCATATCGGAAAGAGACTCGATTCAGGAGGCGATCGAAACGATGAAAATCAACTCCATCCGCCACCTGCCGGTCACCGACGAACGCCAAATCCTGAGAGGCTTTATCACCCTGGCCGATCTGAAAGCGGGGCTGCTGCCCTCCATGATCGGAGACGTCACGCTCAACGATCTCATCATTCGGGACCCGATGGTGGTGGGCCCGGACG
>JASFPT010000111.1:0-11809 GCA_050115795.1 Desulfobacterales bacterium
ACCGTAGACAGCGCCTGGATTGTGGGAATATATGCGCTTCCGGTCTTCATCGCCTATGGTATCGTCTTTCGGGCCGGACCGTTCTTTTATCTAAACATCCTGATCAACCTTTTCTCGATGTCGGTGATCGCATCGGCCGTCAGCGCACTGCTGGTAATGGCCGCCGTCATGGTCGTCCCGGCATCCCGGATTCGGACAATCTTCGTCTTTCTGACGTTGACATTCTTTCTCATTCTGTTTTTCGCGTTTCGCCTCATCCGGCCCGAGCGGCTCGTGGACCCGGAGTTTTTCGAAACCACCCTGGTCTATCTCCGGGCGCTTCGGTCTCCGGCGCCGTTTTATCTACCGAGCACCTGGGCGCTGGACAGTTTTCAGGCCGTTCTTTCCGGCCGCCCCCTGACGGGTATCTTTCACGACGCGCTGGGCCTCAGCTGTGCTGGCCTGCTGGTCTGCGTGATGGTGGTGGTTGCACACGGGGTCTATTTCAAGGGCGTCTCCAAGACCCAGACCGCCCCGGCGCGCCTGTTCAAACGCTCGTCGGCTGCAGCCGGGGGACGGTTTGTCTTGTTCAGAGGCCCTTCCGGGGCCCTTGCCGCAAAGGAGATCCGGTCTTTTTTCCGGGACCAGACCCAGTGGACGCAGTTGTTTCTGATCGGGGCGCTGATCGTCATCTACGTCTACAATTTCAAGGTCCTTCCCCTGGAGCGCTCCCCGATCAAAACGGTCTACCTCCAGAACCTGCTCGCTTTTCTGAACATGGGGCTGGCCACCTTTGTGCTGTCGGCCCTGACGGCCCGGTTCGCCTACCCCGCCGTCAGCATGGAGCGCGAGGCGTTCTGGCTGATCCGGACGGCACCGGTCTCCCTGAAACGCTTTTTGTGGACAAAATTTGTCATCTACTTTTTGCCGCTTTTCCTGCTGGCCGAAATTTTGATCGTCTCTACAAACCTTCTGCTCCGGGTCACCCCCTTTATGATGGTTCTTTCCACCGTCAATGTATTGTTTTTGGTTCCCGGCGTGATTGCCATGGGCATCGGCTTCGGCGCCGCTTACCCCGACTTTTCCTCTGAAAATCCGATCCAATCGGTGACCAGTTTCGGCGGTCTCCTGTTCATGATCGTCTCTTCGTTTTTCATCGTATCGGTTCTTGTCCTGGAGTCTGGCCCTGTGTACACGATTTTCATGTCCCACTTCCGCGGGCAGGCCCTGACCGTCCCGCAGTGGGCCTGGATCCTGACCGCCTTTGCCCTGGCGGCCGTTCTTTGCCTGCTTGCATTCCTTCTGCCGATGCGATACGGCATCCGGCGTCTGGAAAACGAAACCCGCTGAGCCGGCGCTGTCAACTGCCGGTTGAAAGGAATCCACGGATCATGGCTGATCTGAGCGAAAACGAAATGAGGCTGTTCACCGAACTGTTTCACCGAACCAGCGGCGACACGGCCGCAACCGTATCGATGTTCGAGTTGGGCGAATCGGTCGGCCTGAGCCGGGATGAGGCCGGCGCCGCCGGAGAAGAATTGATCGGCTGGGGGCTGGTGGAAGTTCGAACCCTCTCGGGCGGAATCGCCATCTCCGACAGGGGTGTCGAGGAAGCGAACCAATTGGGGCTCGGCGGGCAAGAGGCCGATGACACCGGTTTTCAGTTGGGTTTTGAGCCGGTGCTCGAAGACCCGGGCATCCAGGCTGTTGATCGGATCGTGTCGGGGATCAAGTCCCGTTCCGAAACCCTGGGGCTCGGGTTCGAACCGGCAGCGGAACTGATCGCCGATGTTAAGACGATCGACGCCCAGCTGGCCTCCCCGCGGCCCAAGACGGCTGTCGTCAGGGAGGTTCTCCGATCGATCCTGGCGGTCCTGGAGTCGGCCGATGCCGGCCAGGTTACAGCTGAAATCCGCCAACTGCTGGGGCAATGATGGCAGCAGACGGAAACTACGCCAAAATTGTCGCCGACAACCTCGGCCGACTGTTTGAAAACCCGCCCGGCGATTTGGACCGACGGCTCGGCGCCCGCCGGGATAATGACCGGTATCATTTCCCCGCCTTCGGCCGACCCTGCACGTTGTCTGCAGATGAGATCCGCCTGCAGGGTCGTCCCGAAACCGGCGTGCTCGGCATTTTGATCTCTTTGTACGCGCTTCACGCAAAGAGCGAACCGTGCACCGTCGAGCCGCTCGTGAGCTTCAAAGAGCTTCCCGACAGCATGCCATACGCCGGTGCCTTTGTCACCCGAACCCAGCAGGTTCTGGTTCCGCGGGTGGATCGAATCTGTGACTGTGCCGAATCGATCGTCAAAACCATCGGCGGAGGCGCGGTCCCGCCGCAGATCGCCGGAGACGTCTCCTTTCTGCTTTACCCGCTTCCCAAAATCGCCCTTTGCTATGTCTTTTACCGGGCTGACGACGATTTTCCGGCATCGGTCAGCTGCCTGTACTCGGCAAACGCAGCCCGGCACCTGACCACCGACGCCCTGGCCGATGTCGGCGAATACACTTCCAGAGAAATCCTTCAGATTATCGACCGCTAACCGGAACCGACAAAAGCGGCACGGTCAGGAGATCGGCTCGGGCTCCGGTTGGGGTCTGCGGGCAACGTCAAAAAGGCGCAACCGTTTTTTGGCTGAAAGAATGGCGCACCGCGTGAAGGCAGCGGCCGGCTCGCAGACCTTGGGGGACGACGGCAAGGATCCCATATCGATGCTGTTGCCGCAGCACGGACATCGGGTGGCGACCATGCGAAGATGGGCGGCGCAGGGATCCTCTGCGCGTCGAGGGGATTTGCAATGAGGGCATCGAAAATTCATAAACGGCTCCCTTTCGGCTTGGTGAAAACACGATCGGAATTTGCAAAAGGTGTGCCTGGCAGGAAAGAAGCCGTGCACTCGACCGGCTGAGGCAATTTTCTCGATAGAAACGGATGGTTGAATCAGAAGGGCATGAAATGCGGATTGTTCGGCCTTGAAAACCTGAGGGGAGAGTCGCCACCGGATGACCGGGCGCATCCAAACGTGTAGCCCGGCCCTCCAAAAATTGGAGCCCCCTTCCTTCGGAGCAGACCGTCAGCGCTACAGATTGACCACGGTCCGGGCGGCCGCAATCAACATCCAGAAACCGACGACCACGAAAAAAAGCCCCGCACCGAGGCGGATATAACTGGGCGGAATCCAGCGAGCCACGGCATCGCCGAAAACCACGGCGATGGCCGAACTAAGCACCAGGGCTGCCGCCGAACCGATGAAGACGGACCACTTGGAGGAGGCGCAATCCGCGGAAAGACAGAAGGTGGCCAGTTGCGTCTTGTCCCCGAGTTCGGCCAAAAACACCATGCCGAAGGTGGTCAGCAAGAACTTGAAATCCATGGTTTTCTCCAGAGGGACATCGCAGTCCCTTTCGGGTTCGGGCCCGGCCGCACGGTCGGTTCACCATGGCCTCCCTGGAAAAGCATGAAACCGCCGGGGCGCAAAGGCCGCAAAGAGGATTTTTCCGAACAACCCGCCGTTCTTCGCGCGATGGGCGCCTTTGCGGTTCAGTTCTTTCCGATAGCGGCTCAACGATTGAGCAGGCTCCTGGCCCGGGCGCAGACATTTTCCACCGTAAAGCCGAAACGCTCCATTACCGTCCCGCCCGGGGCGGAGGCCCCGAAGCCGGTCATGGCGACGACCCCGCCCCGGTCGCCCACGTATCGCTCCCAGCCCATCGGCACTCCGGCCTCCACCGCAAGCCGCGCTCGGACCTTGGCCGGCAGGACCTTTTCGCGGTATTCGGCACCGGCCTTTTCAAACAGCTCCCAACACGGCAGGTTGACAACCCTTACGGCAATCTTCTCTATACGCAGGCGATCGGCCGCCGCCATGGCCAGGGCCACCTCCGATCCGGAGGCGATCAGGATCAGTTCCGGTTGGTCCGGGCCATCGGAAACGATGTACGCACCGCGATCGAGTCGGGCCGCCGACCGCGCCGCATCGGGCAGGACCGGCAGCTTCTGCCGACTTAGAATCAGGGCGGTGGGCCCGTTCCCGTTCATCAGGGCCAACCGCCATGCCTGAACGGTTTCGTTCGCATCGGCGGGCCGGATCACCGTCAGCCCCGTGATCGCCCTCAGCGAGGCCAAATGCTCCACCGGCTGGTGGGTCGGGCCGTCTTCACCCACGGCAATGCTGTCGTGGGTGAACACGTAGACCACCGGCAGCTTCATCAATGCCGCCAACCGGATAGCCGGTCTCATGTAGTCGGCAAAGACCAAAAAAGTTCCGCCGTAGGGCCGGATGCCGCCGTGCAGCGCCATGCCGTTTAGAATCCCTCCCATGGCGTGCTCCCGAACCCCGAAACGGATGTTCCTGCCGCCGTAGGCGGGCTTCTGAAAATCCTCGGCGCCCTCGATGACCGTCTTGTTGGAAGGGGCAAGATCGGCGCTTCCGCCGATCAGCTCCGGGACGGCCTTCGCAAATGCGTTCAGGGCCTTTCCAGAGGCCGCGCGGGTGGCAATTTTTTCACCCTCGGCAAAGACAGGCGCCCCGGCATCCCAATGTTCCGGCAGCGCTCGGGACTGGGCCGTCTTCCAGGCATCGGCCAGATCCGGGTTTTGGTCGGCCCACGCCGCAAAAAGCGATTTCCATTCGTTTTCGAACCCCGCGCCCCGGGCCAGGCATGCATCCCGGACCTGTCCGACGACATCGGGTACGCAAAACTCCCTGTCTTCGGGGCAGCCCAATGCCCGTTTCGTCAGGCAGACCTCCTCTTTTCCCAGGGGCGCACCGTGGGCATCGGCAGAATCCTGCTTGTTGGGCGAGCCGAAAGCGATGTGGGTGCGCAGCAGGATCAGGGAAGGCCGTGCGATTTCGGCCCGCGCCGAATGAAGCGCCGCCTCGATCGCATCCAGATCATTGCCGTCGGCCACCTGCAGCGTGTGCCACCCCATCGCTGAGAACCGGGCGGAGACGTCCTCGGTGAAGGTGATGTCGGTGCTTCCTTCGATGGTGATCCGGTTGTCGTCATAGATGCAGACGAGCCGACCCAGGCCGAGGTGGCCGGCCAGGGAAGCGGCTTCGGCGGCCACCCCCTCCATCATATCGCCGTCTCCGCACATCACGTAGGTAAAGTGGTCGACGACGTTGCCTGCGGCCTGGTTGAACCGGGCGGCAAGCCGGCGCTCGGCCATGGCCATCCCCACTGCGTTGGCGATCCCCTGTCCCAGGGGGCCGGTGGTGGTCTCCACGCCCGGCGTATGACCGTATTCGGGATGCCCCGGCGTCCGGCTGCCCCACTGGCGGAAGCTGCGCAGGTCGTCAAGGGTCATGTCATAGCCGGTGACATGAAGCAGCGCGTATAGAAGGGCCGAGGCATGGCCGCCGGACAGGACGAAACGATCCCGGTCGGGCCAGGCAGGATTCGCCGGATTGTGTCGCATTACCCGCGTCCAAAGCACGTAGGCAGCGGCGGCCAGCCCCAGGGGAGCACCCGGATGACCGGAATTGGCTTTTTCGATGGCGTCGATGGCAAGGCTGCGGACAGTGTTGATGCACATCATGTCGGGGGTGCACGCGTCGGACAGGCCCTGGGTCATGGTCTTTCTCCTCCTTTGCAACAGGAATTGCCGGTTGGATTTGCAGCAGACGGGTGGCCCCTGGATACAATGAATCTTGCGGTGTTTCAAGGGTGGAATTGAAGCAGGGATGGGAAGGTGGCTGGTGGCATGTGGTCAGGATGTTTCGGGTCGCTTATCGGCCGGGAAGATAGGGAAGCAGGGAAGCTGGAAAGAAATCGGCGGTGATCAGAATACCGTCTTCGGCAAAATGGATTCCGCTGTCGGTGGTTCTCGTTTCGATCTTTTCGGACCCGTTTTCACCATGCCGCCGCGTCGAGGCCTCTGGCCACCCCCTACCGGCCACATCCGGCTCCCCGCCGGCGGCCGGCGGCCTATAACGCCCGCATCCACTCCGGCTTCAAAGAGACTTTTCCGGCAAGGGCGTCGTCGATCAGGGCCAGGGTCGTTTTCTTGTCCTTGGGCATGCGCGCCTTGACCGGCAGGTAGTTGGAGGCGTGGTTGGCGTGGAACAGACCCTGGGAAAGATCGGTGTGGGCGATCATGGTCCGCAGTTCGGCCAGCATTTCATCCGGCTCGATCAGGACGAATCGTCCCTGGCGCCAGTCCTCGTAGAGGGGGGTGCCGGGGATCAGCATGAGGCTCAGGGCACCGACATAGTCCGGATCGAGGGCCGTAAGGACCCGGCCGGTCGCCTCGGCATGCTGCTGGGAGCGTTCCCTGCCCGCGATGCCCAGCAGCACGGTGACCGAAAGTTTCATCCCGGCCCTTCGGGCCTTTCGGCCTTCTTCGATCATGGTCTGGGCCGTGGCCCCCTTGTTGATGCGCTTCAGGGTCACATCGTCGCCGGTCTCCAGGCCCATGTACAGGATGCCGAGCCCGTGCGCCCGGAGCGCTTCCAGCTCCTCGAGACCCTTCATTTTCAAACTCTTTGCGTTGGCATAGGCCCCCACGCGGGTCACCCAGGGCAATTGCCGTCGAATCTCAGACAGGATGGCAAGAAGCCGCTTCTGGGGGATGATCAAGGCGTCGCCGTCGCACAGAAAGACCCGCCGCTGGCGCCGGCAGTGGCGGGCGGCAAAGGCGATGTCTTCCATGATGGTGGAATCGGGTTTGATCCGGAAGCGCTCCCCCATGTATGTACCGCAGAAGGTGCATTTGTTCCGCGAGCAGCCGACGGTGACCTGCAGCAGGATGCTGTTGGCCTCGCTGGGCGGTCGGATGATGTTGCCTTCGTAGTGCATGCCGATGTTGCCTCCTTGCAGGATCGATTCCAGAAACGGGAGATACCGGATTGACTCGGATCTTCAACCCGGTTTCCCCGGCCACCTTGACGGGGGAGGGTCTGGTATTACGCTTTGTAGGCCTTTTGATCCCCCGGGCCCTGTGTTAAGGAAACTAAGGCATCGAACGCCTGCCGGCAAGCGTCCGGGGTGGGGGACCCTTGCCGCCGCAAAGCGGCCAAACCGCCGGAAACTGGATCGACCATGGTCATTTTGACGGTATCCTTGATTCTGCTTGCCGCATTGGTGCTGCTGGTCACCGAAAAGATCCCTGTCGATCTGACCGCCATCGGCATTGTGGTGGCACTGCTGGTCACCGGCATCCTGAAGCCGGCCGAGGCGGTGCGGGGATTTGCAAACCCGGCGGTCATCACGGTGGCGGCCATGTTTCTGATCAGCCGCGCGATGATCCGGACCGGGGCGGTCGGGTTCATCGGCCAGCGGGTGATGACCGTTGCCGGTGGAAACGCCAAACTGGCCTACCTGCTGATACTGGCAATCGTGGCGGTGGCATCGGCCTTTATCAACAACACGCCCGTTGTGGTGCTCTTTATTCCGATCGTGCTGACCTTGAGCTGCGATCTTGACATCAGCCCCTCCAAACTGCTGATCCCGGTCTCCTATGCTTCGATTCTGGCCGGTACGTGCACCCTGATCGGAACTTCGACCAACATCATCGTCAGCGATCTGAGCAACATGTACAACTACGGGCAGATCGGCATGTTCGAGCTGTCCACCCTGGGAGTGCCCATCGCCCTTGCCGGGCTGCTCTTCCTGTTTTTGCTGGCCCCGCGGATTCTGCCGAGCCTGGTCAGTCCGGTATGCGAACTCGACAACAAAGAGCACCGGATCTACCTGGCGGAGATTGCGGTGCCCAGAGAAAGCCCCCTGATCGGCCTGCCCCCGGAAACGGTGTTCGCCGAACGGTTTCCCTCGGTCCAGGTGGCCGAATTGTATCGGTATAACCACGTCTACTACCCCCCGCGGGACCCGGTTCAAATCGCCGCAGACGACATCCTGCTGGTGCGTGGATCGGCCAACGACCTGGTGGAGTTGCTTCAGGAAAAGGGGGTGGAACTGACCCCCATGGAAAACGGGCTGAAATTCGACGCCAAGGAGCAAGAATCGGTGGTGGTCGAGCTGATTCTTCCTCCCCAGTCGTCTCTGATCGGAGAGCGGCTCATCGACACTCAACTCAAGCGGGATGCGGAGTTGAAAATCATCGCCATCAAGCGAAGCCGGCTGCACTATACGGCAAAAAACCTGGATGACGTCCGATTGAAAAACGGCGATATCCTGCTGATCCAGAGCCCGGTGGAAAAGCTCGATGCGATGCGGGGGCGGTCGGATTACATCATCGTCGAAGACGTGCACCACGAAATCGTACTGCGCCGAAAGGCGCGGGTGGCCATGGCCATTTTCGGTGCGATTATCGCCTGTGCCTCCTTTGGGGTGGCCGGCATCATGACCTGCGCCCTGACCGGGGCGTTTCTCATGATTCTGACCGGCTGCATTCAGCTGCGCGACGCCTATCGGGCGCTTCAGCCCAACGTCCTGCTGCTGATCGCCGGCACCATCTCGCTGGGCACCGCCATGGAGAATACCGGAACCTCCCGGTTCTATGCCGAGGCGTTTTTAAACCTGTTTTCCGGCGCCAGTCCCACGGTGATCCTGGCCGCTTTTCTGCTGCTCACCAGCGTCAGCACCCAACTGCTCAGCAACAATGCCACGGCAGTGCTCCTGATTCCGATCGCCATTTCAACGGCCCTGGGCCTGGGCGTGGCGCCAAAGCCGTTTATCATCGCAGTCTGCTTCGGGGCCAGCGCCTGCTTTGCCTCCCCCATCGGGTACCAGACCAACCTGCTGGTCTACGGACCGGGCGGATACCGGTTCAGCGACTACCTGAAGCTGGGTATCCCCCTGAACCTGCTGGTGCTCGTCTTCGGCACCCTGTTCATCCCGGTGATCTGGCCGTTCTAACGTCGGGAGGACGAACGGTTCAGCTCCATTTTGTCCTGGCCCGGGCCAGCTCCCGACCGTCCCCCTCCCGGAATATCCCGTGGACATAATGCCCGGGGGTTTCCTCGAGAGGGGCGTTCGTGCAGCGCACCGTCTCGCCGGCCAGGGCCTCGGCCAGATACTCCACCTCCAGCCGCTCCAGCGTCCGGTTGCCCACAAACCCCGGATCAAACCCTTCCAGCACCCATTCCACGTAGGTCACGTTGTTGACATGACGGTTGCCGTCCAGGTCCCGATACCGGACGCAGAACCGCCGCGCTTCGTGCCCGGCACCCGGCGTCGGCAGCCGGGGGATCGGCTTTTCCAACACCGGTTCACCCGCCGCGGACGAAAGCGGTTCTAAGAAAGGCTCGATTCGAACCGGACGCCGGCGTTTTTGGTCGATCACCAGCCAGGCACTGTCTGCCGCTGCGAACCGATCGCCGTCGTCTGTCTGAACGACAAAGTCCCGCAGGGCAAAGAGCCGGTCGCGGCCAGAGGGCCAGGTATGAACGGTGAGGTGCGCTCCTGCCGCCGGAAGCCGCTTCACCGCCAGCCGGAGCCTCGACAGCATCCAGGTCAGGTTTCGGCCGTTGAGCACATCGAGGCCGACCCCCAGTTCCCGGGCATGGTTGGCGGCCGCCTCCTGGAGAAAGTGACACAGCGACAGCACCGAAAGGCGGCCCTCCTGATCGGTTTCATAGGCACGCACGGCAAAACGCTCGGACCAGCACAAGCCTGGCACCGGCCTGGTATTTAATGCAAAGGGGCTCATCTCGGGCCGTGCTCCTTGCGCAGTGATTCAATCAACGGATACGGGACGGGGCGGCACCGCCATATGTCATCCCCCTGCCGACGCCGTTGACTCGCCCCGGGGCTGGGCTCAAGGAAATTGCACGCATTTCTGATCCTGTTCTAACCGTCCGCCGCCCAGGAAGCAAGGCGGCTGTTGCGCCCCCTCTTTCCCGCGATCGAAATCGACGCCGCCGCAGTCAGGGAACCAGAACGGCCGCGATCTGGGGATCCGGTCCCGATCCGACACGGTAAAAACCCTCCGAAGCCGAAATTAACCCACCCCTAGCCGAACGCTGATACGGCCCCAATCCTCAGGTCCGACACTCGACCTTCCCTGAGAGGAAAGACCGCATTTCAAACAGAAGGGAGGTGAGTGCCGTATTTTCGTCGGTTTCGGTTGAAGGAAATACTCGTTTCGATCATAATTGTAAAAAGGAGCTGCGATGACATCCAAAAAAATCTTCCGATATGCCCCTGTAGCCGGCGGCGCCTTGCTGCTTGCTGCCATTTTGGCGACGGCTGCGTTTGCCGGCGCCAAGTTCCATGCAAACAACGCCCAGGTCCGCAATGTGATCGTCATGGTCCCGGACGGATGCGCCCAGTCGATCCAGACCTTGGCCCGGTGGGTCAAGGGCGCCCCTCTGAACCTCGACGGTCTGAACACCGGAACGGTCAAGACGTACATGGCCGACTCGATCATCACCGATTCGGCCTCGGCGGCAACGGCGTTCGCCACCGGGCACAAGACCTCCAACGGGTATCTGGGCGTCGGCCCCAACGCAGCAACGCTGCTGACCGGCTTCGTTCCCACGGCCGATCCGTTCAGGCCGGTCGCCTCCGTTTTGGAGGGTGCCAAGCGAAACGGCATGGCCACGGGCCTGGTCGCCACCAGCCGGATCTCCCACGCCACCCCGGCCGCCTTTGCCGCACACCTGCCGGACCGGAACCTGGACAACGAGATCATGGAGCAGATGGTCTACCAGGACATCGAGGTGGTCTTCGGCGGTGGCGCGCGGCACCTGATCCCCGAGGGTAGCGCTTACACCACGACCTTCGGCGACAACTGGCACGGCAAGCGCACGGACAAAGAAGACCTGATCCGGGCGCTGCGCGACCGCGGCTATGCCTTCGTCGACAACAGGAACGACATGATGGGTCTGACCCGCGGTCCGGTCTGGGGCCTGTTCGACGACAGCCACCTGGACCCGGACATCGACAGGGACGACCTGCACCCCACTCAACCCTCCCTTGCCGAGATGACCGATAAGGCCATCGCCCTGCTCTCTGCCAACCGGAAGGGCTTTTTCCTGATGGTGGAAGGCAGCCAGGTCGACTGGGCCGGCCATGCCAACGACCCGGCCTACATGGCCACCGAATTTCTCGCCTTCGACGAGGCGGTGAAAAAGGCCGTGGACTTTGCCCAATACGACAAGCACACCCTGGTGCTGGTCTTCCCGGACCACAACACCGGCGCCCTGAGCCTCGGCCATCAGCAGTCGGGTTTTCCGCCCGCCTACACCGCCACCAAGATCGAAGACCTGATCGACCCGATCAAGGACGCCCAGGTCACGATCCAGACCCTGGTGACCCTCTATCCGAGCAACTCTCCGGCCGACGTGAGAAACACCTTCGTGAAGTACTGGGGGGATTACTGGAACAAGATGACCGATGACCAGGCGCAGGCCATTCTTGACCTCGGGACCGACAGCTATGCCGTTTCCGAGTACATCAGCAAGAACCTGACCGTGTTCGGCTGGACCACCCACGGCCACACCGGCGAGGACGTGCCCCTGTGGGCCTTCGGACCGCAGCGGCCGATCGGCACCTTCGACAATACCGAACTGGCCGAGATCATCGCCGGTGCCCTCGGTTTCGACCTGGCCCGGGTGACCGAACGTCTTTTCGTGGACGTGGCCGAGGCCTTTCCGGGCTTTACGGTCGACGACACTGACCCGGCAAACCTCGTGCTGAAGATCGACGGCTGCCAGCTGCCGGTGAGCAAGGACATCCTCAAAAAAGGCGGCCGGGAAAATCGGCTCGGCGGCATCGTCGTCCATGCGCCGGCCATCGACAAGTTCTTCATCCCGATGGAAGCCGTGCAGATGATCCGGTAGCCTGTATTTCAGGGGGGATCGCCCCTCCTTGCGATCCCGTCAATTATCCGGGCGGGGGGCTTCGAAGCCCCCTGCCCGTCT
>JASFPT010000112.1:0-11808 GCA_050115795.1 Desulfobacterales bacterium
CCAGCCGCCGTCCACGGCCAGCAGAGACATCTGGGAAGCATTTCGGCAGGGAAATACGCCGACCTGGTGGTTCTGTCCGAAGACCTGTTCTCGGTGGACCCGGCCCGCATCGCCGGGGTGAAAGTGGACCTGACGGTCTTTGACGGGAAGGTCGTGTTCCGGCGACGGTAGGATTTCGAATTTAGAATTGAGAATTTAGAATGTAAAAGCAGGCGGGTTTTGCGTAATTGTTCATTGTTTCTCGTCAATCGGATGCGTCGCATTCAACCGGGGCAAGGTTTGGTTCCTCTGCGCATTCCTACCGGATCAGATGCGCTCTTGCCCCGGAATTTCAAAGAGCTTCAACTCGCAGTCCTGGTAACGATTCACGGATAACCACTAACGATCCTCAGGAAGTTTTTTCAAATACCAGAAATCCCCCCGAGTCCGTGAGCCCCTCCACCGGCACCACCGGAGCGCCGCCCGCATCGGTCTCTACCCCTTCGGGCCATTGAAAATCCGGAGACATCTGTCGGTAGTATTCCAGATCGTAGGGGGACAGGCGAACCGAAAACCGCACGTTTTCCCGGTACAGCTTCGATGTCAGGCCGAAATCGACCTCTCCCAGGCCGGTGGCGATGATGTAGCGTGGAATCTCCCTTCCGCTGCCGTCTTTTCGGACGACCGAACCGATGTCGATGACGGTGGCCACATCCACCGGGAACCGTTGGTTCCATTTATCCTGAAACGGCAGTCCCGTCACGATAACATGGTGAAATTCGATACCCGCTTCCCGAAGCCGGTAGGCCAGTTTTGAAATCTCCTCGGGGCTGTCGTTGACCTCTCCCAGCAGCGGTGTGGTGCAGTACACGGTGATCCCCTTGGCCCGGAGCTTTTCTGCCAGCCCCCGGTGCACCGGCAAGATCTGGGTGGCATGCAGAAACCGGGTTTCGATCTCCAGGCGAAGGGGCCGGACCACGGTCACACGATTGATCCTTGCAAGCCGGTCGATCAATGCGCGGGAAAAGCGCTCGGGCGAATGGGCGAACACCAAACTTCGCAGCCGCAGCGCATTGACATGATCGATTGCTCCGATCTGTTCGGCGAGCTGCTCGACTTGCGTCATCCGGTCGACGATGTCGTCGTCTGCGGTCAGCACCACATCGGTAACATCCCGCTGTCTTTGCAGGTAGGAAAGATCGCCGCCGAACCGGTCAAGGCCGATTTCCACGCGGGTTTTGTGCACCCTGGAGATTCCGCGGGCGCCGGTGGCCACGATCGAAGCGGACGGCCCGACGGCTTCCCGCATGGAGTCGGCAGCCTCGGCCAGGGTGCCGGGGTCGGTTTTCAGGTTGCGGGGAGCTGCCGGCTGCCGGGAGCCCAACAGCAGGGAATCATCCCCGATATCGGCCATGTAGCGAATATCGATGGTCCCTTCCTCGTTGACCTTGACAATGTCCAGTTCGTTTGCGATCGGGGCAAACGCCTTGAAATAGTCCGGCGTGTAGGGGGTCCGGATCCAGATGAACCGTTCGTTTTCGGCATCCCGCTCGATGGCCCAACCGCTGCTGCCCCAGTCCATCTTTCCGATGGGCGTGGCCGTGCAGATCCTGGGGATCACCCGGTCGCTCAAATGGGCCCGAAGATAATGGGCGACCCGGATCCCTTCGGAAAGCGGCGCCCAGTAGACCCGATTGCCCTGGATCGGGCTGCACGGGATGTAGATGTAGTGAAGCTCGGCTCCGGCACCGCGAAGCAGCGAAAAGAGCCGAACCAGTTCGGGGCCCTGGTCGTTGCAGCCCTTCAAAAACGGGGTCTGGACATAAACGGCGACCCCGCTGTTGACCAGTTCGGTGATCAGATCGAGGCTCTGGATGGAAACCTCGTCGGGATGAATGAAATGGGTGGCCACCTCCACCCGTTTTCCGAGCATCTGCGCCTCGAAACTCTTCGCCTTGACGTACTTGAGCATAGACGCATTTCCCGCATAGAACAGATTCGGGTAGTAGGCGATGGAGCGGGTGGCCAGCCGCAGGGTCTGCACGTGCTCGACCTGCAAAAGGCCGTCGATGGCCGCGGCCAAATTCTTCCGGTTCATGAACGGATCGCCGCCGGTGATGACGATCTCCTTTACGGTCGGGGTCTGGGCGACGTAGGCCACTGCGTTTTCCACGTCCTTGACCGTGGGGTTGGCCTGATTGCGGGAGTCCTTGTGCTTGCGAAAACAAAAGCGGCAATAGACCGGGCAGCTCATGTTGAGCAGAAAGATCACCCGGTTCTGGTACATCTGCTCGAGCAGCCCCTGATGAAACTGCCCGATCCAGGTGTTCACGTGACCGGCAGGGTCCAGTTCCTCCACAAAGGGCATGTACTGGTAGGCCACGTCCGGAGAGACCCGCATCTGCCGGAGAATGTGGCTCGAAAGCCTCACGGGGTAGGTCTCCAGCACCCGGTGCAGCCGCTCCCTGTCCTTTTCAGGGACTCGGATGTTGGCCAGCGACTCGAGCCTTTCCACCGACTTGACCGAGGTGAACTTGTCGCCGGGCAACAGCAGCTCCAGCAGGGCCGTCAGCAACAACTGCGGAAAGATCACGCCGTTGACGGAGACGGCCGTTCGGGCTCCGGTCTCGATTTTCATCAATTGCTCGGCCAGCGTGCGGCAGAGGCCCTCGGGATCTCTCTTGTGGCCCGTGGCTTCCAGAAGCTTTGACAGTCGGTCTTTGCCGTCGCCGCCTCCGATGAGTTCGGCAAACTCGCGCCCCACCAGGGATTCGGTCCCGTAGTACTCCAGAAATTCGGTGATCGTGTCCACCATCGAGAAGGCGGCGGGGACCGCGTTTTCTGCAGTGGGGGATACGGGGAATGCAAGCGGCTGTTCTTTTCGCAGTTGCATGACAAACTCCTTTGGTCGACCCTACAATGACGGCCCTCCGGCCTTAAGCCCCTCTTAAGAAATGCACCCCCGGCTGTCAACCGGAATCGGGCAGGGGCTTGTACCAGACCCACATGCTCTCGATCCGTCCGCCGATGTGGGTGTTGTTGCACAGGGCGCCGGCAAACCGGTATCCATTCTTTTTGAAGGTGATGTTCATCGCCGGCGAACCGCTCCGGGCGATGGTATAGGCCATCCGCATGCGGCAGCGGCGCATGGCCGACTCCATGTGCGACAGCAGCCGCCCGGCAAGCCCCTTTCCCCGCCTGTCCGGGGCCACGGCAAAATCGGTCATCTCCACGGTGCCGTTGTCCGGATCCATCTCGCAGCTTCCCAGGGCCACGATTCGGTCGGCCTCCCGCCGGCAGAAAAACCGGGTGTGGCCTTCCATGGCGCGGGCCAGAAACGCCGGCTCGTGGATCGGAAACGGATATGTGGCAAACACCTCCCGGTACAGCCGGCTCATCGCCGGAGCGTCTGCGGGGCGGCATTCTTCCATTTCGTCGAGGACCGGGTTGCCGGCCGGGTCGATGACAGCGGCTGCCACCGCCGCAGAGCTCCTTGTCACCGGGCCGGGCCGACGCTCTTGTTCCCGCAGCGGGTTTATGAACAGGGCCATGAACAGACCCGCATCGCCGTTTTTGAAAAACCCCGGGATGCGGGCTTCGGTGCGGTAGCCGGCTCTCCGGAAGCGCTCGGCCAGCGATTCGGGCACCTTGGCCAGGATTTTACCGTACCCGTGTTCCCGGGCAAGACGCGACAGTTCCGGGATGATGCGGGCCGCATCGTCGGGGTGAAGCTTCATCAGGTAGATGCGGCGGTTCAGCGGGCCGTGCTGGATGGTGGAACGGTGCAGGGTTTCGATGGTGTCGATCATGGCCAAAGCTGTCCGCTCTTGTGGTAACGGCTCCAGTTCGCTAAAGCTGATGTGATTCCATATTGTCACAGTTTATCACGCCCAGGAGGTCATGTGAAATTTCCGTACCTGCTCTACAACCAAGATCTGGCGCATGCACCGTTATTCAAGGATCTGCCGGGAGACCCGTACGTGGCCGACCTTTCGGCCGCAAACCCGCTGCTGGACCGAATCGATGTCCGGGATCAGAAGGCCTACCAGAAGCTCCTCGACGAGGCGATGCATCCCGATTATCGATGGGGCTTTTCCGGTTATCTGGAAAACCGCAAATCCCTTCTGCGCGACTGCCCCCAGATGGTGGAAGAGGGGCGGTTCTTTCACCTCGGCCTGGACATCATCGTACCGAAAGGGACCGCGGTCTGTGCCCCTCTCGATGCCGCGGTGGCCGAAACCGGGTACGAGGAAGGGGAAGGCAACTACGGCGGCTTCGTTCTGCTGCGCCACGAGGAGAGGCGGTTTGAAACGTTTTACAGCTTCTACGGCCACCTCGATCCGGACCGCCTCCCGCCGCCGGCCGCGCCCCTGTCGGCCGGAGATCCGTTTGCGTTCATCGGAGACTTTCAGCAGAATGGCAACTGGTTCTACCACACGCATCTTCAGGTCATCACCGAAAGGGGCCTTGACGCAGGCTACCTTTCCAAAGGGTACTGCGCGGCCGGGGATCTGGCGGAAATCAACGACCTTTGCCCGTCGCCGGTGCCGCTGTTCAGGCGGTAATTGGTTGGGGCGCTTGTCCGAATATGGTTCTGATTGCAGTGGTTCTTTCGGTGCTGATCGGGTTGTCCATCACTTTTGAAATTTCCGGGCCCAAGCGCTTTGAGGGACTTTTTATGGGGATTGTCAAACAACCGTGTCTTGTATAGAGCGCCTCATCCTTGCGAGTCCCCGAGGCTGCCCAAACGGAAAAGGAACAAGAAAACATGCCCAAGACCGCCGACCGCTTGAAGGGATTTACCGAATCGGTCATCCGGGAGATGACCCGGGTGGCCAATCACTACGGGGCCATCAACCTGTCCCAGGGGTTTCCGGAGGCTGACCCGCCCGAGGAGGTGGTAGAATCGGCCCGCCGGGCCCTGGCAGAAGGGGTTCACCAGTACGCGATCACCTGGGGAGCGCCCCGGTTCCGCGAAGCGCTGGCAGCCAAACAGCGCCATTGGATGGGGCTTGACCTGGACGCCGAAGCCCATCTGGTGGTGACCTGCGGCAGCACCGAAGCGATGATGGTGGCCATGATGACCGCCTGCAACCCGGGGGACCGGGTGATCATCTTCTCCCCGTTTTACGAAAACTACGGGGCGGACACGATCCTATCCGGCGCGGAACCGATTTACGTGCCGCTGCGGCCGCCGTCCTACGAATTCGATCCGGGTGAACTTCGGCGGGCCTTCGAGCAGGGGGCCAAGGCGCTGGTGCTTTGCAACCCCGCCAACCCTTCGGGCAAAGTCTTCTCCGAGGAAGAGCTGAAGGTCATTGCAACTCTGGCCTGCGAGTTCGACACGTTCGTCATCACCGACGAAGTCTACGAACACATCGTCTACGCGCCGCACCGGCACCGATACATCGCAGCGATGCCGAACATGTTCGAGCGAACGATTTCCTGCAGTTCCCTCTCCAAGACATACGCCATGACCGGCTGGCGCTTGGGTTATGTGATCGCAGCCCCGGAGGTGATCCAGGCGGCCCGGAAGGTGCACGACTTTCTGACCGTGGGCGCGGCAGCTCCGCTTCAGGAAGGGGCCGTGACCGCCTTGGAGCTGCCGATGGAATACTACGAAGATCTCCGGTTGTGGTACACCGAACGGCGGGATCTCTTTCTCCAATACCTGGACCAGGCGGGCCTCCCCTACACGATCCCGGAAGGGGCCTACTATGTACTGGCCGACGTCTCCAGGTTCAAGGTCACCGACGATCTGGCGTTCTGCCGCTGGATGGCAAAGGAGGTCGGCGTCGCAGCGGTTCCCGGCTCGAGCTTCTTCCAGGAACCGGTCCACCACCTGGTCCGCTTCCACTTCGCCCGCAAGAAGGAGACCTTGAAAGAGTGCGGCAGACGTCTGCTGAAGCTGAAGGATGCCGCCTGACGAATGGCCAGATGGGGCTTGGGGATCTTCTTTGCCGTGCAAAGAATTTGAAATATGCAGTAGCGGCGCCGCCTTCGATAAAATCGCGGAGCGATTTTATGGGAGCATCGATTTCAGGTCGTTCAGCAGCTTCTGGTAGGAGGGGCGGAGGGGGTAGTCGGTGGTGGCAGCCTTTTTTTCCAGGGCTTTGAGAAAGTTGTAGGGCAGGCTCTTCTGGAAGATGTTCACCAGCCAAGCCGGGATGAACCCTTTCGGGTCCACGAAGAGAATCATTTCGACTTCGGTTTGCCCTTCCCGGCCCGGGCGGATCATGGTCTCTCCGCAGTACATGTTCGCCCTGACCTTGCCTTTGGCCACGGGAATCTTTTCGTCTTCCACCGATTCGACCGAATAGACTTCCACGACGAGATATTTCCGGATGGGGTCGAGGCGAAGCCGGTTCATGAGCAGCAGTTCCCGGTCGGCAAACGGCCAGGGCATCAAGTTGATGCTGTATGTGACCGCCTTGAAGTCGGACCACTCCCTGACGGCGTATTTGACCGATATATCCGGCATCCACTCCCCGGTGATATCGACCCTCCGCAGCACCTCCATCACCTGCTCGACCGGCGCGTTTAAAACCGCCGTCGCGCGAAAAGCGAGCACGTCCGAAACCGGAACTTTCTGGGAATAGACGGTGATCCCCCCCTGCTGGCGAATCTCCTCCCATCGGTCGGCTGCGATGGAGAACCGGTCCGCCAGCGCGTCCTGGGCGTGTACCGGGGCCGATGCCGTCGAAATCAGGATGACTCCGGCAACTGCCATTGAACGGAATATGATCGTCTGAAACAGGCTCATGAAATAATCGATCCCGGGCTTTGGCGACCCTTTCCACAAGGAAACACGGCAGGCTCGCGCTTTTTCTCCGGCAGCCGGGACGGACTTGCCGCGAAAAATAGGGGCGAACCATTGGCATTTCGTGAGTATGGCATCCCGGCCTCCAGAACTGGCAGGTGCCGCGTAGATGCTTATAATCGATTCACCGATCAAAAAAAACCCTTTCGATACGACAGTGGGAGGCGTGTTATGACCGACGTTAACATTTATTGCGACAACTCTTACAAGCGGCTGGTGGGTCTAAAGGCCGGTTTGTACGACGTGATGACAAAGGCCGACCGGGTCCAGGACGACACCCACGGCGAGGCCGCCAGAAACCTTTCGGCGCTGGTGGACAGTATCGAGGCCGGAATCCAGGAACTCAAGGATCAGTGCCCGCCGGACTGGGCCCCAAACCGCCAGGACCTGGACGCGAAAATGGCCAGGCTCTCCGACACCCTGGCAGAGATGGCCGACAAGGTCGGGGTCCGGGTGCCCGATACCACCGCCTGGATTTAAAATCGCTTCGCCATTTGGAATTTTTGTTTCATCGAACGGCGCTTTCCGCTACAGTACCCGGAAGACATCTTTTTTAGAGCTGTTCCAGGCTGTTGCGGGGTGCGAGATGGAGCTGCCAAAGATCGGTGAAAAGGTTACCACCAGACAGGCCCGGGAATTGTGCCTGCACTTCGGCCTGCAGGAGCTCGTGGAAAGGATCGATGCGGCACCGGAGCGCTATCAGGACTGGATCTTTGACGGCTGCTCCTGCCTGCCGGACGAAGCCCTGGGGCTGTTTACCGGGTGCAACTGGCAGGACATCACCTACCGGTGCTGTCTGCCCCACGATTTGCGCTACGCCTACGGCGAGCCCGGAAACGAGGCCGAACGAAAAGCCGCAGACGACCGGTTCTACCGGGATCTGGTGGAAAAAGCCGTCATGAAGCCTTGGATGGCGGCTGCCTTCCTTGCCGGGGTCAGGATCGGCGGTGCCGAGGCGTTCGGATTGTCCTTTTCGTGGGCCTTTGCCCACAAAAAGGAATAGCTTTATGCTCGGCGGCTGGGCCGCCTGTCCATCTGTGTTTTTCCCGTTTCGACCCTGCGCCGCCTTCCGTCTTTCCGGCCGGGGTTCGCGGCGTAAACCGAGCGCCTCAACGGTCAAATCCCAACGATCGTAAAGCGGCTCCGTATCGGTCATCCGTCACTTCCTCATCCTGAAGCCGAAACGCCATGAGAAACCTTCTCTATGCCTCAGTCGGTTTTCTGATCGTCCTTTTGATTGTTGCGGCAGCCGTTCTCTATGCCCTCGTCTTGCGTCCCTTGCCCCGAACCGAGGGGGTGATCGCCCTGGCCGGACTCTCCGCGCCGGTACGGGTACTGCGGGACCGGTGGGGGGTTCCGCACCTGTATGCCCAGACCGAGCACGACCTGCTCATCGCCCAGGGCTTCGTCCAGGCCCAGGACCGGATGTGGCAGATGGAGACCAACCGGCGCCTTGCCGCAGGTAGGCTCAGCGAGATCGTGGGGGAAAAAGCCATCGATGTCGACCGCTTTGCCCGTACGGTGGGATTCCTGCGGGCGGCAAAGGCCGAGGTCGCCGCGGCCGACACCCAGTCGCGGGTGATGCTCGATGCATTTGCCACGGGGGTCAATGCCTACCTGAGCCTGCATCGAGGCAACCTTCCCCTGGAATTCCGTGTGCTGGGGGTGGAGCCCGAACCCTGGCAGCCGGCGGACTCCCTGGCCTGGGGAAAGTTCATGGCCTTCATGGGCGGCAAGAACTGGCAGGAGGAGATCGTCCGCGCCATGCTCGTCCACCGGCTCGGCGCCGAGCGGGCCTCCGCGCTGCTGGAACGAATCGAATCACCGCTCTCGGCAGCCTCCGTCGAAGGCGACGGACTGCAAAAGGCGGTTTCCAGCCTCCTCCGAGGCTGGCCGGGAATATCCGGCGGGGCAAGCAACAATTGGGCGGTTCACGGCAGCCGAACCGAAACCGGCGCACCGCTGATGGCCAACGACATGCACCTTCCGCTGCACGTCCCCTCCATCTGGTACGAAATGCAGCTGTCCGGGGGGGCACTGGACGTCGTCGGCCTGTCGCTGGCCGGGACGCCGCTGATCGCCGCCGGCCACAACCGTCACCTGGCGTGGGGCATCACCTTTGCGTACATCGACAACCAGGACCTGTTTGTGGAGCGGCTTGATCCCGGGGTCGAAGGCCGGTACCTGTACCGCGGACAGTGGCTTCCGGTGGAAATCGTCGAAGAGCCGATCCGGGTGAAGGGAAGAGCCGAACCGGTGAACCACCGGGTCTGGGTGACGAAGCACGGACCGCTGCTCAACCTGCCCGGAGAGCCGATGACCGGCAAAAGACAGGCCCTGGCCCTGAAATGGACTGCCCATGAACCCGGCGACATGATCGGTCACCTGTACCGGCTCAACCGGGCCGCAAACGTGGCGGAATCTCGCGCAATTGCCGCCGAGTGGACCGAACCGGCTGTAAACCTGGTCTTTGCCGACACAGAAGGCGACATCGGATACGCCCTGGGCGCCCGGGTGCCGATCCGAAGCACCGGTCATGGGATCGGTCCGTTTACCGGCTGGACCGGCGAAAACGAATGGAAGGGGGCGGTTCCCGCAGGGCAGATGCCCTCCTATGCCAACCCGGCGGAAGGATTCGTGGTGACCGCAAACGATCGGATCCGGATCCCCGGATTTCAGCGCTACCTTTCGGCGGATTTTGCACCCGGCTACCGGGCGGAGCGGATCGCCCAGGTGCTGTCGACCGGGGGGCCGGCCTCCGTGGAAAGCTTTCGTCAGCTTCAAGGCGACCTGCTCTGCCTGCCGGCACAGCAGTTCGTCTCGGCCATCGAAGGCTTCTCCGCAAAGGACCCGGAGGCGGAGACGCTCCTGGCCCTGCTACGGGCGTGGGACCGGGAAATGTCGCCCGAAAGCGTCGGGGCGGCCGTTTATTCGGTGCTCTATTACCGACTGTTGGAGAATACTTTCCGCGACGATCTCGGGGAGCTGACCGAACCGTTTTTCGGGGTCGGGCTCACCGCCCTGCAGCCGTTGAACCGGTTTTCCGGCCACAGCCGGGTCATCCTGCTCAGCCTGATGACCGAACCCGGCTCGAAATGGTTCGACGACACGCGCACCGACCAGCGAGAGACTTTGGGGATGATCCTCGAAAAGAGCCTCGAGGAAACCACCGCCTTTTTGAAGCACCGCCTCGGCCCGGCACCGGAAGGGTGGCAGTGGGGTCGGCTGCATACGGTGCAGATCGAACACCCCCTGGGTCGGATTTGGCCCCTGGACCGGCTGCTCAATATCGGCCCGTTTACCGGCGGGGGTCATTTTTGCACGGTGGCCCAGTCTTCCGTGATGCCGGGCATGGATTTTACCCTGAACGGATGGGCCGTGAGCAACCGCCACATCTACGACCTCAATGACTGGGACAACAGCCTGGGCAGCATCGTGCCGGGCCAGTCCGGAATGGCCGGCAGCCCCCACTACAAGGACCAGGTCGAACTGTGGCGCAAGGTGGCCCACCATCCGCTGTATTTTTCCCGGGAAAAAGTGGAAACGGAAGCAGTGCATGTGCTGGAGTTGGTGCCAGGAAAAGAATAAGAACAGGGAGACAGGAGTGAACCTGTCAGCTGGCTGGCCGAGTCCCAGACAGATCGAGAATAAATCGATATACTGAAAAAATTATCGGTTTTTATTCTGACTCCTGACTCCTGTCTTCTGACTTCCGCATTCAGGGGAGAAGCCATGCCCAAAGCCCTCATCGAAGAACATGGAGACGTCGCCGTTCTTCGTCTCGCCGACGGCGTGACCAACCCGATCGGGCCGGCGCTGGTGGGAGACCTCGACGCTGCGCTGACCACGGTGGAAAGAAACTTCCGGGCAATGGTGCTGGCCGGAGGGGAGAAGTTTTTTTCCATCGGTTTCAACCTGCCGGAGTTGATCGAATTCGACCGGGCACAGATGTCTGATTTTTTCACGTCTTTCAACGACCTGTCCCTGCGGCTGCTTACCCTGGCGATGCCCACCGTCTGCTCGATTTCGGGCCACGCCATCGCAGGTGGAACCATCCTGGCACTGACGACGGACTTTCGGGTCGCCGCCTCCGAGAAGAAGCTGATGGGGCTAAACGAGGTCAAGCTGGGTCTTCCGGTACCCTATCTGGCCGATCTTCTCCTCCGGCAGACCGTTTCCGCGCCTGCCGCAAACCGGATCCTGTTCACGGGGGATTTTCTGACCACGTCCGACGCAGAAAAGATCGGCCTCGTGGACGAAATCGCGCCGGTTGCAGCGGTGGAAGCCCGGGCCGTGGAAAAGACGGCCGCCGTGGCGGCGCTGCCGGCGGATGGGCTTTGCGCCATCAAGGAAAACCGGTACGAAGCCGCGGCAAGGCGCTACAAAAAGCGCGGCAGGGAAAAAAACGAACACTTCCTCGATTGCTGGTTTGCAGCGGCCTCCCGGCCCCTGCTTGAGGAGGCGGCCGATACCTTTTCCCGGTGATGCAACGACCGTAGCTTCCAAGACGCAGAGCCGGACGCGGAAAGATTTTCCTCGGAATCCAAGACATTCGGAAAAACAAGGAGCCTGTCATGAAAAGGATGGTGGAGCTGACGGCGAAAATCCGCGAATCGTTTCCCGAAGCCGAACCGGCCCGGCTCTTTTTCAGCCGGAAGAATTTGATGCTGGAGGAAACCTACGGTTTTACCCCGGACAACACCCGGTTTGCCGAAGGCGGGTGCAGCGACGAGATCAACGAGCCCGAACTGGTCTTCATGGAACGCTACTGGGGCGAACGGTTCAAGTTCGGGGGACTGGCCGGGTACTGCCATGCCGGCAAAACCGGCCTTGCCGCGGTGTCCCACCACGTCCCGGAGGTGGACGGACAAAAAAACCTGCTGCTGGTGGCCGGTGCCCATGTCGGCTTTCACGACGGGATCTGGGGAAAGGTCCCCCGCCGGGGGCAAGAGGGGCTGACCGCCTGTTGCGGGTCTCTTTGCGGGGTCCTGGAAGCAGGATACGACGCC
>JASFPT010000113.1:0-11616 GCA_050115795.1 Desulfobacterales bacterium
ACCAGGATCATCCTTTCGATGTCAGCATTACCCGACCGGAAACCCTGGGCGACGTCGCCATGAAGTACTACGACACGGACCTGGTCTCTGCGCTGGCAGACAAGGTGCCGAGCAACTTCTGGGATCAGAACAACCGGCAGCACATGGTCACCTACACGGTCTCCTTCGGTCTGGAGGGCACCCTGGACCCGGCAGACTACGACCTGTACAACAGCGATCCGGATCAGCGGGTCTACCCCGTGTGGCCGGATCCTTCCTGCACCGACTGCCCGGAGAAGATCGACGACGTCTGGCACGCGGCGGTCAACGGCCGGGGATTCTTTCTCAGCGCAGAAGATCCCCAGGCCCTGGTCAACTCCCTGAACAAGGTGCTGGAAAACGTCATGTCCCGGGTGGGTTCGGGGGCTTCGGTGTCGATCAACGGAGAGGAACTTCACGCCGGGACCGTCATGTTCCAGTCGAGTTACGCCACCGAGGGCTGGACCGGAGACGTGAAGGCATACAGGGTCAATACGGTCACCGGCGAGGTCGATCGGGATGAACCGATCTGGTCCGCCAGCCACGTTCTCGGAGACGAGCTGCCCAGGGCCAACCCGGACTGGACGCTGCCGTCCTGGAGCAAGCGCAGTTATGATGACCGCGAAATCGCCACCTACGACCCGGTCAACGAAACGGGCAATGCCTTCCGGTATCTGGGAGCGAGCACCCTCACCGAAACGCAGAAGGACTTCCTCGACGGCAACGACCTGATCGGACAGCGCAAGCTCAATTACCTGCGCGGGGACAACACCTACGAGGAGCAGAACGGCGGCACGTTCCGAAACCGTTTCAGCAAGCTGGGGGACATCGTGCACTCTTCGCCGCTGTACCAGGGATACCAGATCGATCTGGGCAGCGGGATCAGCGACGTTTTCGGTGTCCTGTACGTGGGCGGAAACGACGGCATGCTCCACGCGTTTTACACCGGCTTGTCGGATACCGATACGCAAAACGGCAAGGAGCTGTTCGCCTATGTTCCGAACCTCGTATTTCCGAATCTGAGCAGCCTGACGCAGGCGAACCGGAACCACAAGTACTTTGTGGATGCCACCCCCTTTGTCCGCGACACCGGCGTCAGCAAAAGCCTTTCCGGCGGTTCGGGCACCGAAAAAATCCTCGTGGGCGGCCTGGGACGGGGCGGCAAGGGATATTTCGCCCTCGATGTCTCGGATCCGAAGAACATGACCGAGGCCAACGCCGACGACTGGGTCTTGTGGGAGTATCCGAAATCGACCACGCCCCAGGCAGAGCGCGATCAGATGGGCTTTTCCTACAGCAGGCCCATCGTGGTCAAATCAAACGACAGCAGCCATCCGTGGATCGTCATCTTCGGAAACGGCTACGACAGCAAAAACCAGTGTGCCTCGCTGTTCATCCTCGACGCATACACCGGGGAACTGGTCGACCTGATCACCACGTCGCTCATCGGCGACTGCTCCAGTCCAGGCCATTGCAACGGCCTTTCCGATCCCCTCGTGGTGGATGTCACCGGCGATGCCAAGGTCGATTACGTCTATGCCGGCGACCTGAAGGGGAACATGTGGAAGTTCGATCTGACCGACTCGAACGCCGCAAGCTGGAAGGTGCGCTACCGGAACGGGGTTACCCCCCAGCCGCTCTTTACGGCCACCGGCCCCAACGGGGAGACCCAGCCGATTACCATCGCTCCGAGCATCATGACGCATCCCAATGCGGGACTGCCCGGTTTCATGATCCTGTTCGGTACCGGCCGGTATCTGGGTACCGAGGACCTGTCCAACACCGACGGCCAGACGATCTACGGCATCTGGGACTACGGGGACAGCGAAGACGAATACCTGGGCACCTTCCGGCGGGGAAGCACGCCTCAGCTCAGCAACCAGCCCGACACCGTTACGATGCTCGAGCAGACCCAGATCTTCTACGACGAAATCGATTTCGGCACGTTCACCCGCTACCTGCGGGTGCTTTCCAACAACCCGATCGTTTGGGCCGTCGAGGCCGACGCCAACACCGGCCAGCAGGCCAATCCGTCATCGACCGTGGCCAACCATGTCGGTTGGTATTTCGACCTGTATCTGGGCGAGACCCACTTCAAGGAGCGGGTGATCCATGCCGGACAGGTCCGGCAGGGCAAATACATCGTCATCACCTCGATTCCGAAGAGCGACCGCTGCTCGGCCGGGGGCGACTCTATCGTTCACGAGATCGATGCGGCCAACGGCGGCCGGATCTCCGCTGCGCAGTTCGACGTCGATCTGAATGCGGCCATCAACGCCGGCGATCTGATCGAAATCGACAACCCGGCCTACGACCCGGACGATCCGAACCAGCAGAGCTCCGATCCGAATGCGCCCAACTATGTGCCGATCCGGATCACGGTGGCCCCCACCGGGATCCACTTTCCGTCGATGATGTATCCGCCGGTGATTCTGCGGATGCCCGACGAACAGACGGAAATGAAATACTTCTCAACCGCGGCCGGAAACATCGCCTTGCTTCAGGAAGTGGCCGAGCAGCGGGGCCTGTACTACTGGCGCCAGCGATAGCGCACCGCGCCGGCGGGCCAAGACCGGATGAACCAAGCCGGGGCGGGGGCCTCCCCGCCCCGGCCATGCAAGGAGAACAGGGTATGCATCGAATATGGCTTGTCTCAAGACGAAGGCCCCGGCGCCGCTGGGTGTCCCCCTCGGCTGCCGCCGCCCTGGCGGTGGCGATTTGCCTGTGGATGGCCGCGGCGGCAGCGGGCCAGGAGACGCTTCCGGAAATCCTTCCGATCAACCCGGTGCCGGGCATCGAACTGGTGCGATACGATGTGTCCGGCTTGCTGAGCGAGATCCGGGAGGATGTGGTCGTCGTTGGCGATACGGCGTATCGGCTCTCCACTTCCGAAGGGGTAAAGTTTTTTGTTGAGGGATCGCCAGCTCCGGTCTATAAATCCTTTTTGAAAGAGGGCGATCTGGTGGGGTGCGTCTACGACGATTTCAGCAAGGTCAAGGAAGTCTGGAAACTGAAATCGTTTCCGGCACGGTAATGGCCATCGGATCCCGGCAGTTCGCCCGTTGGCAGCGAAAAAAAGGAGGTAACGATGGGCAAGGCAGCCGTGCTCTTCTTGTTGCTGGGACTGGCGTTTTATCCGTTCCGGGCCGATGCGGAATTCTACCGGTATACCGATGAAAACGGCGTGTTGCGTTTTACCGACAACCTTCAGGAGGTGCCTCCCGATCAGCGGCCGCAGCTCAAAAAATACAAAGAGGCCGAAGATGATCTGACGCCGGCCCAGCGGGCGGCGAAACGACAGCGAGAGGCCGAAGAGGCCCGGAAGACGCAAATCCGGCGCCAGCAGCAGAAAAAGGTCAAATCGGTCGAAGACATCCGGGTCGATTCGCCGGAGGACTTCGAGCGGGTCAAAACAAATCTGGACGATGAGTACGAGTCTTTGATGCGGAAAAAGGCCGCCCTGGAGGAAGAAAGAAACAACCTGAAATCGACCGAAGAGGTGAGCGCCTACCGGGTCAAGGTTCGGGAGCTCAACGAGGAGATCAAGCGCTTTGAAGACCGCAGGAGCCGGTTCATCAAAAAGGCCGACCAGTTCAATACCCGAAAGAAATGAAGTGTTTTGGTAGCGTGGAGCACTTCGTTTCCGACAAAATCCCTGTTCTCGCCAGGCGATGGGCTTTCGCCGGAATGAAGAACCGAATCCCTGTTTTTCCATAGCCGCCATCGCGCCCGCCATTTGGTATCCATATGATTGATTTTTTCATCAAATCGTGAAACGATTTGCTCCATGTTTGACGATCTGCAAAATCCGTTTTCCGCCCGCAGCATCTGCCAGGCCCTGCTGGCCAAAGGGTTTATTTCCAAGCCCCAGGCCAAAGAGCTGCTTCAAAAGGAAGGCGCACTGGCCAGAAGACTGCAGCAGTTGCAGGCCCAGCCGGACGGGCACACCTCCACGCTGGTGGATGTCATCAGCGCCCTGAACCTGAATCGATCCGACGACCCCGACAAACCGGTGGACGAGGAGGTGATCACCGAGGCGCTGGCGGCCCAGTGGGAGCTTCCCTACCGAAAGATCGACCCACTCAAGCTCGACCTGGACGTCGTCACCAAGACCCTCCCGCGCTCCTATGCCAAAAAGCACATGATCCTGCCTGTGGCCAAGGAGGACGGCACCCTCACCCTGGCCACCTACAGACCCCTGGGCGGCGATTTCATGGAGGACCTGTTCCGGGCCGTGGACATGAAGGTCAATCCGGTGGTCTGTTCCCGGACGGACATCCTCCGGCTCATCGAGGAGTTTTTTGGCTTCCAGCGTTCGATTGCGGCGGCAGAGCACCAGTTCGGCGGCCCGGCAGTGGATCTGGGCAACCTGGAGATGTACGTCGATCTGAAAGAGGACGTCTCCGCCACCGATCAACACATCGTCAAGGCAGTCAACCACCTGCTCAGTTATGCATTCGATCAGCGTGCCTCCGACATTCATATCGAACCCAAGCGAGAGGTCAGCGTCGTTCGAATGCGGATCGACGGCGTTCTTCACACCGTTTACCGGCTTCCCAAAAACGTGCACAACGCCACGGTCAGCCGAATCAAGACCATGTCCCGCCTGAACATGGCCGAAAAGCGCCGTCCCCAGGACGGCCGAATCAAGGCGGACAAAGGCGGGATGGAGGTTGAAATCCGGGTGTCGACCGTTCCGGTGGCGTTCGGCGAGAAGGTCGTGATGCGGGTGATGGATCCGGATGTGCTTTTTCAGGACCTGAGGAATCTCGGCTTCAGCCAGATTGACATGAAGCGTTTCGGCCGCTTTATTCGGATGCCCCACGGCATCGTGCTGGTGACCGGCCCCACCGGGAGCGGCAAATCGACAACCCTGTATTCGACCCTGCGGACGATCTCCTCACCGGAGATCAACATCATCACGGTGGAAGACCCGATTGAAATGATCCATGAGGAATTCAACCAGATCGGCGTTCAGCCTTCGGCCGGGGTGACATTTGCCGGCATCCTTCGCAACATCCTCCGGCAGGACCCGGACGTGATCATGATCGGTGAAATGCGGGACCTGGAAACCGCCTCCAATGCGGTTCAGGCGGCTTTGACCGGGCATCTGGTGTTGTCGACCCTTCACACCAACGATGCGCCGACCTCCATCACCCGCCTGCTCGATCTGGGCATTCCCTCCTATCTGATCCAGTCGACCCTGATCGGCGTGATCGCTCAGCGGCTGGTGCGAAAGATTTGCAACTACTGCCGGGAAGCCTTCCAGATGGAGGTGAGCCAGCTGCGGGACCTGGGCATCTCCCTGCCCGATGACGGGACGGTCAAGCTGTTTCGGGGCAAAGGATGCGTCCGTTGCCGGGGCACGGGATATCAAGGAAGATCCGGTGTCTACGAGGTGCTGCCCTACACCGAATCGATCCGGCGCCTGACCACGGCCGATACCGATGTGGACGCCATTACGAGAAAGGCAAAAGAAGAAGGGATGGTCACTTTGCGGGACAACGCGGTCCGAAAGCTTTTGGCCGGCGTGACCACCTACGAAGAGGTGCTGCGGGTGACCTGGGAAGAGTTGGCGGTGGAGGAAGACTGATTGGTTGCTGGTTGCCTGGTTCTGGATGTTATCCTGGAAATCTTCGGTTCATTTACGCTTCTTAAGGCATGCTTTCAGTAATCCGGCAGCCGCTCTAGCTTCAAAAACAATGCGCCAGCCTTTTTCCGGCTGGCGCATTGTTTTCAGGCGGCAAGGCCGCCTGCCATAAAACCGTGGAAGCGGTTTTAATCCCTGAGGTTTCCGACCGTGGCGCCGGGCTTGATCTGGCGCCGGGAGTTGAGCACCAGACAGGTCGCTGTGGTCGATTCGGTATGGATCACAATCAACTCCCCGAACGGAATCGTATCGAGGGACTTGAGTCCCACCTTGTAGGGGTTTCGCTGGTCGCTCTCCTGGTAGTAAATTTTGTACACTTGCCCCCGCTGGACGCCGTCGTTTGCCCCCCGGTCGATGAACACGATGTGATCGGCCGCGATGTTTTCCTGGTGCTCTTCTGCCAGAAAGATGTGGCCTTGAAGACCGGTGGGCGTTTCGGCTATGGGGATTTTCGGTGAGCGGGGCTCGTAGGGAATGAGCAGGTCATTGATATGGATGGCCCGGTAGCCTTCCACGATGCGGCCGATGTAGATGCCCCCTTCTTTGTCGAAGATTTCCAGGACGCCCACCAGGAAGTACTGCACACCGTAGGAGTAGAGCTCCTTTTTTATCTCGCCGATCCATCTGCGATTCCGGTAGATCGTGTAGCGTTCTCCGATGGAGATGGGAGGAGAGGCTGGATTGGGCTCGATGTAGACAATGTCTCCGGTGCTGATCAGTTCGTGGTCGTCGCGGACTTTGAAAATGGTCCCTGCCGAGACGAGGGGTTCTTTTCGGACAAATCCGGCGGCGTTGATCCGGTTATAGATCAGGAAAGGGCGTTCTTCTTCCGGGGCAGGGGCGGCTTCTACCCCGGGCCTTTCGATCTTGGGTTCTTCCTGCTTTTTGACGATCTTTTCCAGATCCTGCTTCCGGAAGAGACGGATCCTCTCGCCGGGGTATATCCAGTGCGGGTTGGTGATCTGGTCATTTTCATGCCAGAGGTCGGGCCACTGCCAGGGAGAATCGGAGAAACGCTCCGAAAGATCCCATAGCGTGTCGCCTTTTCGAATCGTGTAGTAGATCCCCGTCTCGTTTTCGATCACCTCCGGACTTTCCTCGGCAACGGCGGCGGCCGGCAGCCCGAGCAACAGCACGGCAAGCACCAGCCACACGAACCCACGACAACCCTTTTGAGCGCTCATCAGGATCTCCCGATTTTAATGTCCGCAAAATTTTTTCGTGGAAGTTTAGCGCCTTTTCCGGGGAGTTGTCAAGCTTTGTAATGATTCAACGGTGTTATGTTCAGAAAAGGCGTGATCCTGGATGCTGGATGCTCGATCCTGGATGACAGGGCTGTTGTCTGCCCCGGTGGCGGCCGGATCGATCAATCGTGAAACTGGTGCTGAAGCCGCCCAGGTAGTGAACGGCTCGTCGCGAGCAAAGTCGAATGGCCTTCCCGTCTTTCACGCAGGCACGACACCCGTCTACGCTGTTTCGCCGCTGCGCCGTGGGAAGCGGAGGTCGCGCCCCCCAGAAACCCCGGCTTCGGACGAAGTTTCTTAAGTCGTCAGGATCCAGGATCCAGCATCCGGGTTCCAAAAACAAAACCCCGGAGCGAATCGCCCCGGGGTTTCGACTATTATCCGAGCTGTATCGGCGCAGAAGGGCCGGAATTACATCATTCCGCCCATTCCGCCCATTCCGCCCATTCCACCGCCGCCGCCGCCCATGGGCGCGTCGCTCTTTTCTTCGGGCTTTTCGGCGATCATCGCCTCGGTGGTCAGCATGAGGCCGGCCACGCTGCCTGCGTTTTGCAGCGCAAAGCGCACCACCTTGGTCGGGTCGATCACGCCCGCTGCGATCAGGTCCTCATAGGTGTTGGTTTCGGCGTTGTAGCCGAAAGGACCTTCGGCGGCCATGACCTTGTCGATGACCACAGAACCCTCGAAACCGGCGTTCTGAGCGATCTGCCGAAGCGGTTCCTGAATGGCGCGCATGACCACCTTCACGCCGAGTTTCTGTTCGGCCTTGATCTTGATCTTATCCAGTGCGTCGAGGCACCGAACCAGGGCCACACCGCCTCCCGGAACGATTCCTTCTTCGACGGCCGCCCGGGTGGCGTTCAGGGCGTCTTCGACGCGGGCCTTTTTCTCTTTCATTTCGGTTTCGGTGGCCGCTCCCACATTGATGACGGCAACGCCGCCGATCAGTTTGGCAAGCCGTTCCTGGAGTTTTTCCCGGTCATAGTCGGAGGTGGTCTCCTCGATCTGGGCACGAATCTGCTTGACCCGGCCTTCCAGGGCGCTTCGGGATCCCGCACCGTCGACGATGGTCGTGTTGTCCTTGTCCAGGTTGACCCGCTTGGCCCGGCCCAGGTCCTGAACCGTGATGTTCTCCAACTTCACGCCGAGATCCTCGGAAACGACCGTTCCGCCGGTGAGGATCGCGATGTCTTCGAGCATGGCCTTTCTGCGATCGCCGAACCCCGGGGCCTTGGCGGCCGCCACCTGCAAGGTGCCGCGGAGCTTGTTGACCACCAGGGTCGCCAGGGCTTCGCCTTCGACATCCTCTGCGATGATCATCAGCGGCTTGCCCATTTTCGCAGTTTGCTCGAGAATCGGAAGAAGGTCCTTCATGTTGCTGATCTTCTTTTCGTGGATCAGAATATACGGATCCTCCAGCGCGGCGACCATTTTGTCCGGATCGGTGACAAAGTACGGGGACAGGTAGCCGCGGTCGAACTGCATGCCCTCTACGACATCCAGGGTGGTGTCCATCCCCTTGGCCTCTTCGACCGTGATGACGCCTTCTTTTCCAACCTTGTTCATGGCCTCGGCAATGATGTTGCCGATGGTCTCGTCATTGTTGGCGGAGATGGTGCCCACCTGGGCGATCTCCCGCTGGTCCTTGGTCGGTTTGCTCAGCTTGTGAAGCTCCTTGACGGCGACTTCCACGGCCTTGTCGATGCCGCGCTTGATCGACATCGGATTGTTGCCGGCCACCACCAGCTTCTGCCCCTCTTCATAGATGGACCGCGCCAGGACGGTCGCCGTGGTGGTGCCGTCGCCGGCCATGTCCGAGGTTTTGCTGGCCACTTCTTTGACCATCTGGGCGCCCATGTTCTCGAACTTGTCTTCCAGCTCGATCTCTTTGGCCACGGTAACGCCGTCCTTGGTGACCGTGGGCGAGCCCCAGGTCTTGTCGATGACCACGTTGCGGCCCCGGGGACCGAGGGTGACCACCACCGCGTCGGCAAGGGCCTTGACGCCATTGAGCATGGCCTCGCGGGCCTTCATGTCGTATTTGATGATCTTTGCACTCATTTTTAGGGTACCTCCTTAGAGCTGGAATGGTTAGTCGATAACGCCGAGAACGTCGTCTTCGCGCATGATCAGATATTCTTCGCCCTCAATTTTCACTTCGGTTCCGGCGTATTTGCCGAACAGGATGCGGTCGCCCTTCTTTATCTCCAGCGCGATGCGCTTGCCGTCTTCACCCACTTTTCCGTTTCCCACCGCGACCACCTTTCCCTCGGCCGGTTTTTCCTTGGCCGTATCCGGAATGATGATGCCGCCTTTGGTGGTGGTCTCCTCCGCCACACGCTGCACAAGAATGCGATCCTGCAATGGTCTCAGTTTCATGGCTTACATTCTCCTTTTTCTAAGTTCTCACAAGCAACTGTTGCCCGCAGATTCATTTCGCATCAAAAACCGTAAGATACCGAAAAACGGTAACAATTTTTGAGAATTCACCTCCTTCCCTGCAGTATTGAACGATCAAAGCTTCAGTACGAGTCGCTGTTTGTTACCGATAACCCTGTCAGGCTGTATGCGCACGGAGAAGTCAAATCGGCAGCCTGCGGTCTCTTGCAGCCTCGTATCGTTGCACCTGTGCTGGGTTGGTTGAATCGGACGATGGATTTCCAAAACCCCCCGACGCTCGTTCCGCCGCCTTGCATCATTCGATGAGGCTTTGGCTATTCAGTGGGAATCGGTCAGGCCATCGGGAAACAAAGGTCAACCGGTCAGGAACCATCGCCTGTTTTTCCGGTGCTCTCCGACGATGACGCCTTTTTGGGTTCACCCTCTTTTTTGGGGCGGGTAGTGGAACTCTTCGAGCTGCGGGCGTAGTCTGTGACGTACCAGCCCGACCCCTTCAGGTGGAAGCTGCTGTGGGATACGATCTTGTGCAGCTTCCCGGAGCAATGGTTGCACCGGCTCAGGGGTTTGTCGGAAATTTTCTGCAAGACTTCCTCGATCCTGCCGCATTTCCCGCATTCATACTCGTAGATTGGCATTTGACTGCATCCTCCTGAAAAATCAAGCTAAAATTACCTAACCCCAAGCTGACCAACTATAGGTATACTTTTTGAGATGTCAAGGCTCGCCGGGCGCCTTAAAAAAAAAATCGAGACGAATCGGACCCGTCAGCAAAGGGGACAGACCCTTCCCCCGGAGGGGGGGAGCAGATTCAAAGAAAGGGTATTGTCGGAAATCTCCGACGGGCGGATCGGAAAGGCGGCCTATCCTTCGAAGCGGTCCAGGGGTTGTCGCCATTTTTCATAGAACTTGAGCACCGGCTCCAGGCCGGGAACCGATACCGAGGTCAACACCTCATGGGTGGCCTGATGCACGCGGGTCTCCTCGGCGAGTTTTTCTTCGGCGGTGGCCTCGAAGTTCTGCAGAAACTTGCTGAAACGAACGATGTGAATCAGTTCGTGGGCGACGATGTAGAGCAGGAAGGGGAACAACTCCAATTCCGGGTGGCTGGCAAGGGCCCCCAAGATGGCATGGTCCTGCAGGCATACTTTGTAAAAGTCGTAGGCGGAAGAACCCAGGACGGAGGACTTTCGCTGGCCGACATATCGAATGATCTGGGCAAACGGGCCGCGGACGATCTCCTCCTCTGACAGCTCGGCCAGGGTCTTGACATCGAACCGGGGGCGAAGCCATTGGCTGGCAGACATCTTGAAATGGTTGCTGACCAGCTCCTCGGCCACGGCCACGGCATTGTTCACCGCGGACAGTTCACTGGGGCTGAACGTTTTCAGATGTTCCATGGCATCGTCCATCGGCGGTGGATCTCCGGAATCTCGGCGGGCTGGATACGGGATGTTGATACCACAACGGGAGGGCGGGATCAACGGTGTGCGGGGATGGGTTCGGGTCGAAGGGCGGTGGATGCGGACCTCTTCGGCGATGCACCGCGCGGCGGCAGGGCCGCCCGAACGAATCGTCCAGCGGAAACCGTTATGGGCAGTGCCCCTGTAGGACCGGTGATGCGGCGGCCCTGCCATGGAGGCAACGGTTCGACAACGGCTGCTGGGACCCGGCCCTTGTCATCGAAGCGCCTGTAAAACAAAAAAGAGGTGGACGATCCGCAAAAAAATGGTTATAAAAAACACTTTGCAAATAGATTCATGAGAAGGGGGTGATCGATTGGGCAGCGTCATTAAAAAGCGCAGGAAGAAAATGAGGAAACACAAGCATCGCAAGCTCCTTGCCCGTACGCGCCATCAGCGGCGAAAGGGCAAGTAATAAAATCGCTTCCGCGATTTTATAAACCCGGAAAAAGCGCACGTCATGAAAACCATGGCCGATGTCGGGTCGATCGCCGGCCCGGGCATCCGGCCAAGCCGATATGCAGCAAAAAGGCCCGGCATTTGAGCAAATGCCGGGCCTTTTTCATGGGCTCCCCCTGAGGGGATGCGGATTGTCGAGATACAGAGACCCCCAAAACCTGCAGAGCGTCTTTTCGATCAGCGCCCCGGCTCGTATCCCTTGAAATATTTCATGAACTCGGAGTCGGTGGAAAGAACGATAGAGCTCTCCTGGTCCATCGTCTCCGCATAGGTTTCCATCGTTTTGATGAAGGAATAAAATTCAGGGTCTAGCCCGTAGGCTTTCGCGTAGATCATGGTCGCCTCCGCATCGGCTTTACCCTTGATTTCCTCGGCCGTGCGGTAG
>JASFPT010000114.1:0-11556 GCA_050115795.1 Desulfobacterales bacterium
GTACCGGATGACCTCATGAAACTGAGTGAAATCCGGGAGGGACAGGGGGCCAAAATCATTCGCGTCGGTGGAAACGGAGCGCTTCGACGTCGTCTTCTGGAGATGGGGCTGCTCAAGGACACTGTGCTCTTCGTTGAAAAATATGCGCCGCTAAAGGATCCGCTCGAACTGATCGTCAAAGGGTACCACGTATCCTTGCGGGTGGAGGAGGCCGCCCAGATCACCGTGGATCCTCTTGAATAGGATGTCCATGCCCGGCAACCGCTATTCCATTGCTCTGGCCGGAAATCCGAACTCCGGCAAAACGACGATTTTCAACAATCTCACCGGCACCCGTCAGAAGGTCGGCAATTGGCCCGGCGTCACCGTCGAAAAAAAAGAGGGAAAAATTCGACATCGGGACCTTGAACTGGTCATCACCGATCTTCCCGGCACATACAGCCTCACGCCTTTTTCCATCGAAGAGATCGTCGCCCGCAACTTTGTCCTCGACGATCGCCCCGACGTGGTCATCGACATCATCGATTCATCGAACCTGGAGCGGAGCCTCTACCTGGCAACCCAGCTGCGCGAGCTCGACTGCAAGGTCCTCTTCGCCCTGAACATGACCGACCTTGCCCGAAACCGCGGCATCAAGATCAACACCGAAAAGCTCTCGGAGCTGCTCGATGTCCCGGTTGTAGCGACGGTGGGAAACAAAAACGAAGGCATGGACCGTCTGCTGGATGCCACGGTGGACCTTGCCAGATCCGCGTCCGACCCGTCCCGGCGAAGGCGCGTCAAGTACAGCAAGGACATCGAAGAGGCTATTGAGTACCTCCAGAAGGATCTCAGCCAAGAGTGCAGCGAATCGATGCCCTACAGCCTGCGCTGGACAGCGATCAAGCTCCTGGAAGATGACAAGATCGTCAAGGAGCGCACCGCAGCGGCGGCCGATGACGGGGGTCGGAAGCTGTTCGAAAAGACCGAGCGGCTCCGGCGGCATCTCATGGACCGATATGCCGAAGACCCGGAGATCGTCATGACAGACGAGCGCTACGGGTTTATCGCCGGCATCATCAAGGAAGTGCAGACCACCCCGACCCACAGTCGGGTTGACATCTCCCGCAATATCGATCTGGTGCTGACGAACCGATTTGTGGGGTTTCCGATTTTTCTCTTCTTCATTTGGGCCATGTTCCAACTCACCTTCACCGTGGGTGAGTATCCGATGCAGTGGATCGAAGCAGGGGTGGGTGCGCTGTCTTCGGTCCTCAATGCCGTGCTGCCCGAAAGCCTGATTCAGGACCTGGCGGTTAACGGCATCGTCGCCGGAGTCGGCAGCGTGATCGTCTTCTTGCCGAATATTCTGATTCTGTTCTTTTTCATCGCCCTCTTCGAAGACACCGGCTACATGGCCCGCTGCGCCTTTCTCATGGATCGAATTATGCACCTGATCGGTTTGCACGGCAAATCGTTCATCCCGATGCTGATGGGATTCGGATGCAACGTGCCGGCCATCATGGCCACCCGGACGCTGGAAAGCGAAAAGGACCGCATCCTGACCATCTTGATCACCCCGTTCATGTCCTGTTCGGCCCGCCTGCCGGTCTATATCGTGCTGGCCGGCACCTTTTTTGCCGGAAACGCCGGATCGGTGATCTTCTCCATTTACCTGCTGGGAATCTTCCTGTCGATCGCCAGCGGCCGCCTGTTCCGCTCCACTCTTCTTCGGGGCGCCGACGCGCCGTTTGTCATGGAGCTGCCTCCCTACCGGGTTCCAATGGTTAAAAGCCTGCTGATCCACATGTGGGACCGAAGCAAAATGTTCCTCAAAAAGATGAGCGGCGTGATCCTGATCGGGTCGGTGGTTGTCTGGACCCTGACGGCGTTTCCAACCAAGGTGCATTACCAGACCGACTACGATGCAGCCCGCCGGCAGATCGAATCCACCTACAATGCCCGGGTCGACGGCGCCGCCGAAGGCGAAAAGCAGGTTCTGTTGGCGGACAAAAACAAGGCGCTGGCAGTGCTGGAGCGGCAGAAAGGCTTCGAGAAGGCCGAAAAATCCTATATGGGAATGATCGGCAAGACGATCGCCCCGGTCTTTGCCCCGCTGGGGTTCGACTGGCGGGCCAGCGTCGCCCTGGTGACCGGTTTTGTCGCAAAGGAAATCGTCGTCAGCACCCTGGGGGTGCTGCATGCGGTCGGAGATGAAAAAGAGGGGGACGTGCTGAAAAAGGCGCTCAAAGAATCCGGCATGACCCCGCTATCCGCATTTGCGCTCATGGCCTTTGTGCTGCTTTACGTCCCGTGCATAGCGACGGTCACCTCCATTCGCCAGGAGACGGCTTCCACCCGATGGATGCTGTTCAGCGTCGCATACAGCACAGGGCTGGCGTGGCTGGTGGCGTTCTTGATCTACCAAGGCGGACGTCTGCTCGGGCTTGGGTAGCCGAATCAACGATCCGATCCCTCGACCGGTTCGACAAGATGAACGCGATAGAACCCGCATACCTGGAATCCTTGAAAAGCGGTCTTCTTGCGGAAAAGACCGGAGCCGCCAGGGAGAAAATGCGCAGCTGCAACCTGTGCCCGCGACGCTGTGGCGTCGACCGGCTGGCGGAAGAAACCGGTTTCTGCAAAACCGGAGAAAGGGCCTGGGTGTCGAGCTTTGCCCCCCATTTCGGGGAGGAAGCGCCGTTGGTGGGTCGCGGGGGGAGCGGAACCATTTTTTTCACCCATTGCAACCTGCTGTGCCTGTTTTGTCAGAACTTCGACATCAGCCACGAGGGCATCGGCGAACCGGTTTCCGACGAAGCCCTGGCCGGAATGATGCTGGAGCTGCAGCGTGCCGGATGCCACAACATCAACCTGGTCACCCCTTCCCATGTGGTGCCCCAGATTCTGGCCGCCGTCGGCCTTGCCGCAACCGGCGGCCTTCGCCTTCCGGTGGTTTACAATTCCGGTGGATATGACCGGGTTGAAACCCTTCATCTCCTGGAAGGGGTTGTCGACATTTACATGCCGGATTTCAAATTCTGGGACCCGAAGATCGCAGAAGCGGCCTGTGGAGCCCCCGACTACCCGGAGGTGGCCCGGCGGGCGCTGATCGAGATGCACCGCCAGGTCGGTGATCTGGATATCGGGGCCGACGGTCTGGCCCGCCGCGGCGTGCTGCTGCGGCATCTGGTGTTGCCCGGCGGCCGCGCCGGCACCGCAGATATCATGGATTTTGTCGCCAAATCGGTTTCGGAGAATACCTACGTCAACGTGATGCCCCAATACCGCCCCTGCGGTCGTGCAGGGGAAGTCGAGGGCCTCGGAACCGCGCTGGATCTGGAGGACTATCGGAAAGCCGTTGAGGAGACCCGGGAGGCGGGTATCCACCGGCTCGATCCGCCGCGACGGGTATTTATGCTGATGTAGAAGCCCGCCTCTTTTGGGAGGAGAAATGAGACCCCTATTCGCGATCCCCTGCATCCTGACGCTTGTCGTCGTGCTGGCTGCAGGGCCGGCGCCGGCCGAAGCCGCACGCCTTGCCGTGACCGCACCGCTGGCCAACATCCGGGGAGGACCGGGAACCGATTACGAGGTGCTGTGGCAGGTGGAACGCTATTTCCCGTTTGAGGTGATCGATCGATCCGGCTCCTGGATCTTTTTCCAGGACTTTGAAGGAGACCGCGGCTGGATTCACGACTCCCTGGTGGGTGATATTCCGGCAGTGATTACGAAAGCGCCGACCAGCAATGTTCGAAGCGGCCCGGGAACCGATTACGATATCCGCCTGCAGGTGGATTTCGGGGTGCCGTTTCGCGTACTTGACCGGAAAGGTGAATGGCTCCATGTAGAGCACGCCGACGGAGAAAAAGGCTGGATTCACCAGTCATTGATCTGGTAGAGTGCTTTTTTTGATGCTGGCGCTGCATTTGCCCAGACACGCCCCGATTATACGGATGGAGGACAGATGGCCTACAAAAAGAAACCGAGCCGGAAGGAGCTTTTAAAGGAGCCTGATGAGTTTCTCAGCCTCTCCCGGCGGATGCTCCAGTTTACCGTCATTCACAAAAAGTCGATTACCATTGCAGCAGCGGCCTTTTTCGTTCTGTTGCTGGCGGTGGCCGGATTCCGTTACCACATGGTCCGGACCGAAGACCGGGCATTTGGACAGCTTCGGGAAGCCTCGGCGATCTATGAAGCGGCTTCTGTGGGAAAGAGCGCCCTCGAGGCGCAGCGGTCGGCCGCCGAAGCCTTCGAGCGCCTTTTCGCTCGCTACGGTGGGAAAGCAGCGGCCCGGATCGGGCGGGTCATTTATGCGGATATCTGCTACCGGGCGGGAGACCCGAAAAAGGCCGTCGAATTGTATACAGCCGCCCTGGAATCGTTCAGCGAAGACCCGGCCCTTTCCAGCCTGATCCACAGTGGGCTAGGGTATGCCTGGGAAGCCAGCGGCGACCTGGAACAGGCGGCCGCCAGTTTCCGGAAAGTGGCCGAAGGCTCCGATTCGATCTTCAGGGACGACGCGCTGTTCCAGCTGGCAAGGATCAGCGAACGGATGGGCAAAATGGCCGAAGGGGCAAAGCTGTATTCAACATTGCCCGCCGAGTATCCAGCCTCCTTGTTCAGTAAAATCGCAAAGGAAAAAGCGATTCAGGACGGCGGCGCATGATGCCGCCCTGCCGTGGCGGGGGGCGATCTGTCGGGCTTCTGGCCCTGTCTGAAGGGCTCTTTCAACCGGCAAACCCGGCAGCCGCTCTCCCCCCCATAAAAAAAACGGCCAATCGATGCCGTTTCGATTAGCCGTTAAGGGGGAAACAGATGAAGTATTTTTTTGCCGTGCCAATGAAATATGCAATTTGCCTGCCAAGGCTGTAAAAAATCCCCGCCAACCGCAACAAATCAATATCACAAATGATAACAATTTGTTACAGAGCCCATGGAAACGAAGGGGCGGGTTTTGGGCCCGGAGAAGGGGCAGCAAAAAATCGGCATAGTTCAAAAATTTGAACGCGTCGGCCCGTCTTTTTTGTTATCCATTCAATATTGCAGTGCTTTTTTCGATCTACCCAAAATACAAAAATTTGAACCGTACGGAATAATATAGGTAAAACATTCTGTTTTTCTTTGCTTTTTCCATTTATGGCACCGGTTTAAAAATTTGAACCCGCTCACTCCTTCTGCCCTTGCCCGAGATCGAGCTTGAATTTTTTGATTTTCCAGTTCAGTCCGCTTTTTCCGATGCCGAGCAGCTCTGCGGCCTGGGACTGCACGTTGTCGCTCATCTTCAAGGCCCGCTCAACCATCTTTTTTTCGATCATGGCCAGCGTATCGTTGAGCTTGGCATCGGCCGGGATCCCCTCCAGGTGGAGTACGTTGTCAGCGCTTCGCCGAAATTCCCCGGGAAGGTCGGCCACAGAGACGGTCGGCCCGGAGCAGAGAATCATGGCCCGCTCGATCACGTTCTCCAGTTCACGGACGTTACCGGGCCAAGTGTAATCATAGAACATCCGCTCCACCGCCCGGTCGACGCCGGTCACCGGGTGCTCCAGACGATATTCTCCCGCATATTTCTGGATGAAATGATCCACCAGCGGGCGGATGTCCTCGGGCCGGTTGCGCAGCGGGGGCAGGATCAAATACACCACATTGAGCCTGAAAAACAGGTCCTCTCGAAACCGGCCGGCCGCCACCTCCTTTTTCAGATTCTTGTTGGTGGCGGCGATGATCCGAATGTCGGTGGTGATCGACTTAATCCCGCCCACCCGCTCAAACGCCTTCTCCTGCAGGACACGCAACAGTTTTACCTGGAGGTTGGGGGGCAGCTCGCCGATTTCATCGAGAAAAAGGGTCCCGCCGTCGGCCAGCTCGAAGCGGCCCTTTTTCATGGAAACGGCGCCGGTGAAAGCGCCGCGCTCGTGGCCGAACAGTTCGCTTTCGAGCAGGGATTCGGCCAGAGCAGAGCAGTTGACGGCCACAAACGGCTCATCGCGGCGCGGGCTGTTGAAATGAATCGCCCGGGCCACGAGCTCCTTGCCGGTGCCGCTCTCCCCCTGGATGAGGACCGTCGCGCTGGCCGGCGCCACCTTCTGGATCGTCTCGAAGATGTCTCGCATCTTACGGCTCTTGCCGATGAGGTTGCCAAACCTGTATTTGGATTCCACATCCTCGCGCAGACGCCGGTTTTCCTTGACCATCCGATAAATGGAGACCGCCTTTTTGACGTACACGACCAGGCTCTCGTTATCGAACGGCTTTAAGATATAATTATAGGCCCCCTTCTGCATGGCCTCCACGGCTTTTTCAACGGTGCCGTATGCGGTCATCATGATCACCGGCAGATCGGGGTTTTTTGCTTTGATCCGCTCCAACAGCTCAATGCCGTCCATGCCCGACATCCTCATGTCGGTAAGCACCAGGTCGATATCGGCGTGGCCGATGATCGACAGGGCCTCTTGCCCGGTGTTGGCCGCCAGCGTTTCGAACCCTTCTTCTTCCAGCACGGCGCCCAGAATCAGAGGATAGTTTTTTTCATCGTCAACGATCAGAACGGTTTCCATTTCGGTCCTCTTGGGTCAGGGGCAAGTCGACGGTGATCTGCGCCCCACCGCTTTCTAAATTGGCAATCCGAATCCGGCCTTGATGGGCCTCGACGATCTTTTGAACCACCCCGAGGCCGAGTCCGGTTCCTTTTTCTTTGGTTGTGAAGAACGGGTCCCAGATCTTTTCCTTGATCTCTTCTGGGATGCCCTCTCCCTGGTCGGAGATTTGAAGCCGGAGCCCCCCGTCGAGGGTTTCAAACCCGATGGTGATCAGGCCTCCGGAGGGCATGGCCTGCATGGCGTTCATCAACAGGTTCAAAAAGACCTGATACAGCATATCTGCATCGCCCATAATCGAAGGAAGCGGAGACTCGGCCTTCAATTGAATCGTGTACCCGTTCTCTTTGAGCTGGGAATCGAGAAAGGCAATATTTTTTTCGACAACCTCCTCAAGTCGGCAGGGTTTGAATTCGGGTTGTCGGGGGCGGGCAAAATTCAGAAAATCGGTGATAATATGGTTCAAGCGGCTCGACTCTTCCACAATGATATTCGGTATGTTGTTTCCGTCGGCGGCCATCCGCTTTTTCAACAGTTCCGCCGAACTTCGGATGATCCCCAGCGGGTTTCGGATCTCATGGGAGATCGTGGCCACCATTTCCCCCAGCGCCGACAGATGCCGGGCCCGAGTCAGTTCCTCTTTCATCCGAAGACGCTCCTGTGCGCGCTGTTCGATGATTCGCTCCCCACGCTTGACCACCAGCAGAAGTGCCAGGAAGAGTACTCCCATGATTATGCTGCAGGTGAGAATCACCAGGACCTGAAAGTGGAACACGGTGCGATCGTCCTCGGACAGGTCCTGCACAATTTCCACCACCCCGATCACCGGTCCGGACATCCTGGAAAGAGGCTTCTCCGCCCGAAGGGGGGCAATGGTGACCAGCCGGCTCGCCGCGGGAAAACCCAGCGCCAGTTGGAGAAAGCTGCCTCGCTGGATCAACCGGGAGGTGGTTCTGCCGGCCACCGCATTTTTATACCCGGTGCCGCCGGCGTTCTGTTTTCCAATCAGCGCTTGGTCATAGCTGTAAGCAATGGTGTTGTTCATGTCGTAGATGTTGACCAATTCGACCTGAAAACTGTGCAAGGTGCTGCGCACGACCCGGTCCAGGTGCTCGGACTGCTCCTGATCCCGCAGTTGGATTTTCCCGTATTTCAAGGCGGTGGGAATGATGAATTGCAAAAAGACCTGATGATTGAGGTTTTCCACAAGCACCAGCGCATAGTCTTCGCTCTTGGTCAGCTGGAGGGAGCGGGCCCACCGCATGTTGGAAACCGCCAAAACGACGGTACCCAAAAAAATGACCACCAGACTCGTAAAGGTAAAATACTTTACGAGTCGAAATGGCTTTACTTTCTCCAGGGAGGATTTCTGACTCATCTGGGGCATCGGTGATATCCGTAGGCCTCTCGATCGCCAGCCGCCCCAACGACCGTAAAGCCGGTGAAACGGCGATCACCGGCCAGGAACCGGACAACGCGGAGGGTCCTGAGACGGGAACCGGGGCGTTTCAAAAAGGAGCTTTTCCCGCCGGTATAGGAGAAGCCCGTCACCAAGTCAAGCGAGGGAAGAACCCTTGAAAACGACTTTTTATCAACGGACCTCGGCCGATCCCTCCTTTTTTCTTCTGCGAGAAGGCGTTCGATTTATACCAGATATAGTTATTTTATCTATTTAAAAATACAATATAACTTAAATACGCATAATTTACATATAATTATGTTCAATTTACTTGACAATTGAAAAATCGATGTGGCATCTGAAGATCATCGGCCACCTAAACCTCCGCCACATCCTCTCTAGCTGAGACAATGCCCGGCCGATCATCCGTCGAACAGCACCGACGGGGAGGGGGGAAGCAATCAAACTTCGCACAACATATATCCCCGGCTCTCACGAGCGCCTACCATATCGTGTAAATAGCGCTCATTTATATATAATTGTCTTCAATTTACTTGACTTATACAATACCCGGGGGGATACTCGATTCACCCGGCGATGGAGAAAAAGTGTAAGCGTCCCCGCAACCCAAGCCGTGAAGAAATTCGATGGGTAAAAATTCTCTGAAAAAAATCCGTGAGTCTTTGCTGATGAGCAAAGCAGAGCTTTCAAGGAAAGCCAACGTTTCGCCGGTGACCATTGCACGTATTGAAAAGGGGTTTCCGTGCAGGATGGAGACCAAGCGAAAACTACTACTGGCCCTTGGATTCAAGCTGAGCGAGAAAAACAAAATCTTTGACGAAGATGAAGAATAGGCGGCACTATGCTGTTCGGTAAAAAATTCAACGTAGTGGGATTGGACATCGGCTCGAGAACGATCAAAGCCGGAGAAATCGTCGAAACCAAGAGCGGTCCGACGCTGAAAAGCTTCGGGAGCGTAGATCTTCCGCCCGGGGCAATCGATGAAGGCAATATCATCGATCCAGCGCTGGTCGCAGATTCGATTCGCCAACTGTTCAAACGATTCGGCATCAAAGAGAGCAACGCCGCCATATCCATCGGCGGCTATTCCGTGATCGTCAAGAAGATTACCGTTCAGACGATGGAAGAAGATGAACTTCAGGAGACCATCAACCTGGAAGCCGAGCAGTACATTCCTTTCGACATTTCCGATGTAAACCTCGATTTTCAAATACTCGGTGAAAACGAACACAATCCGAACCAGATGAATGTGCTGCTGGTGGCCGCCAAAAAGGAGATGATCAACGACTATGTCAGGCTGATCCAGATGGCGAAGTTAAATCCCTGCGTTATCGATATCGACGCGTTTGCTCTTCAGAACATATACGAAAATGCGTATCTGGCAGGGGCGCCGTCCGAAGGAAAACCCGAAGAGGCCGAAGGGCAAGAAGAAGGAGAAAACGTCGCCCTGATCGATATCGGGGCGAGCAAAACCTCCTTGAACATTTTAAAAGACCGCTCGTCCGTCTTCATGCGGGACGTCTCCCTGGGATGCGGACAAATCAATTCAAAGATCATGCAGATGGTCGACTGTTCGCCGGAGGAGGCCGAAGAGCTCAAGTTTTCGCCCGATCCGGAGCGGATCTCCCCCGAGGACCTTCGGGAAATCATATCGTCGGTCGTCGCTGACTGGTGCACGGAGATCCGGCGTGCGCTCGACTTCTTTTACTCCACCTACCCCGACGACCACATCCAGAAAATCGTCTTGTCCGGGGGCGGCGGAAACATCGGCGAGTTCCGCGAGCTTCTTGCTGTAGAAACGTCAGCGGACGTGGAAACCATCAATCCGTTCTCCGGGCTGTACATCGACCCGGACAAGTTTGATTCGGACTACATTCAGAAGATGGCTCCCCAGGCAGCAATCTGCATGGGGCTTGCCCTCAGAAAAGTGGACGACAAATGATTCGCATCAACTTACTCCCTTTTCGTGCGGCGCGGAAAAAAGAGAACATCCGCAGGCAGGTGTTCATCTTCGTCTCCTTGTTCATCTTGATCGCCCTGGCCTTGATCTACTACAATATGATGCTGGGGAACAAACTGACGGCCCTCCAGGAGAAGGTCGACCAAACCCGCACCGAACTCAACCGGACCATGAAGGCGGCAAAAGAAGTCGATCAGATCAAAAAACAGATCGATACCCTTGAAAAGAAAATGGCGATCATTGATCGGCTGGAAAAAGGGCGAACGGCGCCGGTCGAATTCGTCGAAGAAATGTCCCGCCTTATCGTGGCCGACAAGATGTGGCTTGTTCGACTGGCCGAAAACGACAAGAGTGTCCAAATGGGCGGACTGGCCCTCGACAACAAGACGGTTGCCGTGTTCTTGAGACGGCTGGAGGAGTCGCCGCTGTTCTCCGAGGTCGACCTGCGGCAAATTCAGCAGACGCAAAAAGAGGAAGTCAGTTTGAAAAGTTTCGATATCGAGTGCAAAAAGGCCGGCGTCGAACCGCCGCAGCCGAATAAAAAACGAAAATAATACCGCAATCCGTTTTCGGAGACGCAGGGAAAATGGCAAAGGCAAAGAAGAAGAAAAAAATAAATTTGTCACTCGAGTCGCTGGAGCCCGTGTTCGACCGGATCTCCAAGCTGACCAGGCTTCAGCGTTTCCTGATCTGCATCGTCACCTATGCGCTTCTTGTCGCTCCCTTTGTCTGGCTGTCCTTTGTTCCAAAATTCGACCAGATCGGCAAGCTGGAAAAAGAGCAGGCGGATCTCGAACAAAAGCTGACCGTGGCAAGGAACAAGGCGAGGCAGCTCAAACGGCTCAAAGCCCAGCTTGAAGAGGCAAAGGAAAAATTCGATATCGCCAAAAAGAAACTGCCCCAGGCAAAGGAGATTCCGGACCTGCTGGCCAACGTGACCGCATCCGGTCAGGCGTCGGGTCTTCAATTCCTTCTCTTCCAGCCCGGAGCCGAATCCCGCCAGGATTTTTATGCGGAAATTCCGGTTTCGATCCGTGTTACCGGGACTTACAAGAATACGGCCATGTTCTTTTACCGGGTGGCGGGCCTTTCGCGGATCGTCAATTTGAGAAGCATCAGCATGACGCCGCAAAAAGAGGGAAACGATATTTCGACATCCTGTACGGCTGTCACTTACATGTTTCTGGAAGGCAAATAAATGTCGCATCTGAACAGAAATCAGAGAGTCAAACCCACGGCCGTGCTGCTGATCAAGGCCTTGGCACTGGGTCTCGTTCTGATCTTTATCGGCTGCGAGAGCGAGCCGCCGCAAAAGGCCGCACCGACTGTGGTTCGAAAGAAGATCGTTCCTTCGAATCCCTCCGCCGGGGCACAAAAAGCCAACGCGGTAAAGAAGAACGCCCCGAAGCCTGCGCAGGCGGCCACAACAGCGAAAGCCGCCGCAGCGCCTTTGCCGGTGCTCTCGTCGGCCAAGGGCCAGGTCCAGGCGAGCTCGCAGCCGGCACAGTCCAGTGCCCTAAAACCAGCTCCGGCACCGAAGGCCGCCTCCGACACGGATTCCGGTGTGGAAAAACAATCGGTCCAGATGGCCTCCGCAACCG
>JASFPT010000115.1:0-11532 GCA_050115795.1 Desulfobacterales bacterium
ACCCCCTTGATCACCCGCGCAAAGGTAATCGGCATCATCGCCATTGACGGCATCGAGGGAATCGGGATCGCCCGCGATACCCGAGAGACGCTGGAGGTGTTCACCCCGCAGATCGCCATCGCCATCGAAAACGCGCAGCTCTATCATAAACTGCAGGAGCAGATGGACCACCTGAAGCGATCCCAGGCCCTGCTCAGCCGGGCGGAGAAATTTTCCTTTCTGGGCAACCTGGCGGCCCGGCTCGCCCATGAAATCAAGAACCCGATGACGGCCATCGGCACTTTCATCCAGATGCTCCCCGACAAGTTCGACGACGCCGAATTTCGAACCGGTTTCTACGAAATCGCCCGGGAGGAAACCGGTCGTGTCAACCGGCTGATTACAGAGCTTCTCGACCTGGTCAAGACGCGGGAGTCCCATTTTTGCCAGGAAAATCTGCACCGCCTGATCGAGCGGATGGTTCTGCTGGTCTCCCCCCAGAGCCGGGGAAAGCAGATTCGCATCGAGCGTAGCTATGATCCGTCGATCGAAGCGGTCTGGATGGACCAGGAGAAAATGAAAGAGGTCATCTTGAATTTGCTCACCAACGCCATCGAATTCACGCCGGAAAACGGAACGGTCCGGATCTCCACCTGCCGGATTGCTGAAAACGGCCGCCAGGAAGGGATCCGGATCGAACTGGAAGACAACGGGATCGGGATCGCCCCGGATCAGGTGGAGAACATCTTCGACCCGTACTTTACCACCAAGCACAAAAGCACCATGCACAACGGCACCGGTCTGGGCCTTTTCGTCTCCTACCAGAACATCCGGGACCAGGGGGGCACCATCGATGTGGTAAGCCAGGTCGGCCAAGGCACCCGGTTCATCCTGACGCTGCCCGACGTGCCGATCGAGACCGATCCCGAGCGGAAAAAGGGAGCGCCGGCGGGATCCGGGCCGTGAAGATCGACCAGATCCGCGTTCACGCCGTCCGCCTTCCATTTGCCTTCGATTTTTCTCATGCCCAGCGAAAGCGAGCGTTCACCGAAAATGTGGTGGTGGAGGTGGTGGCTGAAGGGGGGGCCCTTTCCGGTTTCGGTGAGGGTGCGCCGCGTAGCTATGTGACCGGGGAAACAACGGGATCTGCTGGCCAATCCATCGCCGCCGCCATGGATTCGCCAGCCTTTTGCTGGGATCTTTCGGCACCGGAACAGATCCGGCACTGGATGGCGGGAATCGAACGGGGCCGTTTCGGCAACGCCGCACGATGCGCCCTGGAGCTGGCGCTGCTCGATGCGTTGGGCCGCTGTCTTCAACGACCGGCGATCGACTTTTTCCCCGGCAACGCCCTGGTCCAGTCCATCTTCTACGGCGCCGCCCTTCCCCTTGCGCCTCCCGCTCTCATCGAAAAGGGTTGCCGGATCGTCCGCGAGCTCGGCATCCATCGACTCAAGCTGAAGTTTGGCGCGGATCTGAAGCAGAACCGGGCAATGCTGGAAGCCGTGGAATCGGTTTTCGGAAAAGACTGCGAGCTCAAAGTCGATGTCAATTTTGCCTGGGACCTTGCCGCCGCCCTTGCCCACATTCCGCTGCTGTCTCGACACCGGGTAAAGGTGGTGGAACAGCCCCTGCCCCCGGGGAATCCGGACTGCGGCGCCTTGGCCGCCGCTATGGCGGCAACGGACATCGTCTTGATGGCCGACGAATCGGCCTGCACGTTGTCAGACCTGGAGAACATCTGCAAGGAAGGCAGCTTCGGGATGATCAACATGCGCCTGTCCAAGTGCGGGGGGTTTTTCCGGTCGCTGGAAATGATCGATTACCTTCGCAAGGCAGGGCTTTCTTTTCAGGTGGCCTGCCATCTGGGCGAATCGGGGATCCTGTCTGCCGCCGGTCGGGCACTGGGTCTTTTGTGCGGAGACGCCGTCTACTGGGACGGATCCTACGACGCTTTCCTGCTCCAGGAGAATCTGACCACCGAAGACGTCACCTTTGGACCGGGTGGAAAGGCGGGCCCGCTGGCCGGACCGGGGCTCGGGGTCGAGGTGTCGCGCAAGGCCTTGCAGCGGCTGTCGATAAAAGAGCCGCTGGTGTTCAAAAGGCCGTAATTTCGCGCTGCGCTGCGCGCGGTCGGTGGCCCGTGGTCTGTGGCGGGTGGGAGGTGGCGGATGTCAGAGACGACGAGTCGGCAGCAGGAAGGAAACCGCCGGCAGAAAAAAACCCGAAGTTTTGCTGTCTACCTTCTTCCGACTTCCGAATGTGGCCTAAAATTCCTCGATCACGCTTCCCTTGTCGACGAACTCCGACACGATGCCCACGGCCCCTCGGCAGGTACTGACCACGGTTTCGAGCCGACGGGTGACCGGATCCTCCACGCCCAAATCGCTTCGAGCCTGCCGCAGGAGCCGTTCGCCGTCCTCCAGATAGACCGCCATCTTTTCCAGGAGCAACTTTCGCTTTCGGTGCCGTTTTCGTTCCTTTTCGATGACCGGCATCAACCGTTGGATGGAATACTCCACCAACGCGTCTCTTGGGGCATTGAGGGACTGGGAGACCTGGTCCAGGCAGGACAGGGTTCTTCTGCTGAGCACGAAGGTCTTCTGGATCCGGTCGAGCTTGCCGAACTGGACCGGGTTCAACTCCTGGGCGATGGTCTGCAGCGCTTTCATGTCGTCGATCAGGTGATCGAACAGGGATTTTTGCTTGATCCCCAGGTGAATGGCACAAACGGCAAGCGCATCGATGGCCCGGGAAGAGAGTTTGAAGGTCGCCCGGACCGATTGCCGCCCCCGCAGGTCGGTTGAAGACGGGAGGGGCAGACCGTTTTGCGCAGAATCGTCCGATTTCGGTTTCTTCTCCATAGACGCCTCCGTTGGAGTGGCCCCCAAAATGGTATTACTATATATTATCATTTTATATAGTAATGCAACCTTTCGTTTAGGGCGGGGTGTTGGGGTGTGGATTGGGGCAGGCGGCACGCGACCGGCGATTCACGCAATTTTCTTTGCTGCACAGAGATAATGCGTCGCCGTCAGGCGGAAGCCGGATCCCGGCGGGCAAAGGGAAGGGTTTCGTTGAGTTCGTCGATCTGCTCCTGTTCCGCCTCGTTGATCCGGTCGATGTTGGTTTCCAGAAGGCGGGCCAGGCGCGAATCGTAAAATCGGTGCAGGCTGTGGTTGGCAACGGCCCGAAACCCCCGGCGAACCTTGTGGGCCGAGCCGGCTCCGGGGTCGAAATACCGGACCCGGTTTGCGATGGCCCAGGAGATGGGCGTGTAATAGCAGGCGTTGAAATGAAGAAAGGGGATCTGCCGCTCGCATCCCCAGTAGCGGCCATAGATCCGTTCTCCTTTGACCAGCAGCATCGACAGGCCCACCGGCTCTTTGTCGCCGCCCTTTTCGTAAGCGGCGGCGAACAGGAGCCGGTGGCGGTACCGCTGGGCAAGTTCGATGAAAAAACGCCGGGTCAGGTACTTGCACCCCCAGATCCCGTACTGATCGTTTGTCCGTTCGTAGAACCTGTACATTCTGGCAAAAAACCGATCGGGAATTCGGTCTCCGGCAACGGCTTCCATGCGAATCCCCTGCCGGTGCATGGCGGCCACCTCCCTGCGGACGTTTTTGCGCTGGTTGGCGTTGAACCCTGCCAAGTAGTCGTCGAAAGAGGAAAAGCCGGGATTTTCCCACAAGAAGCTTCCGTGACGCCAGGGAAGCAACCCCTGCCGGGTTGCAGCGGGCTGCCATTGGGGCTCCACGAACAGGAAGCTCACTCCTGAAATGTCGTTGCCCCGGCAGAACCGGTCGATTTCCGCCACCATGATCTCCGTCATCTGCAGCGGATCGACTCCCTCTGCCATCAGAAACCGGTAACCGACCGCCGGAGTCACCGGGCTCATGCCGACCATCTTCGGATAGTAGCGAACGCCGAGCCGCTGCGCCACATCGGCCCATGCGTGGTCGAACACGAATTCTCCGGCGCTGTGTCCCTTGATATAGAGGGGGGCTGCAGCCATCAGGCGCTCTTGGTCCCAAACCGTCAGGTGGCAGGGCTGCCAACCGTTTTCGGCGGTGATGCTGCCCGATGCCTCCATCAGATGGAGCCAGTCCCACTCCAGCAAGGGGGTGTCGAGGGGCAGCGCCAGGGCGTCCCAGGCGGCCCGGTCGATGTCGGCCATCTGAAAGTGCCAGCGAAGCCGGTAGGTTGTCGATGTCGTGCTCATGGGGCGTCTGCCGCAGGGTTTGGTTCCGATTCAGGACCAACATAAGCCCAGGGGCCGGTCCTGTCATCCCCCGGCCGTTTTAAGGCAGAGGGCGGATCCGCGGCCGGCCGAGAACACAATCCGTTTTGGGGGCTTCCGGCCAACGTTGCGATTCGGTCATCGAGGAATTATGGTAAAGGCGCTTGCAGATCACCCGCTCCCTTTTCTTGCACCCGGGTCAGCGCCGAATGGGCCGGTTCGGATCCAACGGGTGCCGGGCCTTCGGAGGAACCGTCCATGGACAAAAGACCGATACTGGTAACCGGGGCCACCGGCTATATTGGCGGGCGGCTCGTTCCTCGCCTTCTGGCCGAAGGATACCCTGTCCGGGCCATGGGGCGCTCCATGGACAAGCTCGCATGCCGTCCCTGGAGCCGGCTCGAGAAGGTGAGCCTCTTCAAAGGCGACGTGCTCGATCCAGAGGCCCTGAGCCGGGCAGCCGACGGATGCCGGGCGGCCTTCTACCTCGTTCATTCCATGATCGCAGCAGGGGGAAGCTTTGCCGATGCCGACCGGACCGGCGCCCGGAACATGGTTCGGGCCGCCGCAGAGGGAGGCCTTTCGCAGATCATCTACCTGGGGGGGCTTGGAGAGGTGACCGAGCACCGGCTGAGCCACCACCTGAAGTCCCGCCACGAAGTGGGTGAAATCCTCTCGGCCGGGCCGGTCCCGACCACGGTGCTGCGCGCCGCCATGATCGTCGGATCGGGAAGCGCTTCTTTCGAGATTCTGCGCTACCTGGTCGACCGGCTCCCGGTGATGGTCACGCCCCGATGGGTCAACACCCCGGTTCAGCCGATCGCCGTCGGCAACGTGCTTCGTTACCTGACGGGATGCCTGGAATCCGATCAGGTCCTGGGACGGACGTTTGACATCGGGGGCCCGGAGGTGCTCACGTACCGAGACCTGATCCGCATCTTTGCAGAGGAAGCCGGCCTTTCGCCGCGCCGCCTTTTCCCGGTGCCGGTGCTCACCCCCACCTTGAGCGCCTACTGGATTCATCTGGTGACGCCCGTGCCGGCTTCGATCGCCTTGCCGTTGACCGAGGGGTTGGCCGTTCCGGTGGTCTGCCAGGAAAACCGCATCCGGGACATCGTTCCCCAGGAGCTGACCGAATGCCGGGAGGCCATCCGAACCGCCCTGAACCGGGTCCGCCAGTCGCATGTGGACACCTGCTGGATGGATGCCGGCGACCTGACCCCTCCGGAGTGGGCTGCCTGCGGGGATGTGCACTGGGCCGGCGGCACGATTATGGAATGCGGCTACCGCGCACGGATCCGGGCCCGGCCCGAGCAGGTCTGGGAGCCGATCCGCCGAATCGGGGGACAGACCGGCTGGTATTTCGGAAACCGGCTTTGGTCGCTGAGGGGGTGGCTGGACCGTCTGGCCGGCGGCATCGGCCTCCGCAGGGGCCGACGCGACCCGGCGAATTTGCAGGTAGGAGACGCTCTCGATTTCTGGCGCGTCCTGGATGTGGACCCACCCCGCCGGCTCCGGCTGCTCGCTGAAATGAAGCTCCCCGGCGAGGCGCTGCTCGAATTCCGGATCGACCCGGCGGGCCGGGACCAGGTCGAGCTGACGCTGCTGTCGCGGTTCCTTCCCCGGGGCCTGTTCGGCATGATCTACTGGTACGGGCTGTATCCGTTTCACCAGTGGATCTTTTCCGGCATGCTGCGCTCCATTGCCGCTGCGGTGCGGGGACCGGTGACGGCCGGCCCGGAGCGCTTTACACCGAAGCTGCATACGAGCTGCCCGATACCGGGACAAAAGCCTTGACGGGAAGATTTTGATGACGATTTTACCTAGGAAAAATCCGAATCTCAATGCGCGGATATCGAAACAAGGTCGAATGACATAGGGCTGCAAGCCGCCATGGGATCGGAAGCACTGGCACGAAATCGCCATCTGGAAATCTGCGACGCCCCAGCGCAGGGAATCAGCGACTCTGTGTCATTTGTTCATTCGGATTTCGTGCTTTTGATCGAAGATGCAGATAAGGAGGGAGGAGAGAATGGACCCCAAAACCCAATCCCTGAAAGACTATTTTGAGAACAACAAAGGCATCGGCGTGCTGTCCACGGCGGACAAAGACGGCAAGGTCGACTCGGCGCTCTACTCCAGGCCCCACGTGATGGAAGACGGCACCCTGGCATTTATCATGCGAGACCGCCTCACCCACAAGAATGTGACGGAAAATCCTCGTGCCTCTTATCTGTTCGTGGAAAAAACCGCCGGGTACAAGGGAAAGCGCCTGTTTCTGACAAAGGTCAGGGAGGAGGTCGACAGCGATCTTCTCTACGAACTGCGGCGCCGCAGCTATCCACCGGAAAAGGACCAGCGGGATCCGAAGTTTCTGGTCTTTTTCAAACTCGACGAAGAACTTCCCCTGGTCGGCTCCGGGGAGTAGACCCTATGAAGGCCGACGAACCGATCCGGCGCCGGATCGCCGGTCTGCTCGACGAGCAGCGGCTGGCGGTGCTATCCACGCAGCACGGGGGAGCGCCGTACGCCAGCCTGGTGGGTTTCGCCGCAGAAAAGGACCTGTCGCGGATCTATTTCGCCACCCCTGAAACCACCCGGAAGTATCGGAACATTTGCGCCGATTCCCGGGTGGCCCTGCTCGTCGACAGCCGCACCCACCGGGAGGCGGATTTCCATCAGGCGGCTGCAGTGACCGTGGTCGGAACCGCCGCAGAAGTCGACAAGGCCGCCGACCCGGGTGCGGTCTCCCTGTATCTTTCCCGCCATCCCTATCTGGCCGATTTTCTCCGGGCCCCCACCACGAGACTGCTGAGCATCCTCGTAGACCGGTATTTGCTGGTTGAAAATTTCCAGAACGTCATGGAGCTGCAGATGCGGCCATGAGCGCGATTCTGCCCCTTTCACAGATCAAGGAAGCCGACCGTCCGAAGGTGGGGGGAAAGGCATTTGCCCTGGCGCTGGCGGCCGGACACGGGTTTTCGGTCCCCGAGACGGTCTGTCTGACCACCGACGCCTACCACGCGTTCGTCGACAACGGCGGCCTGCGGGAGCGGATTCAGCTCGAACTGCACCGAAAACGGTTCGAGCAGATGCGCTGGGAGGAGATTTGGGACTGCGCCCTGCGGATTCGAAACCGGTTTCTGGCCAATCCCCTGCCCGGCTCCCTTCAGCAGCAGCTTGCCGCGGAAATCGAGGAGCGCTTTTCCGGCCGTGCCCTGGTGGTCCGCTCCTCCGCCCCGGAGGAGGACACGGCAGCGGCCTCCTTTGCCGGACTGCACGAATCGGTGGTCAATGTCTCCGGGCTCGATGCGGTCGCAGACGCCGTCCGACGGGTATGGGCGTCTCTGTGGTCGGACGCGGCGCTGCTCTACCGGCAGGAGCTGGGCCTGGACGTGGAGACCAGCGCCATGGCCGTGGTCGTTCAGGAGATCGTGGTGGGAGAACGCTCCGGCGTCGTCTTTACCCGCGATGTGAACGATCCGGACCGGGGGTTGGTGGAGGCCGTCTACGGGCTCAATGCCGGTCTGGTGGACGGGGCCGTCGAACCCGACCGGTGGACGGTGGACCGCACCACCGGGTCGATCGTCTCCCACGAGGCCCCTGACCGGGAGCACAAGACGGTCCCAGGCCGGGATGGAACCGTCCTGGCCGAGCTTTCTGAGCGTGAGCGGTCCAACCCCCCGCTCACCGAAGGCGACGTCGGCGCGGTCTTTTCCCTGGCCGCAGAGACCGAGACGCTTTTCGGACGCCCCCAGGACGTGGAGTGGACCTTTTCCGACGGGCGCCTGGTGCTGCTTCAGTCCCGCCCCATCACCACCGGCGGCGAGGGAGACGAAAAAGACCGCCGGGCATGGTATCTGAGCCTGCATCGGAGTTTTGACAATCTGGTCCTGCTCCGGGAGCGGATCGAAAACACCCATATTCCGGCCATGATCGAAGCCGCCCGGGCCTTGGCGGCGGTCGAGCTTCCCTCGCTTTCAAGCGAGGCCCTGGCAGAAGAAATCTTCAAGCGGCTGGAGATCAACACCCGATGGGCCAATGTCTACTACGAGGAGTTCATCCCGTTTGCCCACGGCATCCGGCTCTTCGGCCAGACCTACAACGACGTCGTCCGTCCCGAAGACCCCTACGAGTTCATGCATCTTTTGGGTCAGACCCCCATGCTCAGCCTCGAGCGAAACCGCCTTTTGGAGAAGATGGCCGAATCGGTCCGAAAAAGCCCCGATCTGGAAGGCCTGCTCCGAAAGGGCCGCCTTGCAGAGGCCGAGGCCGGATTCCGGGAGGACCTTGCGACTTTCATCGAGCGATTCGGCGACCTTTCGTGCCCGGTCACCGGCGCGGTGCAGTGCGGCCAGGGCCCGGAGGCGGTGTTGCGGCTGGTGCTGGCGCTGTCCGCCCGGCCCGAGCGGCCCGCTCCTGAACGGAAGCGCCCCGACACCGGCACCCTCAAGGAAGCGTTCTTCAGGCGATTTGAAGGAGAAGAGCGCAACCGGGCCGCGGCGATGCTCGACCTGGCGCGGGCCAGCTACCGCCTGCGGGACGACGACAACATGCACATCGGCCGCATCGAGGCCCGGCTTCTGGATGCCGCAAACGAAGCCCGGCTTCGTCTCGAAAACGGGCGGGCAGACAAACCCCTGAAAGAGGCCCTGGCCCTGGTCGACCGTCGCCCGACCGTTTCCAGTGCATCGGCCCCCGATGCCCGGCCGGCGTCGCCCGTCCGGGCGCGGCAGCTTACGGGCCAGCCCGCCGGCCCGGGGCTGTGGCAGGGGCCGGCCCGGGTCGTCGTCGAAGACGCCGATCTGAGCCGCTTCCGGCACGGGGAGGTCCTGGTGTGCGACGCGGTCGATCCGAACATGACCTTCGTGGTGCCCCTGGCCTCTGCCATCGTGGAGCGCCGGGGGGGCATGCTCATCCATGGCGCGATCATCGCCAGAGAATACGGCATTCCGTGCGTGACCGGCGTGGCCGACGCCACGACCCTGATCCGCACCGGCGACCGGATCACGGTGGACGGGTATCTGGGGATCGTCACCGTCGGTGACGATCCGTCCAATGGTTGAGGGGTTGCTTGGTCCAAATGGGAAAAGACCGCTTCTCTTTCCCTTTCACACAACATTTTTGCTTCTTCACAGGGGGGTGACGGCCTGCCCAAACCTTCCGGTTTGAGCCTGCAGCGATTCAACCCATCGGCGAATCAATTTCAAGGAAATGCGCGTCGGAAACGCCGTCGAGCAGAAGAAACGACTCGACCTGCACGCAGAGGAGGGCCGCGTCGGGGTCGTTTAGAAACGTGGCGATGTGGGGGTGGGCGGAAAGGAGCCGGCGCTTTGCAGCGTCATGCTCCGCAGGCTCGGAAACCTCCCGGCAGGTCCCGGTGACCGTCAGGGCGCGGGTTTTGGCCCGGTCCTTTCCGCCGCGGGTATCGATCAGGAGGCTTACGGCCGGATTGGTGGTCAGGTTTTCATATTTTTTACTGTTTCTCGGGGTGGTCATGTAGATCTTCGTCCCGTCGGCGTCGGCACAGTAAGCCATGAGGCTGCAGTAGGGCCGGTTGCCGCCGGCCGTGGCCAGCACGCAGATGTCGTTTTCCAGGACCATGGCGGTCATCTTCTCCAGCATGTGGCCTCTCCAATCGGAGGAAACGGTTCCGGTCTATTTTAGTTGGCTGTCCTTGCTGCCGCGCCGATTGTAGCCGGAAAAGGGCGCGTCCTGTTTTTCGGCGGCGGCCTGACAGTCGACGCACAGCCGCACGCCGGGTATCGCCTTGCGCCGGGCTTCGGGAATCGGCGCCTCGCAGTGGTCGCATACCACCGCACCTTTTCCCTCGCCCCTGCGGCTTCTCGCCCGCTTTACGGCGTCTTTCACACTTGCGTCGATCTGATCCTGAACCGCCCCGTCACGGGCCCATCCGACCGCCATACGCGTTGTTCCTTTCCGGGCGCCTTTTCCAGCGCCCGCACCGGTGGGTAATCTTCATACCAAGTTCGGCAATCCGGTGGCAAGTTCGATCCGACTGCAAATGAAAAACGCTCTCGACGTTGCGGCCGTCACCTGATAGTCTGTCGCTTCGCCAGCGGGAAACGGCGGGAGCTTATGAAAACCGGTTTCGATCAGCAAAAGGCCCGAAGGAGACCCCATGGAAAAGCCCATCAAGATTGGCGTGAGCACCTGCCTGCTGGGAGAAAACGTCCGCTACGACGGCGGTCACCAGCTCGATCGCTTTGTCCGCGACACACTGGGCCGGTTCGTCGAGTACGTGCCCGTATGCCCGGAGGTCGAATGCGGGCTGTCGATCCCAAGGGAGGCCATGCGCCTGGTGGGCGACGCTGACGACCCGAAGCTGCTGACCCGAAAAACCAAGATCGACCACACCGACCGGATGAAAAAATGGGCGGCCGGCAAACTCAAAGCGCTGGAAAAAGAGGACCTCTGCGGTTTTATTTTCAAAAAGAACTCCCCTTCCAGCGGCCTTTACCGGGTCAAGGTCTACAACGAAACAGGCCAGCCGGGAAAACCGGGCACCGGCATCTGGGCCAGGGCCTTTACCGAACACTTCCCCCTGATCCCGGTGGAAGAAGACGGCCGGCTAAACGACCCGGTGCTGCGGGAAAACTTCATCGGGCAGGTGTTCGCCATGAAGCGGTGGCGGGAAACCCTTTCCAAGCCGAAAAAAATCGGTGCCGTGGTCGATTTCCACACCCGGCACAAACTGCTGCTTCTTTCCCACAGCCCAGCCCATTACCGGACCATGGGCAAACTCGTGGCCGAAGCCAAGAAGCTTTCCATCGGCGATTTCTACAGGCAGTACGAGGCGCTGCTGGTCGAAGCGCTCCGGCTGAGGACCACCAAGAAGAAAAACGCCAACGTCCTGCAACACATGATGGGCTATTTCAAAAAGGACCTGTCGGCCGACGAAAAACAGGAACTGCTGGAGATCATGGACGATTACCGAAAGGAGCTCGTTCCCCTGATCGTGCCGGTCACCTTGTTCAACCACTACGTTCGCAAATATCAGCAGCCCTATCTGGCCCAGCAGGTGTACCTGAAGCCGCACCCGACGGAACTGAAGCTTCGAAACCACGTCTAATTCCTTTTGAATCACGGACCTGCCGCTGCGGAAATCCGGATATTGCCGGAGAAGCGACCGGGTTTTGCAAAACCGCGCGCAGCTCCCCATCGGCCTATCAGTATCCGCCTATTTTTCCCCCTTTCCACCGGGTTGCACGGACGTAAAAAAACGTTATCTTCTGAGCAGTACTTCGACATTCAGACAACCCCATCTCGTGTAGGAGGGAGAAATGGACGTT
>JASFPT010000116.1:0-11506 GCA_050115795.1 Desulfobacterales bacterium
CGCGCGGAATTCCGGCGCGTTTCGGGCGGAATGAAAGAAGCTGTTGAGCTACTGAGCTACTGAGCTGTTCAGCTATGAATCTCTAAACCAAAACAGATCTTTCCGATTCCCTTTTCGATTTTCCCTTTCCTATTGTTCTTCTCTGCAGAGCTCCCCAGGATGCACCGTATTCGATGTCCCGGTATTTTTTCAGCTCAGTGGCTTAACAGCTCAGCAGCTTATCGGCTGCGGTCCGCTTCGCGGACCGCCTCCCGGCAGTCGATCAGGCCGCAGGCCACCAGCACCGCCCGGTCCAGGAGGCTTTCCCGGAGCATGTATTCCTCCGGGCTGTGGTCCCGGGCCCCGATGGGACCCAGTCCGTCGAGAACGGGGATCTTCTCGTCTGCGATCAGGTTGGCATCCGACACACCCGGCCGCAGCTCCGGCACGATTCGCTGCTTCAGGGCCGCGGCGGTGTCGACCAGGGTCGCATACAGTCGGCGGTTCGCCTCGCATTCGGGCATCGGCGGCCGCTGGGAGCGGATCGAAAGCCGGCAGGAGGTCCCGTTGAGGCCGCATTCGGCGGCTCGTTGAAGCCGGCGAAAAATCTGCTCTCCATCTTCGGGGGTTTCGAACCGGACGTCGATTCGGGCCTCGGCCCGGTCCGGCACGGTGTTGGGTCCCAGCCCCCCTTCGATGCGGCCCACATTGGCGGTGATCCCCTGCTCGGGACGGTTGAGGGCCTCCACGGCGACGATCCGGTGGGCCAGCTCCAGCACGGCGCTCGCTTTTTCCGGACCGGCAAAGGCAGCGTGCCCGGCCCGGCCCTTCACGGTGAGCACCGCCGAAAGGTTTCCCTTCCGGGCCGTCACCACCTGTCCGTCGAGGCCGCCGGCCTCCAGCACGAAGGCAAAGGCGCTTTTGACGGCCTCTTGCCGGATCAACGCCCCGGAGGTGGGCGAGCCGACCTCCTCGTCGCTGTTGAACAGGAAGGCGACCGGCAGGGTCTTCAGCAGGCCCAGCTCATGGAGGGCGCCGAGGGCAAAGATCCCCACGGTCAGACCGCCCTTCATGTCGATCACCCCGGGGCCGACGGCCCTGCTCCCGTCCAGGGTAAATTCGGTGAAAGCGGTGTCCGCCGGGAAAACGGTGTCCATGTGTCCGACCATCAGGGCTCGGCGCCCGCCGGAGTCCCCCCGGTTTTCAAACACCAGGTGGTCCCCGAGGTCGGGCTGGGGGTGGCGCCGGCAGGAGAAACCGAGGCGCCCCATGAACCGGCCGATGACCGCACCGACCCGATCGACGCCGGCCTTGTTGCCGGTGCCGCTGTTGATGGTCACGATCCGCTCCAGGAAATCGAGCATCTCCGGTTCCCGGGCGGCAAGGACCCGTTGGATGTCCTGCCGATGGTTCATTTCCAGTACCGGCTGAAGGAAAAATCCGGATCTTCGTAAACGTCCGGATCCGGGTCCGGGTAGCGGACCTCTTCGCCGCTCCAGGGTTTTTTCAGGACCACGTCGTTTTGTTCCCGGCCCAGCACGTTGCTCCGGTGAAGGGGAATCTTTCCGCCGGCCGTGGCGATGTACCGTGGAATGGCGTCTCCGGAAATGTTGCCGTACATGCTCTCGACGATGTCGCGCCCCTTTTCCACCGGCACCCGGAAGTGGGCAAACTGCGGATTGCGGTAGCTGCAGTTGAAGATGTAGTAGGGCCGGACGTAGTTTTCCTGGATCGTCTCGCACAGCTTCCACATCTTGACGCGGCTGTCGTTGACGCCCCGGAGCAGCACCGCCTGATTGAGCACGGCGCTCACCGCTGCAGAGAGCCGCTTGAAGGCGCCGGCGGAGACCGGCGTCATTTCCTGGGCCGTGTTGATCTGGGTCACCACCCGCACCGGCTTGACGGCGTTGCTGGCCGACAGGATGTCAAGCAGTTCGCTGTCGATCCGGTAAGGGGCGGTCACCGGGATCCGGGTGCCGAGCCGCTTGAGCCGGACATGGTCGATTTCGTCCAGGGTCTTCAGAATGCCGGCCAGCACCCGATTCGGCAGGACGAATGCGTCGCCGCCGGTGACGAGCACGTCCCGGATCCGGGGGTTGGCCCGAATGTAGTTGAAGGCCTCCTGGTAGGCGGCGTCCGGGTAGACCCGGTCGCGCTTTCCGATGTGGGCGATCCGCAGGCAGTGGGTGCAGTACATGGCGCACATGTTCGTGGCCTTGATCGTCACCGTGCGCGGGTAGAACTGGTCGATGAGCCGGGCCGGCGAATGGTCCGCCGCCACCGGCGGAATCTCGACCCCCACGTTGTCGACCATCTCGGCGGTGGGAACCGACTGGAGAAGCACCGGGTCGTTGACGACCCCCGGTCGGATCAGGCTGGCATAGTAGGGGGTCAGCCGCATGCGGTATTGAGCGGTGACCCGGGTGACGTCGCGGATCACCGCTTCGGGCAGGTCGACGATCCTGGCCAGGGTTTCGGCCGAATCGATGCAGTTTCGGATCTGGACGGTGTAGCGGCCCCAGTCGCCTTCGTCGATGCCGAGCACCGAGCGAATCCGGGCCATGTTCTCCTGGATCGTGTCCCAGATCTCCAGCCCGCTGGGCGCCTCCACCGGGTGGGCCTGCAGGTACTCCTTGACCCGGGTGTTTGCCGCCGCAACGATGGGCCGCGCGCGCTGCAGGCGCCCGCCGACGGTCACCCCGTGCTCGTCGATTTCGGCATGTTTCCGGCACAGGGCCACAAGCGCCTCCCGGGTCAGGGAAAAGCGGTCCGGACCGGCGCCGTATCGGGCCCGTGCCGTCGCAAGGGCCTCGAAGAGTTCCAGGATCGGGGTGGTGGTCTGCGTCTCGGCGGCCGCCTGCTTCAGTCGCAAAACTTCGGCCGCCAGCGCTTCGGGCACGGGCCCGGGGTCGGTTCCGCTTCCGGAATCGAACAGGGCCTCGAGAAATTCGCGGGTGAACGGATCGAGTTCTTCTTCAGGGGTCATCGATCTTCTCCAGGGTCGTTTGCAATGGTTAACTGAATCGTGCGGATCCCCTGCCGCAGCCCCTGCCGGACTGTTTCGGGCGCTTCTCCCAGAGCCACGATGCGCGCAAGAAAAGAGCCTTCGGCCACGATGAAATCGTTGCCCACGTGTTCGAGGATCATAAAATCCTTTTTCAAATCGCGGCGGGCGACCTTGCCGAACGCTTCGCGTTCACGCCCGCTTTGGGGAATGAACCCGTCGGTGCGAATCGTCCGGTGCAACTTATAGTTGTGGGTTCCCCAGCAAAAGGCCTTCGGGGGCGTTTTCATCTCCACGGCGTCGTGCGGAAGGCGGCCGTGGCGCACGGCCCAGTACTCCAGCTCCGGCAAAAGCGGCGATCCCGGCGGGAGGCACTGCTCCAGGGTGCAGCAAAACTCCATGGTGGTGCCCTGCTTGCGGGCATTGACCTCCAGGAACCGAATCTCGCCGTTGCGGTCGACGATGAAATCGCAGCCGTAGATTCCCCGGTATCCTTCGGAGACGAGGACCTCTCCCACCTGACGGGTGTAGTCGCCGAGACGCAGCAGGGTGCCTTCGTCCAGGGCGGACGGATAAACCGAGCCGGTGAACCGGTTGCCGGATTCGATCTGCTGATCGGCCACGCCGGCGACGTAGACCTGCCCCTTTCCGGCGGCCACCGCAAGAACGGTGGGATCCCAATGGTGGGGGATGTAGCGGCTGACCAGAAACGGATCGGCAGGCCCGGCGAAGCGCCCGTTTAAATCCTCCGGTCCGCGGGCCACGGTGCTGTTGACCCCCGCCGCGCTGTACTCGCCGGTCACGAAGATGCCGTCTTTCCAGCGGGACCAGAGACGACCGGTCAGGGCCTCCAGCTTCTTTCTGCCGGTACACAGCTCGGCCTCGGGCATTGGAAGCAGCCGGTGAAACCGCTTGTACTGATATATTTTGCTGTTGAGCCTGCCCGCCGCCGCCGTTTTCGGCCCCAGGATCGAGACCCCGGGCAGCTCTTCGAGGGTCATCTCCGGCAGGCTTTCGTACATGTAGACATAGAGCCGGTCCTGGCGGGCGAGAATCGACCGGATCACCTCCTTGACGTGAGGGCTGGCCGAGACGGCGGCCATGAACTGGCGCGCCGACACCCGGCAGCTCACCGTGCGCCCGTACCGGCAGGCGTAGTCTTCGATCAGCGGGTTGATCACGATCAGGTTTTCGTAGTTGTACTGCTCGAAAATGTCCGGGCAGATGGAGATAAAATCGAACGGTTTGCCGTGGATGCGGGTCAGCGCTTCGGCCAGAAATGGGTTGAGGCCGTAGTTTTTCAGCTCACCGATATACAGAAAATACTCGGTGTCTGCTTCGAGGCGGTAGTTGGAATAATACAGGTCGGACATGGTTGCAGCGCCCTTTGGCCCCTGTCGATGTCGGTAAAAGTGATTTTTTAACCATTCCGGTGCGGATGAGGTCAAGGGGAAAATGTGGCGAGGCCCGGCTTCCGTGGGCGGATCGAAGATGAGAATCGAACGTCGAACATCGAACGCCGAACGTCCAATGTCGAATTCTCAAGGCATCTTGTTGGAAATTTTCAGATTTCCAGGCGGCGAAGCCGCCTTTCATAAAATCGCGCAGCGATTTTATTGCGGCAAATGGATCTGGAAGGTGGAGCCCCGGTTCGGCTCGCTTTCCACGGAAACGGTGCCGCCGTGGGCCTGCACGATGTGCTTGACGATGGATAGGCCGAGTCCGGTTCCCCCGAGTTTCCGGCTCCGGGCCTTGTCCACCCGGTAGAACCGCTCGAAAAGACGAGGCAGGTGCTCTCTGGCGATGCCGGCGCCGTTGTCCTGGACCCGGATGAGAATTTTATCGGTTTCGGCGGCGGCTTGGACCCGGATCAGCCCCTTTTCCCCGGTGTATTTGATCGCGTTGTCGAGCAGATTGACGATCGCCTGCTCGATCAAAGACGGTTCGACGGCGGCACGCAAATCGGCCTCGCAGGCCACCTCGATTCGGATTTCCTTCGTCTCGGCCCTGGACTGGCAGACGGCCACGGCGCTTTTCAGAATCGGGTCGAGCCGGCTTTCGACGAAACGGATCTTTCTGACCTCGTCTTCTCTTTCGATCCGGGACAGCTTGAGCAGGTCCTCGACGATGGCCGACAGCCGGTCCACGTGCCGGGTAATGATCGACAGAAACCGGCGGGCCTCTTCGGGATCTTCCAGCGCCCCCTGCTGGAGAGTTTCCACAAATCCCTTGATGGCCGTCAGCGGTGTCTTGATTTCGTGGGACACATTGGCCACGAAGTCTTTGCGCAGATTCTCCAGACGGCGCAGCTCGGTTACGTCGTTCAGGACCACCAGAATGCCCACCTGGCGGTTATCCGCATCCCGCAGCGGTGTGCTGTGGGTCCACAGGATCCGCTCCTCGGTGCCGTTGAAGAAGGCGATGTCGCCCTCCATCGGCTGTCGGCCGGCAAGGGCCTGGGAGACAAATCGCTGCAGGTCCGAGTTGCGGATGGCCTCCTGGATCGGCCGGTTCTGCTTTTCCATCGCCTCGGCGCCGAATACGGCGGCGGCGGCCGGGTTCATGCTGATGATCCGCTCGTCCATGTCCACGGCGATCACCGCCTCGGACATGCTCGCCAGCACGGTCTCCAGTTCGTTTCGCTGTCGGATGACGGTCTGCATCCGGTTGGCGAGCTGATTGGCCATCCGGTTGAGGGTGTCGGCCAGACCGGCCAGTTCCTCGCTGTCGGGCATCGGGAGCCGGTGCTCCAGGGATCCCTCGGCAAAGCGCTCCGCACCCTGGCGCATCTCCTCCACGGGCCGGGTGATTCTTCTCGAGACCAGCAGGCTGATTCCCGCGGCCAGCAGGGCCGCCGCAAGCCCGACCACCGCCAGTCGAATCTGGATCGCCCGGATCTCTTTGTCGATGGCGGTCAGGGGAAGCGATGTGCGGACAAAGGCGACGATCCGGTCCTTTTGCCGGATCGAGACGGCCAGATACATCATCTGCTGATCGAGGGTGGCGCTTTTCCGGATCGCCTGCCCGAGCCCCTCCTCCACGGCCTGGAGAATCTCGGGCCGCATGCCGTGGTTGTCCATCCGGTCGGGGGACTCTTGGGAATCGCCCACCACCCTTCCGGAGCGCAGCAACACGGTGATACGGGTGCCGGAAGCCTCACCGGCCGTTTTGCAAATCCGGTCCAGCCGGACATCGTCGAGGGGGGACAACAGGGGAATGACCAGTGTTTCGACCAGATGCGCACGGGCCTTGAGATCTTCGGCGGTGATATCCAGGAAAAAGCGGCGCAGCGTATGGGAAGCGAACCCGCTCACCGCAGCCAGGGCGATCAGCGTGATCAGCAAATAGGAGGGAAACAACTGCCAGAGAAAACGCTTCCTCTTCATCCCGATCCAGTCGTCACGGCCGCCGTTGGTGCTGCGGCCGTACAGTTTGATTCTGTTCAGTTGCTTTGTCGTGTTTCGCGCAACGCGAAACCTTCAAAAAATCGCGGCAGCGATTTTATTCTTCCTTGAACCGATAGCCGACGCCTCGGACGGTTTCGATGTAACCGCCGCAGCTGCCGAGCTTTTTGCGCAGCCCCACGATCTGGACGTCTACGCTCCGATCGGTGACCGGGTAGTCGTCGCCGCGAACCGCGTCCACGATCTGCGAACGGGTGAACACCCATCCCGGCCGTCGGGCCAAAAAATAGAGGACCTGAAATTCGGTGAAGGTCAACTGGACCGGGTCGCCCTGCACCGACACGCTTCGCCTGCCCGGGTGGATGACCAGATCATGAACCTCCAGCACCGACGATTCTTCAGTGGCCGCGGCGCTGCGCCGCCGGAGGACGGCCCGGACCCGGGCGGTCAATACCCGGGGGCTGAAGGGTTTGGTCACGTAGTCGTCTGATCCGATTTCCAGGCCGGCCACGATGTCCGCCTCTTCTCCCTTGGCGGTGAGCATGACGATCGGAATCTGTTGGGTGCGGGCGTTTTTCTTCAGACTTTTGGCCACCTCCAGGCCGTTGATGCCCGGCAGCATGAGATCGAGAAGAATCAGATCGAAATTGTCGGAACCGGCCTTTTTCAGGGCGTCTTCTCCGGTTGCGGCGCAGATCACCTGAAAGCCTTCCCGGGCGAGATTGTAGCGGACCAGTTCCAGGATATCCTCTTCGTCGTCCACCACCAGGATACGCTCTTTAGCCATGGCGATCGCCTTTCGGTCTCCATGCAGGGGTTGGGGCCAGCCGGCGCAGCCTCGACGGAAGGTCGAATCGGGCGTCGGAGAATCGTCGCATACTTCCGGGGCCGCGTTTTGTCTTTGTTAGCCTTTTGTTAGATTTTGGTTTGGGGACGCATGAACGGCCTTGTTTGTTCCAATTTTATAGAGCAGGGAGGCGGGGGTGTCAAAACCGAACGTCGCAAACCGTCCAACCAGGACAGACCGGGCAGGATTAAAGCGAAAGGACCGGCCATGGCTTGCGGTGAGCGATGAATGCCGGGTTTTTCTCTTCCGGAGGAGAGCCGGGTCGTCATTGGCGAAACCGGCCGGAGTGGATGTTCCTATGTCCCGCCCTGCCCGACTGCGTAAAGCCGCATGAAGTGCTTTAACTGCTCCTTTTGGAATTTGCTCAGATCCAAAAAGCGGACCCCCCTTTTTCGAAGCGAGGTCTGGCCCAGATTGATCTCGACATTTACCCTGAAGTCGGAAACGATCTCAAAGGCGACACCCTTCATCACGAACCCGTTGTCGGAGGTAAAGATGTCCAGGGCGAGAGTCTCCTCCAGGTCCGGATTCGATTTGAAGTAGAGGATGGAGGCCCCGAAGATGGAGATGTCATTGATCTGACCAATGATCGGCTCCTGGAAGTGCAACAGCGCAAAACAGACGGTACGGGCCCGGAGCCGCTCCGTCTTTCGGCGCTCGTTGAAATCCGGCTCCCGATCGAAGAGCATCTGCATCTCCCTGTTCGGTTTCGGCGGATCGGTGAATACCCCCGGAAAATTTCGGGACAGCACCATACCAGAATCGGCCGGCTGCGACAACCGGAGGGTATCGGCCGGCCGCGTCTGGATGAAGCGTTTTCCCCGATCAGAAAAAGCGAAAGCCCTTCCGGGAAAGGACAATTTCACGCCGGTTGACGTCGCCCGGGCTGATAGCCGAGCAGAAAGCCCAGAAAATCCACCACTGACGCCGCCACGAATCCCACGCCGGCCCGCTCGGCCATCTCGGCATCCAGCCGGAAGGCCGGCCCACCGGCAACCAGCATGGTCCGGGGCGCCAGCCCCCGGGCGACGGCGGCCAACTCCGGTTCTGAATCGAGCTGGAGAACGGTCAGCCCCACCAGGTCGGCGCAAGCCCTTCGGGCCTCCTCGAGGATCCGGGCCGGGGACAGCAAAAGCCCGGCACAGGTCACCTGCATGCCGACGGCGGCGGCAAACCGGCCGATCAGATCGATCCCCTGGCCGATTCCGTCGTCGATGGTGGCGGTGAGCATCGTCGGCGCCGGCTCCCAGAGGCCCCGGTCGCCGCGTTGAAGGCAAAGCGCCGCTGCTTGTTCCATCAGCGTTTCCCGGGAAGGCATCCCGCCGGTTTCCCAGTCCAGGAGCAGGCTCTCAACGGCCTGTCGAAGATCGAAAACAGAAGAGGGCATTCATTTACCCCTCACCGGCCGCGGGTTGCAGAACGGATCCGTTGAATTACCGTCGAATGACTTCCATCAGCCGCCGGCAGAACCCGACAAAGGCCTCGGAGTCGGTCTGCCTCGGCCGCGGCAGATCGACGCGGATGTCCTGACGGATGCGGCCCGGGTCCTTGTCCATGAGGAGGATCCGGTCGGCCAGGCTCACGGCTTCGGTGACATCGTGGGTGACAAAGAGCACCGTATGGGAGAGTTTTTCCCAGAGCGAGAGCAGCAATTGCTGCATTTCCTCCCGGGTCTGTGCGTCCAGGGCAGCAAACGGCTCGTCCATGAGCAGCACCCGGGGCTGGAGGATCAACACCCGGGCCAGGGCCACCCGCTGTTTCATCCCGCCGGAAATCTCCCGGGGAAGGTAGTGACGAAACTCGGAGAGTCCCACCAGGGTCAGGTAGCGGTCGACCTCCCCGGCCGCCGATTTTCGGGACCGACGGCTGTTCCGGAAGCCGAAGGCGAGGTTCTCTTCAACCGTCAGCCAGGGAAACAGCGCGTCTTCTTGAAAGACGACCCCCCGGTCCGGTCCGGGCTTCTGGACCGGGAAGCCTTCCAGCAGCACGCGCCCGGCGGTGGGCGCCATGAATCCGGCCAGGATCTTGAGCAGGGTCGACTTTCCGCAGCCGCTTCGGCCCAGGATGCAGATCAGTTCCCCTTTTCCCACTGAAAAATCGATCTTTTCCAGGGCAGTCAAAAAATGACCCCCCACCTGAAACACCTTCCGAAGGTTCCGGATTTCGAGAATCTTCTCCCGCCCCCGGGCGCCGGGGGAAACCACGGAAAGACGGGCCTTCATGGCAGCCTCCGCGCGCTTTTGAAACACAGCCTCATGACCTGATGCAGCAACCGGTCGCAGAGCCTGCCGATCAGGGCGATCAGGATGATGCCCACGACGATGATATCGATTCTGCCCAGCATCCGGGCGTCCATGATCACGGCCCCGAGCCCGTTTGGGACCCCGGTCAACTCCCCAAGAACGAGATAGGCCCAGGAGATCCCCATTCCGAGGCGAAGACCGGTGATGATATTCGGCATCGCCGCCGGCAGCAGGATGGAAAAGGTCCCGCGCAGCCTCGTCACCCCCATCATGGCCCCGGCCTGGTAGTAGATGACATTCACGGAGCGGGCACCGGCGGCGGCGTTGAGATAGATCGGGAAAAACGCGGCCAGGGCCACGAGGAAAATCGTGGTTTTCATACCGATGCCGAACCAGACCATCGCCAGCGGCAGCCAACAGATGCCGGGAACGGCCCGCAGCGCGTTGACGGTGGTGCTCATCAACCGGTTGACCAGGGCGAGTCGACCCGAAAGAACCCCCAGCGGAATGCCCAAAGATACGGCCAGGCCGAAGCCGAGCAGGACGCGAACCAGGCTGGCAAAAAGATCCGATGCGAACCGTCCGGCATAGGGCGCATCGCCGGGACTTCCGAAGATGTACCCGTATCCGGATCGGCCGACCTCCAGCGGATGAGGCAGCAGGTAGCCGGGCACCAGGCCCCCTTCGGAGACGATGAACCACAGCGCCAGAAACGCTGCCGGAATGAGCCAGGGCAGGAGGGCGACAAAGCCGCTGTTTTTCAGCGATTGTTGGGCCATTGGGGTTCGGTCTGGATCTTGTTGCTGGTTGCTGGTTGCTGGATCCTGGATCCTGGTTGCTGGATCCTGGCAAACGAGACCCGCTCCCGGAGACTCGCTTTATATCCGATTTGTGGGGTCCTGATGGGGCTTTCACCTTAACAAGAGCCGATCCCCAAGGGCCGCAAAGGCTTCTTCACCATATCGTGTTGGGCGGGTTTTCAACAGATGGTGTGATGCAAGACAATTTCCCGGTTTCGTCTTCTCCAGGATCCAGGATCGAGCATCCAGCATCCGGAACCATCCGCCCCTGCGCCGATGAAGCGCAACAAAAGCGTGTTTGCCCGCTTAGCGAAGCATCGATCTCGCCTTTTGCACGAACCGCAGGTCGAAGAGCTTCTCGTAGTCGGGCTGACGCTCGATGACCCCGAGATCCTGCATCCGCCGACCCAGTGCCGCCGTCCTGTCGATAAAGTCTTTGTCGATCTCCCAGGCCAGCTCCATGTTGGGGGCGGCCTTTTGAAGGACGGCAAGCGGCGTCCCGAATTGCGAGGCGCGCTTCAGCCACAGGTCCGGATGGGCGTTGAGGTACTCGGTGGCCCGGGCGTGGGCCACAACCAGGGCCAGGACCCGGTCCGGGTCCTGTTCGATGGTCTCTTGGCGGACCAGCATGCCCGCGTTGATCGTCCCGATCGCGTCGCCGTAGTAGGGGTAGGACAGGATCCGGCCGTAGCCCCGAGCCACGGCCATGGTGGGAAAGGGCTCGCCGGAGAGAAAGGCGTCGATGCCCCCCCTTGCCAGGGCCAGGCCCATGTCGAAAAAGTCGACCCGGGTCAGCGCCACATCGGTTGCCGGTGAAATCCCGTTTCGAACGAGGGTTTCCCGCAGCAGAATCTCGTGCATGGTGCCCGGCACGTAGCCGATCCGTTTTCCCTTCAGATCCGTAACGGCGGTGATCGGGCCGTCCTCTTTCACCACCAGGGCCGAACACTTGTTGCAAAGGGCGGCGACCACCACAACGGGCTGCCCTTTGGCGGCCGAATGGATCGCATGGGCCAGGGTCGTGCCGCACATGTCGAGGCTCCCGGCCAGCAGGGCCGTTTTCTGATCCGCCGGGTTGGTGAACGGAAACACACGGGCCGAAAACGGATCCTGCAAAAACTCCCCGTAAAAAAACGGCTGAATCGTCTGGGCGGTTTTCCACGTACCGACCCGAAGTTCGGCCGCCGCACACAAGCCGGACGACAGGCCCAAGACGGCCAGCAGCAGCA
>JASFPT010000117.1:0-11426 GCA_050115795.1 Desulfobacterales bacterium
CTACGCGGAGAGATGACCGAGTTGGCTGAAGGTGCACGACTGGAAATCGTGTGTGCTGTTAACAGCGGCACCGAGGGTTCGAATCCCTCTCTCTCCGCCACTTCTTCACCTGTTTCTGCCGTCCGATCCCCCGCAAGCGCAATTTCCCACCTTCCGTATCGGCCGGCGAGCCGCAACAGAGCACTTCCGGTCGGTATCTTGCCGGGGCAGGTCTGATTCTCCGGGTGCTTCACCGCAACGTTGTGCCGGCAACAGGGTGCCGTCTCGGGGCACCGTGAGGAACCGCCGCATGTCCTATCTGGTCTTGGCCCGAAAATACCGTCCCCAGCGCTTTGAGGATGTCGTCGGTCAGACGCACGTCACCCGGACGCTTTCTAACGCCATCTCCGCGGATCGGGTCGCCCACGCACTGCTGTTTTCCGGACCGCGCGGAACTGGAAAAACCACGGTGGCCCGGATTCTGGCAAAGGCGCTGAACTGCCAAAAGGGGCCGACACCCACCCCGTGCAATGAATGCCCCTCCTGCAAGAGCATTACCGAAAGCCATGCCGTGGACGTGTTCGAGATCGACGGGGCATCCAACAACAGCGTGGACCAGGTTCGGGAGCTGCGGGAAAACGTCAGGTACATGCCGGCCCAGAGCCGCCTGAAGATCTACATCATCGATGAAGTGCACATGCTCAGCCCGTCCGCCTTCAACGCCCTGCTCAAGACGCTGGAAGAACCGCCTGCACATGTGATGTTCATGTTTGCCACCACGGAACCGCACAAGATTCCGATCACGGTTCTTTCCCGGTGCCAGCGCCACGACTTTCGGCGGATCGATGCCGGCGCCATCGCCGGCCATTTGAAGGAAATCTGCCGTCAGGAGGGGGTCGAATCCGATGAAGAGGCCCTGTGGCTCATCGCCAGGGAGGCCGGCGGCAGCATGCGGGACGCGCTGAGCCTCCTGGACCAGGTGATGTCCGGTGCCGAAGGCGCCCTCCGTGCGGATCGGATCCCGGAGATTTTGGGCGTCGTGGACCGTCAGGTCATCTTTGCGATTTCCGCCGCGATCCTGAAGCAGGACCTCGGGCAGATTCTGGACCTCGTCAATGACGTGTATGACCAGGGGATCGACCTGAAAAAACTTTATGGGGATCTTCTTTCCCATTTCCGGAACCTGCTGGTGATCAAGCTCGGCCGGGACGCCGATCGACTGGTGGATTTGCCCGCCCATGAGGTGGAAACTCTTCGAAAACAGGCGGATGATTGTTCCGCGCTTTTTTTGAATCAGATCTTCGATCTTCTTTTCCGGGAGGAGGCCAGCATCCGCTTCTCCGCCCAGCCCCGACTGGTGCTGGAGATGATGTTCATCCGCCTGGGGCAGATGCAGCCGGCACTTTCCATCGATGAATTGATCGGCAAGCTCGACCGGCTTCGAGCCGAATTGGCCGGGGGCGGATCCGACCCTTCCCCGGGAGATTCGGGGGGAGGTCGAAGCGGGCCGTCGCCCCCGGCCGGATCGGCGGACGACTCCGCGGCAGACGACGGCAGCGCCAGGGCCATGGGAGGCGGACAGGTTGCAGCCGACCCCGCCGATCTGTGGGGGCGGTTTGTTGCGCAGATCTCCGCGGCTCATCCGGCGCTGGGGACCAGTCTGCAACAGGGGGGCCGTCTCCGTCGACTGGATGAAAACCGTTTCGAAATCGAGATCCAAGGAAACGGGTTCAGCCGGAATCTCGTCAAACGGCGAAAGAACCGGGATATCCTTCACCAGGCGATGGCCCAGCTGCTGGGGGAGCCTGTGGAAGTCTCCGTGAAGACCGCCGGTGAAGAAGAAAAACCGAAGATGCGCAGGAAACAGGAAATCGAAAAGTTGAAAAAGGAGGCCCTGCACCATCCCCTGGTGGCAGATGCCGTTGAAATCTTCGACGGAAAGATCATCGACGTCGAATTGTTGCAGGAGGTGAAGGAATGAAGGGTATGGGAAACCTGATGAAACAGGCCCAGAAGCTCCAGAGCCGCATGCTGAAGCTGCAGGAGGAGCTGGGGGAGCGGACCGTGGAGACCGCCTCGGGCGGGGGCATGGTAACGGTGGTCGCAAACGGACGGCAACAGATCGTGTCGATCCGGATCGAAAAGGAAGTCGTGGACCCGGAGGACGTGGAAATGCTCCAGGACCTGGTACTTGCCGCGGTAAACGACGCCCTCACCAAGGCCCAGGAGATGGTCTCCGAAGAGATGTCGAAGGTCACCGGGGGGATGAACATCCCCGGACTGATGTAAAATGCTGGATGCTGGATCCCGGATGCTGGTTCCTCGATCCTGGATACGGTAACCAATGACCGAAACCGCCTAAAGGAAGACATGCAGCACTATCCGCAGTCGATACGAAACCTGATCCGCCGGCTGGCCCGGCTGCCCGGCATCGGAGAAAAAACCGCAGAGCGGCTGGCCATGCATATTCTGAAAACGCCGCGAAAAGAGGCCGAAGATCTGGCCAGAAGCATCGTGGAGCTCAAGGAAAAAATTCGCCTCTGCTCCCGCTGTTTCTCCCTGAGCGATGGAGACCTCTGTCGCATCTGCAGCGATCCGGCCCGGGACCAGGGACTGCTCTGCGTCGTGGAGCAGCCCGCCGACATGGTCTCCATCGAAAAATCGGGGGCATACAACGGCTTGTATCATGTGCTGGCCGGCGTGCTGTCCCCCATGGAAGGGGTGGGGCCCGAAGACATCCGCATCGGCGAACTGCTGCGGCGAATCGGGGAGGGCACCGTCCAGGAGCTCATTTTGGCCACCGGAACGAGCGTGGAAGGGGAGGCCACCGCCGCCTACATCAAGGAGCGTCTGGCGGGCAGTCGGGTGCGCACCAGTCGAATCGCCTCGGGCGTTCCCATCGGCGGGGATCTGAAGTACATCGACCAGGTGACCCTGAAAAGAGCGCTGGACTTCAGACACTCCTTCTAGAAGGAGTCTCAGAACCTCGTCTCGCAGCGAATCTCTGCGTTGCGGCCCGACGAAAAATGCTCACATACGCCCGTGTATGCTCCGCACGTTGAAACCGCCGTCGATGACTCGCCCTTTTGTAGGTCACGACCTCCGTGTCTTGCCGTGGTGAACGACACGGAGGTCGTTCATCGGAGAAGAAGCCTGAAGGTCGAGAATTGAAGCCCGAGGCGCCCTCATGAATCCAGACGAGATCTTCACCTGCCGGATGTGCGGGGACTGCTGCAGGGGGTACGGCGGCACCTATGTGGATGCCGAGGATATCGCGGCCATCGCGGGTTTTCTCGGATGCGATCCGGACGGCTTTGCCGCGAAATACTGCACACGGTCGGGCCGGCGGTATCTGCTCTGCCAGAAAGAAGACGGATACTGCGTCTTCTGGGACGAAAAGTGCACCATCCATCCGGTCAAGCCGCACATGTGCCGGGCCTGGCCGTTTATCGAGGCCGTCCTGGTTGATCCCGCCAACTGGTTTGCCATGGCCGGCTCCTGCCCGGGGATGAGAACGGACCTCGACGCGCGGGGGATTCGGGCGGCCGTATCCAAAGCCCTCGGCGCCCGTCGGAAAACCGAGAAATAGGCCGTTACAGGCGCCAGTGGGCGCTTTCCACAGGCCGGAATTCGTCCTCCCCGGTGGCGCCCATCGAGGTCCGGCGCAGAATTTTTCTCTCCACCAGTTCGTTCAGGCAACCCTGAAGCGATTCATCCGAATCATTCCACCGCGAACGAAGCATTTCCAGCGTCGGAGCGGCCCCGGCGTCGATCAGGCCGCAGCAAAGCAAATACAAAGATATCGTCTCTACCGACAGCCCGGTGTTGAAGATCTCCCGGTCGATGCGAGAAGAAAAGCCGTTGTCTTCTGCCATGGGCACCTTCCAATCGGTGTTCGAAGAAATGGCGGCCGGCCCTGTCGCCGACCGACCTCGGCTCCAAGATGGGGCAGGCTGTGGCCCGGGTCAAGGCTTTTCCTGCGCCCCGACACCCCGCTGGATCGCCGGCGATGGCGCCGCGCGCCCGGGCAAAGCGAAGAACGCATCCACGATCCTTTCAACCGACACGGCCGACAGGCATTCCAGGCTCCTGCATTCGGCCGCCGGGTCCTCGAAACAAGGGCGGCACGGCAGCCCCCGGGCAGATACGGCAACGCTGGCCCTGCCGAGCGGGGCCCAGCGGGCCGGATCGGTCGGGCCGAACACGGCCACCGTGGGCAGCCCGACGTAGGCCGCAAGATGGCTGACGCCCGAATCGTTTCCCACAAAACCGCCGGCGCCCCGAAGAAAGGCGGCAAGCCGTGGAAGGTCGTCGGTGGAAAAGAGCGGCCAGCCCTGACGGCGAACCGGATCTTCCAGATCGGTTTCGGCCGGACCCAGAAAAAACACCGGGGAAAGACCGGCCGCGGCCAGCCGCCGGGAAACTTCGAAAAATCGATTTGCGGGCCATCTCTTTTTCGGGCTTCCGGCACCCGGGTGCAGAATGACCCGGTTTTCAACGGCATTTTCGTGGCGCAGATCCCTCCAGGGGGGGGCGGCCGTGCCGGCCAGGCCGTGACGGGCGAGCTGGGCGGTGAGGTGCACGGCGGTGTGGACGGGCCGGTCGGCCGCGGGGCGGGGTTGGATCCGGATGACCGATCCGGTGAACCACTGCTTCAGGCGGCCGGCCGGTTCCGGTGAAACCGTAAGGAGCAGGACCGTGTCATAAGCGGCGATCCATTCTTTCAGCCGGCCGGAGGGGGCTCCATAAAGTCCGGAGAAGCGGGCCGACTCGATCGGAAACGACCGGTCGACGGCGCCGATACGGCAGGCCATCTCTCCAATCTGCTGCTGGCATGCCAGGTGGACGGCCCCGAAATGCCCGGCCAGATGCCGGATCGCAAAAAAGCTGACCACCACATCTCCGAGGGCACCGGGGTGGATCACCAAAACAGGTTTAGGGGCTTTCATGAACCGCACCAGCGCGCGAATCGAAACAGGCAGAACATCTTATTTGCTCATCTTTCGGGATTCATCACCCCTTTTTCTTCCTTCGACTTCGCTCCCTTCGACTTCGCTCAGGGCCGGCGGGACAAGCAGAAAGAAGCGGGACGCCGGGCGCCATCGGCGCGGCCGGACCCGGCGCTTCCGTCATCCGGGGTTACAGGCCGGTCGTGGCGTTGGGTCCTGCGATCAACAGGTTGTTGGAAATCTCGGATTGAATCATTTCCAGCTTGCTGCCGAAGACAAAGTCGCGGATCAGGCTGTGACCGTATGCCCCGAGCACGACCAGCGCGTCATGGGGGATGTTGTAGAGGTTTTCCTCAAATTCGCCCGATTCGAAAAAATGCCAGCCCTGGGTGCTCTTTTCGACCTCTTCGGTCAGTCTTGCCTGTTCAACGATCTTTTCGTAGTCGCTGCGGGTCAAATTTTTCTCCAACTGGGTGAAGATCTCCAGGGGAAGCCGGGAGCGGCGACTCAGGGACAGGCCGAGCCGCAGGGCCTTTACGGCATTGGCCGATCCGCCGAAGAAGACGACAATTCGGCTCCACGGTTTGTAGGCGGGGCTGGTCAACAGAACCGGGAATCGGGCGGACTGGACGATTCGGCGGACCCGGGGCCCGATGTATCCGAGGCCGATCTTCGACGACAGGTCGCTGATGCTTCGCGGGCAGCACATGAAATCGAAGTGGGTGGGAATGTCCGGCAAGGTCGAGGCGGTGTAGTTCTTCGGCTCCAGAAAAGAGGGCTTGATACCGGCCTCTTCGGCCAGGGCAGCGGCATGCTGATGGGCGGTATTCGGATGGGTCAGATACGACTCGTCCAGATCGATCTGGACCACGTCGTTGTCAAAGTACATCAGAAATTTCGTGTGCCTGGGGATGTAGATCGTCAGGCTGCATGACACGGTTTTGCAAAAATAGAGCGATTGCAGCAGCGTCTCGCGCCCCAGCGGTGTGTTGCGCCAGATGTGAAACAGTTCCGGTTCCATAGCGCCTCCTGTATGTTTCCTTTCCCGCCGCGCGGACACCGGTGCGGCTGTGGATGGGTTCCGATGATCGCCGGCTCCTGCCGGCGCGGCATGGGTCTGTGGCTTGTGGCCGAAAAACAAGCCGCGAACCACAAACGACGGACGACAAGCCGATGTTCCGGACCGCCGCCCGATGCCGATTCAGGGGCTCGTTTGCACCATCAGCTCCTTCCGGTACTGGTCCAGGAGCGTCGCTTTTGACACCATTCCCAGGAACCGATCGCCGGCCACCACCGGCAGGGTGAAGAGCCGGTTTCTGTCCATATGCCGCAAAACATCGGAGAGGTCGTCATCCGGATGCACGGTTTCCACCCGGGTGTCCATGATCTGACCGACCAGTACCGCATCGTACAGGGCCGGATTGAACAAATAGGCCCGGACGTCGTCGAGCTGGATCATGCCGAGAAACCGGCCGGTGGTTTCGTCTTCCACCGGAAAATGGTTCCGATGGCTTCGCTTGATCACCCCGATAAACTCCCGTAGCGGCATGTTCGGATGGACCCGGATGCAGTCGGTCTCCAGCAGCTCTGCGATGCTCAGGTCGGCCAGGACCCTGGCATCGGTTCCGGGGCGCAGCAGCTGGCCTTTTTCCACCAGCTCCCGGAGGTAAAAAGAGGCCGGCTCCACATAGTGGCATACGGTCGTCGACAGCGCAGAGACGATGATCAACGGCAGGATCACCTCATAGCTTCCGGTGATCTCCACGATCAAAAAAACGCCGGTCAGCGGGGCCTGGAGCATCCCGCTGATCAGGCCGGCCATGCCCAGCAGGGCAAAGCAGCCTTCGTTCACCCAGGATATGGCCGGAAAGAGCAGGCACAGGGCTCGGTGAAAGACCAGACCGGTGAGGCTGCCGACCACCAGGGCCGGGGCAAATATGCCGCCGGAGCCGCCGGAGCCGAGGGTCAGTGCGGTGGCCAACATCTTGGCGGCAAGCGCCACGGCAACAAACGCCAGTCCGGGGGTAAAGGAGCCTTCGATCATCTCCCGGATCGGGTGGTATCCTTCGCCCAGCACAACCGGCAGCAGCAGGCCGATCACACCCACCGCGCATCCGCCCAGGGCCGCACGCTGCCAGGCAGAGGAGACCAGCCGGGAGGAAACCTGTGCAGTCGATCGAAGCATCCGCGTCAAACCGACCGAGGCCCCGGCGCAGACCAGGGCCAGCAGGAAGCTGGCCAGAATGTCGGCCAGATCGATGTGAAACAAACGATGGCTGAAGGCGATCTGGTTTCCCTGAAGCAGGCGGCTGACTTCGGTTCCGGCCACCGAGGCGATGGCAATCGGGATGATGTTGAGCGCTTTCCACTCCCCCAGGATGACCTCGATGGAAAAGACCATCCCGGCAATGGGGGCATTGAAGATGGAGGAGATCGCACCGGCGGCTCCGCAGCCGACCAGGGCGACCCGCTGGCGTTCGTTGAGGGAGAAGAAACGGGCGATGTTGGAGCCGATGGCGGCTCCGCTCATGACCACGGGGGCCTCGGGGCCTGCCGAACCGCCGCTGCCGATGGTCAGACAGCTGGAGATCAGCCGGGAGAAGCTGGACCGAAACCGCAGCAACCCCCCGTAGCGGGAGACGCTGTAAATGATTTCCGGGACGCCGTGGCCGGCGCCTTCGCGCAGGACCTTGTTGAGAAAAAGGGACGAGAGGGCGGCGCCGGCGCCGGGCAGCAGAAACGCCCACCAGTTGTGCCGCATTGGATGAAGCCATTCGAGCATGGCCACCAGGGAACGATTCAGGGCCACCGCGGCAAGTCCGCTGCACGCCCCCACGATGATGGCGATCAAGATCATCAGGAGGCGGTCGTCGAACCGGAAGAAGGACCAGGTCCCGGGCCGGCGCCATAAACGAAAAAAGTTCATCGGATCGTAGCCTTTTCCAGCAACACTCAGGACTCCGCGGCCTCCAGGGCCTGCTCGAATTCGGCGATTCTCGAAAAAAGCGCGTCCGGATCGGGCTGCTTCTGCAAGAACGCGACAAAATCGGTGTTTCGGACGCAAAACGACAACCGGGAGAGCAGATGCAGGTGAATCTTGACCGTCGGGCTGAGCATCAAGAACAGCACGAAAACAGGGCGGTCGTCCACTGCGGAAAAGTGCACCGGTTTTTCCAAGAAGCAGGTAAAGATGCGGGGCGAATCGATCGAGCCTTCAATCGGAGTTCTCGGATGGGGAATGGCGACGCCGTTGCCGATGCCGGTGGAGGCCATCGCCTCGCGCTCCCGGAGGCTGTCGAGCAGCGCCGTACGGTCGGAATCGGACAGGTCGGGGACTTGACGGACGGCTGCCGCCAGGGCGTCATCCGCATCCGAAGCCGGGATGCCATAGAAGACACCGCCGCGCTGCATGACCTGAAGGAGGCTTTCCGGGTCGGTTTCGTCCCGGGTTGTTCCCGCTTCATCGTGCTGGCGGGTCGAAAACAAAAGGTTGTGCTTCCGGGCCCATTGCTCCAGTGCGTTCGCCTTGAACATGCAGCGATCGTTTACCCGCAGGACCGGAATCCGCCCCTGCCGTATCCACCGGTCCAGCGTTCCCGTTCGCAGGCCGAGCCGATTTGCCAGTTCTGTAATGTCGAGTTCCATGCCTATCCAATCACCATCGCCATCGACGCGGCCCCCACCCGGCCCGGTCGGGTTCATTGATCAGAGGCCATCTCAAAATTCCCCCTGAACCCCGCCACGTTTCCCGGCTCCGTATTTTTGAGACAGATTCTAGTAACCAAATCAATTACTTTAACTGGAAACGGCAATTCGGTCAACCGAACAGAAAACAACACAGACGGCCGCTCCCGGCAATCCGGGTTGCCGGGAGCGGCGGGGAATCGTTCATTTCGGTTGTCGAAAGGAATTGGGAATCGGCAGAACCGCTTCCCGGGCAGACAGGCCATCCGCAGCGAAGCCCTGCGGCCCGCCGGGAGGCCGGGGAAAAAGGCATTCGGCGCTGAACCGGGGCCGCTATTCTTCCCTGGATCCGAGGCCGGCCTTGTAAAACTCCCGGTTGAGCCGGGCGATGTTGGCGATGGAGATTTCCTTTGGACAGGCGGCTTCGCATTCCTTGTGGTTGGAACAGTTGCCGAAGGCCAGGGCGTCCATCGTGCGAATCATCGAAATTGCCCGTTTGGCCGCCTCGGGACGGCCCTGGGGCAGCAGGGCCAGATGGGAGACCTTGGCGCCCACAAAGAGCATGGCCGATGCATTCGGACACGCCGCCACACAAGCGCCGCAGCCGATGCAGGCGGCCGCATCGAAGGCCAGCTCGGCGTTATTCGCGGGCACCGGCAGACTGTTGGCATCCGGGGCACTTCCCGTGTTGACCGAAATGTATCCGCCGGACTGAATCAGCTTGTCCAGACTGCCGCGGTCCACCACCAGGTCCTTGAGCACGGGAAACGCCCGCGCCCGCCACGGTTCGATGACGATCGTGTCCCCGTCTGAAAAGTGCCGCATGTGCAGCTGGCACAGCGTGGTCCCCTTTTCCGGGCCGTGGGGCTGGCCGTTGACCACCGCCCCGCAGGAGCCGCAGATCCCTTCCCGGCAGTCGTGGTCGAAGGCGATCGGCTCCTTGCCGTCCAGGGTCAGCTGCTCGTTGACCACGTCGAGCATTTCCAGAAAGGACATGTCCGTGGAGATGTTCCCGGCTTGATAGGTCTCGAGCCTGCCTCTGACGTTGGCGCCCTGCTGGCGCCAGACTTTCAGCGTGATGTTGATCGACTTGCTCACTTGTAGCTCCTTTGTGCCAGGTGGACGTGCTCGAATTCCAGCGGCTCCCGGTGCTGGATCGGCTCTTTTCCCGCCCCGGCGTACTCCCAGGCGGCGACGTGGCTGAAGTGCTCGTCGTCTCGCAGGGCCTCGCCCTCCTCGGTCTGAAAGGCCTCGTTGAAATGACCGCCGCACGACTCCTGCCGGTCGAGGGCGTCGATGACCATCAGTTCGGCAAACTCCAGAAAATCGGCCACCCGGCCGGCTTTTTCCAGGCTCTGGTTCAGATCCTCGTTCTTGCCGGGAACCAGGGCGTTTTTCCAGAACTCCTCTTGCAGGGCCTGTACCAGGCCCCGGGCCTTTTCAAGCCCCTCGTTGTTCCGGGACATACCGCAGTAGTCCCACATGATCTGGCCCAGCTCCCGGTGAATGTCGTCCACGGTCCGATGGCCGTTGATCGACAGCAATTTGTCGATGCGCTCTTTGACCGAGGCGGCGGCCTCGGCAAACGCCGGGTGGTCGGGGGTCACCTTGTCCCAGGATTCTGAAGCCAGGTATCCGCCGATGGTGTAGGGAATGACGAAGTAGCCGTCGGCCAGTCCCTGCATCAGGGCGCTGGCGCCCAGGCGGTTGGCCCCGTGGTCGGAGAAGTTGGCCTCGCCCAATACGAACAGACCGTCGATGGTGCTCATCAGGTTGTAGTCGACCCACAGTCCGCCCATGGTGTAGTGGACCGCCGGATAAATCATCATCGGCGTCTCGTAGGGATTGTCGGCGGTGATCTTTTCGTACATGGCAAACAGGTTGCCGTATTTTTTTTCGATGGTGGCGCGGCCGTCTCGTTTGATGGCGTCGGAAAAGTCCAGATAGACGGCAAGGCCGGTCTCCCCGACGCCGCGGCCTTCGTCGCAGACCTGCTTGGCGTTTCGGGAGGCCACATCCCGGGGGACCAGGTTGCCGAAGCTCGGGTACTTGCGCTCCAGGTAGTAGTCTCTTTCGGCTTCGGGAATCTGGCCCGGCGGACGCTTGTCGCCGGCTTTTTTCGGCACCCAGACCCGGCCGTCGTTTCGAAGGCTTTCGCTCATCAGGGTCAGCTTGGACTGATAGGTGCCGTGCACCGGGATGCAGGTGGGGTGGATCTGGGTAAAGCACGGATTGGCAAAATACGCGCCGCGCCGGTGGGCCCGGTAGGTGGCCGTCACGTTGCTGGCCATGGCATTGGTGGACAGGTAAAACACGTTGCCGTATCCGCCCGTGCACAGCAGCACCGCATGGCCGGCGTGGGTCTCGATCTCGCCGGTGATCATGTTGCGCACCACGATCCCCTTGGCCTTGCCGTCTGCCACCACCAGATCGAGCATCTCCCGGCGCGGGTACATCTCGACCTTGCCGGCAGCCACCTGGCGCATCAGGGCGCTGTAGGCGCCCAGCAGCAGCTGCTGGCCGGTCTGGCCCCGGGCGTAAAAGGTCCGGGAGACCTGGGCGCCGCCGAAGCTTCGGTTGGCAAGCAACCCGCCGTATTCCCGGGCGAAGGGGACTCCCTGCGCCGTGCACTGGTCGATGATGGCATTGCTGATCTGGGCCAGACGGTAGACGTTGGCCTCCCGGGCCCTGAAATCACCGCCTTTGACCGTGTCGTAAAAAAGCCGCCAGATGCTGTCGCCTTCGTTGGTGTAGTTCTTGGCGGCGTTGATGCCGCCCTGGGCGGCGATGCTGTGCGCCCTTCGGGCCGAGTCG